>DASTTS010000001.1:0-9985 GCA_035760085.1 Pyrinomonadaceae bacterium
GCTCACGTCCACACCTTCACGACGCACCTCTTCGATGAGTCGCTTGGTGTCGAGCTTTAATTCTTTGGCGAGATCGTAAATACGAACTTTAGAGGAAACTGTCATGCACTCCTTCTCGACGCTTCTTGCTGCGTCCTGACGACCTAAGTGATTGGGCACCGCATGCCCAACCCTCAGCGTCGATCAGAAGTTCGGCGCCTGACAGCAGGGGCTATGCGGGCAACACAAACGGCCCGAAGAGACCGGATTTGTGTTGTTACTATGTGACTGCATCAGTGGTTCTCATCGTCGTCTGTGCTCCCGCCTGATGCAGTCTCTTCCGAAACTGCGGGAGCCGATGTTTCTTCTTCTTCGGCCGAAGCCTCTGAAGCGAGTTCTTCGTCTTCCAACTCCTGTACAACTTCGTCGATGTGTTCGAATGCTTCGACACCCGATGAAGTTATGTCAGGAGATGGCGTAATCGTGTCAGGCCGCAAGTCGCGACCTGCTTCCTGCAAAGCAATCTCGTCTGCCCGGATGGGTTCGGCTTCCGTCATCGCCACGGGATCCGCTGATTCCCAGGCGTTGATTTCCGCTTCCGCAGTGAAGGGAACACCGTTCTCGACTGCTTCGTCGTAACCGTCGGCAGTCGATTCCAGTGATGGTTCCACTTCTTCATCCATCGATTCGTCGAACTCGGCGGACACGGCGTGTTGCTCTTCAACCTCACCGCCTTCTTCACCGAGACTGCGATCGCGCAAAGCGGTGACTGCCCTGGCAGCCTCCAGAATCACTTCCGCTTCGTCCAAACTCAGATCGAGGAACTCGACGAGGTCGTCGACAGTAGTTTGCGCGAGCGCGTCGATATCGTTGATGTCGTGTGCGGCGAGCGCTTCAGCCTGTTGCGGCGTGACACCTTCGATAGCGGAGAGCGGCACTGCCTCGCCGGAAGCAATGAGCGCGCCCATCTGTTCGGTGACTTCGCGCTTGATCTCTTCTTCGCTGCGGATGTCGATGTTCCAGCCCACCAGCTTCGTAGCGAGACGGACGTTTTGTCCTCGCTTGCCGATCGCCAGCGAGAGTTGATCTTCGTTGACGATGACTTCCATCTGGCGGTTTTCGATGTCGGTGATTCTGACCTGATTGACTTTCGCGGGTGAAAGCGCATTCGCGGCGAAAACTGAAGGCTCGTCGGACCATTCGATGATGTCGATCTTCTCACCGCGCAGCTCGCGGATGATTGCCTGTACGCGTGAGCCTTTCATACCGACGCAGGCGCCGACTGGATCGACGTCACGCTCGTTTGACATGACTGCGATCTTGGCGCGCTCGCCGGGTTCACGTACGGCAGATTTGATCACGACAGTGCCGTCGTAAATCTCGGGCACTTCCATTTCAAAAAGACGCAGCAAAAGCTCGGGCGACGTGCGCGAGACTTCCACCTGCGGTCCTTTTGATTCTTTCGACACGTTGTTTATGACGACGCGGATGCGCTCGCCCTGGTTCCACTGCTCGCCGCGCGACTGTTGCGAACGCGGCAGAATCGCTTCGAGATTGCCGAGGTCAACGATGATGTTGCCGCGCTCGAATCGTTTGACATAGCCGTTGACGAGGTCGCCGATCTTGTCGATGTACTGCTCGTAGACGTTGCTGCGAACGGCGTCGCGGACTTTCTGAAACAGGATTTGTTTGGCTGTCTGGGCGGCGATGCGGCCCAGTTCTTCCATCGGCAAGGGCAACAGGAGGGCGTCGCCGAGTTCGACTTCGTCGCCGGCGAGCTCGCGCGCTTCGTCGATAGAGAGTTCGGTGGCAGGGTTTTCCACTTCATCAACGACGACCTTGGAAGCAGACAGTTCGATCCCTGTCTCGGCATTCCAGTCGACTTGAATGTCTTCACCGGACCGAAACTGTTTCTTGGCAGCCGCGCGAACGGCTTCCTTCATCGCTTCTATGACTAGGTCGCGGTCGATACCCTGCTCCTGGCAAAGTGCCTCGATATTCTGTGCTATCGATGAACTCATCTGTGTTATCCGTGTTCCAAACTACTGCCCTGAACGTCTTAAGTCCTCGCTTACGTCTACCTCTAAATTCGCCTTCGTGATCAAGTCCAGAGGAACCCGCACCTGCCCGCTGGTTCGGTCCTCAAAAAGCACGTCGTCGCCTTCGACTCCCAGCAAACGACCCCGAAAATTGCGCTGGCCGTCAATTGGCTGGCGCGTTTTCATCTTCGCATTACTACCGGCAAAGCGTTCGAAGTCGGCGCGTTTGTAAAGGCCTCGTTCGAGACCTGGCGACGATACTTCCAGGGTGTAGGACGCGTGAATAAAATCTTCCACGTCCAGAATCGTGCCCAGGTGACTGCTTACTTCGGAGCAATCCTCGTGGGTGACACCTTGAGGCTTATCAATGAATATACGAACAATCGGCTTGTTCTCGGGGCCGGCTACCTCGGCGTGCACCAGCTCAAGGCCATGATCGATTGCGACCCGTTCAGCTAGTTCCTGAACCCTTTCTGCAATCGACTCGTTTCCCATGTCACCCTTCTGACGGTTCTTGCCCCAAAAGAAAAAGTGGGCGCGAAACCCACCGGACAAGACCCCGTGCCTTCGAGCAAGCTGTGAATTATACGGAAACAGCCACGTGCAAGCAACCGCTCAACGAGTCCTGTAAATCCTGAAGATCCTGTAATCCTGTCTACGATTTACCGCTACATTACAGGCTATTTAACCGGCCTTTTACAACTTCACTAACCACCCGCCCATCAGCGTTCTTCCCGGCAAGTGCAGCCTGCGCAGCTTTCATTACTTTGCCCATATCCTTAATCGAACTCGCACCCGTTTCGGCAATCGCAGCGCTTACGGCTTGCTCGATCTCCTCCTGTGAGGCAGCCTGCGGAAGGTAAGTCTCGATCACATCGATCTCAGCCTTTTCTTTATCGACGAGCTCCTGTCGACCTGCTTTCTCGTACTGCTCGATCGAGTCGCGGCGCTGCTTCACGAGTGAGCGCAGCAGCTTCTGCATGTCGTCGTCATCGAGCTCGCTGCCTTTCTCGATCTGCCGGTTCATCATCGCCGCCTTCACCATGCGCAGCGTCGAAGTGCGACCCGCGTCCTGTGCCTTCATGGCGGCCGTCAGATCCGCGACAATCTGTTTAGTCAGTGTCATCTGTGTTCTCCAACAATGATTCTAAGGAACAAACTCGGGAACCTTCAAATCGCCGAGCAGGTGCTGTTTGGACATTAGTTCCAGGAGCTCTGACGCCATCAGCCTGTGCCCCATGTGGTTCGGGTGAATCAGCTCACCAAAGAATCCCTCGTTTACGCTGCCCGCCGTTTCCGTTAATTCCAGGATCTCGAGATACGGCGTCTGGCTCTGCTGCATGTCTGATTTCAACCACGCGCGATACTGCGTCATCAACAGCGCCTCGGACGGGTTCGTCGTGCGGTCGCGATACGGCGCACCGATCACGATTACAGCCGCACCATGATCTTTCGCCAGTTGAACAATCGCTTTGAAGTTCTCAACGTATTCCTGCTGCGACACACGTGGCACTGGCGTACGCACCACAGGCGTCACCGTATTTCGCGATCTCAACCAGCGCGTCGCATGTGCAAACGCCTGGCTGTGATCGATCAGCCAACGAATCGCCACCGGCCACCAGCGTGTGTCGATCGCTTCACGATCAGGCACATCACTCAAACTCGCATCGTTCCAACCAAAACTCGCAATCACCACGTCCGGCTTCAAGTAACCGATATCACGCCTGAGCCACGCCAAACCCTGATGACTCGTGTAGCCCGGCACCGCCATCGGAAACGCTTCAATACGCCGGTTCGGATTCGCCTTGCGCAATTCCTGCTCGAGCAGCATCGGATACGGCTGCCACGTCGGGTCGTACTCTTTCGGACGCTCCGGCCACACGGGCGGCACGCGATAACCAAACGTCACCGAGTCGCCAAGACAAACGATCCGGACCGTCCCCGCAGGCTTTGCACCGATCGGATAGTCAGCACGAAAACTCTGCGCGTTGGTCGACACGCTGGTGAAATCCCAGTACTCGTGGTCCAGGTTCGGTTTCAGTCGCCACAGCAATAACGGATCGCCTTCGAAGATCGTTGATTGCGTGCCGGAGACCTGCATCTTCTGCTGCGGCGTGTTCACGAACATGTCGAGACTCTCGACGCGCTCCATTGACAGGCGCGTGATGCCCTCGACTGACAACAACAGCAGCAGGAAAACGACGTAGATAAATCCGATGTAAAGCAGTCGTCGCCGGAGCGGGATCTTATTTGATGTGGCCGTTTGACTTCGCAAGGTAGTCGTGCAAATACCGACCTGTATACGACTCGGGAATGTTCATGATCTCCTCGGGCGTGCCGATGCCGACAACGTAACCGCCCGCATCGCCGCCTTCCGCGCCGAGATCGATGATGTGATCGGCGGTCTTGATCACGTCGAGATTATGTTCGATTACCAGCAACGAGCCGCCCGCGTCAATTAGCGCGCGAAACGCGGAGAGGAGTTTGTTGATGTCGTCGAAATGCAAACCGGTGGTTGGCTCGTCAAAGATGTAGAGCGTCTTCGCGCCGGTGCGCTTGAGCAGGTGGGCCGCGAGTTTGATTCGTTGCGCTTCGCCGCCGGAAAGAGTTGTTGCTGATTGGCCCAAACGCAGATAGCCGAGACCGACGTCGTCGAGCACGCGCAAACGGTTCGTGATCTTCGGCACTTCACGAAAGAACGTGATCGCCTCGCGCACAGTCATGCTGAGCACTTCGTGTACATTCTTGCCGCGATAACGAATGTCGAGAATCTGCTGCTTGAAACGTGTGCCTTTGCACTCTTCGCACACTAGCTCGACGTCTGCGAGAAACTGCATCTCGACCGTGACTGTGCCATCGCCCTGGCAAACCTCGCAGCGCCCGCCGGGAAGATTGAAAGAGAAGTGTGACGGATCGAAACCGCGCGCTTGTGCTTCGCGTGTCGAGGCGAATACTTCGCGAATCGCGTCGTAAACCTTGATGTACGTCACCGGGTTCGAGCGTGGCGTGCGGCCGATTGGCGATTGATCGACGAGGATCACGTCGTCGATAAAATTCCCGCCTTCGAGTTTTTGAAACGCGCCAACGTGTCCCTGCCACTCACCGCGCTGTTTCTTGAATCCCGCGTAAAGACAATCGTGAATGAGCGTCGACTTTCCGGAGCCGCTCACGCCCGTGACGCACACGAGCATGTCCAGCGGGATCTCTACGTCGATATTCTTGAGGTTGTGTTCGGCCGCGCCCTGGATATTGATGCGACGCTTCTGCATCGTACGGCGCTGGCGTGGCTCTTTGATCTCGGCGTCGCCACGCAGGTAGCGCGCGGTGAGGGAAGTCTCGTCCGCGAGTAGACCTTTGAAGTCGCCTTCGTACATAACGCGTCCGCCGAGCTCACCCGCTGCCGGGCCGATGTCGAGAATGTGATCCGCAGATCGCATCATCTCCGCGTCGTGCTCGACGACGAGAACCGTGTTGCCGATGTCGCGCAGGTTCTTCAGCAAGCGAATCAGACGATCGTTGTCGCGCGGGTGCAGTCCGATTGATGGCTCGTCGAGTACGTAAAGCGCGCCGACGAGTGACGAGCCGAGGTTCGTTGCGAGTTGAATACGCTGTGCTTCGCCGCCCGAGAGCGTTGAGGCGAGCCGATCTAAAGTCAGATAGTCGAGTCCGACTTCGACCATGAACCGCAGACGTCGTCGTACTTCAAAAAGAATTCGATCCGCAATCGCGGCCTGCTCGGTCGAAAGCTCGAGCGTGTCGAAAAACTCGGCTGCGTCCTTAATCGAAAGCGAACACGTCTCCGGCAGTGTTTTCTCGCCGACGCGCACGTCGCGCGCTTCCTGTCGTAAACGCCCGCCGCCGCAATCAGGACACAACGTGTAGCCACGATACTTCGAGAGGAAGACGCGCACGTGCAGCTTGTACTTCTTCGTCTCCATCCAATCAAAGAAGCCACGCACGCCGCCCCAGTCGCCGCGACCTTCGATGATTGCCTGCTGGTCCGATTTCGAAAGCTGATTGAAGGGCACGGTCATCGAGATCTTTTCGGAGCGGCAAAACTGCTTCAGCTCCTGCATGGCCCAATCGTGCTGCGGCTTGGTCCACGGCTCGATCGCGCCGTCTTTCAACGACAAACCCGGATTCGGGATGACGAGATCGAGATCGAGTCCGATCGTGTTTCCGAAACCCTGGCACGTCGGACACGCGCCGAACGGGTTGTTGAAACTGAATAATCGCGGTTCCGGCGTCGCGTAAACAGTGTGGTCATACTTGCACTCGAAACGTTCCGAGAACCACATGCGTTTCGGTTCGCTGTCGGCTGTTTGGATCAGCGCGGTGCCGTGACCTTCCGAGAAACAAATCTCGAGTGAATCGACGAGCCGCTGGCGAATGTCCGCGCGCGCTACTAGTCGATCGACAAGCACGTAAACATCTTCGAAGTCGTTGCGCGTGTAGTCGTCGGGTGATTGCAGATCGATCGTCTGGCCGTTGAAGAAAAGACGCGTGAAACCTCGTTGCATCAGGCTCATCAGGTGCGCCGTAACCCATTGTCGCGAGTTGCGGCTCCGTTTCTTTGACGCTTCACGGTTTGCTTCGCTCAAGCCCGCGGATGCGGGGAAGAGCACGTAAAAGCGCGTGCCTTCAGCCAGGTCGCCGAGCACTTCGTCGGCGATCGAGTCGGGCGAGTCGCGCGTGACGAGTCGTCCACAGACGCGACAGAAAGTTTGCCCAACGCGTGCGAACAGCAGTCGCAAGTAGTCGTAAATCTCGGTTTGTGTGCCGACAGTCGAGCGTGGATTGCGCGTCGAGTTCTTCTGTCTGATGGCAATTGCAGGAGCGATGCCGTGTATCTCGTCGACATCGGGTTTGTCCATGCGCTCGAGAAACTGGCGTGCGTAAGCAGAGAGCGATTCGACGTAGCGGCGCTGTCCCTCGGCGTAGATCGTGTCAAAGGCGAGTGAAGACTTGCCCGACCCGCTCACGCCCGTCACGACCGTCATCTGGTTGATGGGAACCGTGAACGAGACGTTCTTGAGGTTATTAACGCGGGCTCCTTTTACTTGAATTGCTTCTTCAGGCATACAGACACGAATCGAGCGTAGTCGAAAACCAGCAATAATAACCCGACACCGTTCAAGCACCAAATCCGCGTTTTCAATCCGCGTTTATCCGCGTTACAATGCCCCTCGATATGACCACCTCTCGCTTTCTTCTACGTGGATTTCGCCGCCCGCGCGAAATCGCCTGCTTTGCTCTCGGCAAACTCGAACGCCAGGTCATGGAAGAAACCTGGCGCCTTGGCGAAGTCAGCGTGCGCGACATCCATCGCGCCTTCGACGAGCAAATCGCCTACACCACTCTGATGACCACGCTCGATCGTCTCTATAAAAAGAAACTGCTCGAGCGCCGCAAAGACGGACGCGCGTTTGTCTACGCCGCCGTCGTCTCCCGCGACGATCTCGACCGCGGAATCAAAGAAGACGTAGTTGACGGCCTGCTCGGTCATGGCGCCGACGGCGTCGAGCCGGTGCTTGCCTGCATCGTCGACACCATCAGCGAAAGAGATCGCGAGCTGCTCGACGAGCTCGATCGCCTCGTTCAGGAAAAGAAACGCGAGTTCCGGCGGAAGGGCTAAATGTACGAGTTTCTCGGCATAACTCTCGTCCTTGCTTTACTGCTGACCATCAACGCTACCGCGACGATGATTGCCGCAGGTGTGGGACGACTATGCCGGCCGCTGCTTCGCAAATGCTCCGCACGGACGCGCGCCGAGGTGCTTTTCGTGATGCGCATCGGTCCGCCGGTGCTCGCGATCGTGGCGATAGCGGCTTTCATGATCCCGTCGTATCTGATTTACGAGCCACATGCGAGCGGAGAATCAGTGAGTTGGAAACTCGGCTTGCTCGCAACGCTTTCGGCGATCGGTGTGGGCCTCGCGATCTCGCGCGGCATTCGTTCGTGGCTGGCGACACGTGCCCTTCTCAAAGATTGGTTTGCCAACTCGACGCGCATCGATCTCGAAGGGATCAGCGTTCCGACGTATGTCTTGCAACACTCGTTTCCGATCATCGCCGTTGTGGGTGCGATTCGTCCGAAATTGTTTATCGCAGATCATGTGCTCGAGTCGTTGAGCACTGAAGAGCTTGCGGCTGCGGTCGCGCACGAGTGTGGACACCTTGCTGCTCACGACAACTTCAAGCGCTCGGTGATGCGCGTCAGTCGCGCCGCGCTTTTGTTGATACCGTGCGGCAGATCTTTAGACCGCGCATGGAGCGAGGCGTCTGAGTCTGCGGCTGACGAACACGCAGCACAACAGAGCTCGTTCGTCGCGTTGAACCTGGCATCGGCGCTGGTGCGGATCGCGCGCATGATTCCGAATGGACAGCGCCAGCAGATACCGGCTGCGGTGTCTGCGTTTCTCAGCGAAGATTCGCCTGGTGTGAAAGTCAGAGTACGGCGTTTGGTTGAGCTCGCCGCAACCGATCCGCGCCAGCTCGTCAGTAATGCCTCAATTGTTCGTTTCGTCCCGTGGCTCGTCCTCGCCCTGTTTGTCGTGGCCGGGGTGACCATCGAGAGCCGCCCACACGTCCTCGCCACCGTTCATCACTTCGTCGAACACGTCGTCGTCGTCCTGAGTTAAGCCTACGACGAGTAGTGCCCTAATTTCAGATTTCTCTGCGTATCTCTGCGTTGAAATGGCGCTTTAACGCAGAGAACGCAGAGATACGCAGAGAACCGCAGAGCCTACGACGGCTGGTAGTAGTTAGGACGCGGCCTTACAGTCCAACCTGGATTTATCTCAAAACTTCTGATTCTGGGGTATGAATAAAGTATTTGCAGCACTGAGGTGCTGTCTTCTCGCTTTCGCAATGCCGTTTATGGCGGTGGCGGAGGAGGCTGAAGGCAGAATCACCGGAACGGTCAAAGATCCTGACGGCGCGGTTGTGAGTGGCGCGAGTGTTTCGCTGCTCAACGCACATCGCGCGGTAATCGCCGCCACCACCACTGACGCTCAAGGCAGCTTCACGCTCGAAAAGCTCAAGCCCGGCGACTACCAGCTCAGCGTCGAAGGCACCGGCTTTGTCCGGTATCGCGCGGCGGTTCGCGTGACGCCAGGCGACACGCACCAAGTCGCAGTCGTGCTTGAGCTCACACCGCTCGCGGAACAAGTCACGATCACAGCCGAAGCCGGACTCGTCGCGGACACGCGCAAAGTCGACACACAGGTCAACATCATCACCGAGCGCAAGATCTTAGAGCGTGCGCCGGAAGTGGTGGCCCAGGTTGTCGACGAAGAGACAGGCGTCAACTTGCAGCGTACGAGCCCCTCGCTAAGCGCAGTGTTTGTACGTGGACTGACCGGACGAAACGTCGCAGTCTACGTCGACGGTGTTCGCTATACGACCAGTGCACAGCGCGGTGGTGTCGGCACGTTCTTCAGTTTGATCGAGCCATCGACGTTGGAGACAGTCGAGATCCTGCGTGGCCCAAACAGCTCACAATACGGTTCAGACGTGCATGGCGGCGTCGTTAACTTCATCTCGCAGGCGCCGCGATACGGTGGTCCTGACAGCGAGTTTCACGGTCACACAAACATCTTCTACACGTCGCCGACAGACGGCGCCGGTGGCAATGCGCTGCTCACTTACGGCACGAGCAAGTACGGCTTTCTGCTCAACATGAACGGCCGCCGCATCAGCACACTCCGGCCCGCCGACGGTCTTGATTACCACGCCGCGGTCACACGTTTTCTCGGCCTTCCGTCTGACATTTTCGGCACCCGACTGTCCGACACAGGCTTTACGCAATACGGCGGCCTCCTTCGTACGAATATCAATCTCGACGACAACACACAGCTTCTTTTCAGCTACGCGCGCAACCAGCAGGACAACGGAAAACGCTACGATCAGTTGCTCGGCGGCGACGGCAACAACATCGCCGACTTGCGCAACCTGATGACCGACACG
>DASTTS010000002.1:0-3477 GCA_035760085.1 Pyrinomonadaceae bacterium
CGCCGGCGCAGTCTGTTAACAGGGAGCAAGTTCACTTATGCTCTGAACCTGTTTTTGGACTTACAGGCGGGCAAACTCACCGGAGTATAGCCACAAAGCGTTATAAAACGCAAAACATAGAACCCGCCCGTGGTGTCTTAATTGAAAATCTTCTCTGCGGTTCTCGGCGTATCTCTGCGCCTTCTGCGTTTGAGTTGCCGTTAACGCAGAGAACACTGAGATACGCCGAGGACGCAGAGAAAATCGTTCAATTTAAGACCGCTAACCTGTCGGGTAGGAACTATTTGTGCCTTTTTGTGGGATCAAATTTCGGCAGTGACTCGACGATGAAGTCGAATCCGAGCCAGAGACTCCAACTGTGGTGATAAAAGGCGACCGGGAAAATCAGCGCCATTATGAACAGCAGCACCAGCACGCTTTCGTAACTCGTGCCGATAATTAGCAGGAAAAAGAAGCAGACGAGCAGGATCACGAGCTCGGTCGTCACGACGTTCGCCAGGATCGCGCCCACAAAAAACCCGTCCTCACGCTTGAAAAGCGCGAGGCAGTTTGGGCAGTGATGGCGGATGTGAAACGGTCGCGTGGCGATTGGGGACTCGCCACAGGCAGGACAACGTAGTCTCAAACAACGACCCAGTACCCTTTTGATCTGTTCAGAATCTGTTTTCAACGTCTCGAGCACATATTACGTGAGGCAGGACCAAAACCGGAAGCCTTGATCCATCTCTTTTTATAGCTTTTTGCTGCTATTTAACATACCGATCGAACCAGCTAATCGTCCGTTCCAGCGCATCAACACGGTGCTTCGGCTCGCGTAACCCGTGCCCTTCGCGCGGGTAACGGACGAAGACTGTCTGCACGCCGAGGCGCTTCAGCGCCATGAACATTTCTTCGGCCTGGGTGATGTGTACGTCGTTGTCGTTCTCACCGTGAATGAAGAGCGTGGGGGTTTGCACCTGCCGCACATAACGCAACGGCGACCATTGCCACAGCACATCGAAGTTGTCCCACGGAAAACCGCCGAACTCCGCGTGAATCAGATCCTGGTAAAGCGACGTCGAATAAAAGCTGACGAGGTTACTCAAACTCGCCGCCGCCACTGCGCCGCGAAACCGCGGCGTTTGCGTGATGATCCAGTTCGTCATGAAACCGCCGTAACTACCGCCCGTGACGCCCATGCGCGCCGGGTCGATCCACGAGTTTCGCTTCAGCGCCTCATCGACTCCGGCCATCAAGTCTTTGTAATCGCCGCCGCCCCATTCGTTGATCGTGCCGTCGGAAAACTTCTGCCCGTATCCGCTCGAACCGCGCGGATTCAGATAGAGCACGCCATAGCCACGCGCCGCATAAACCTGAAACGTCGCGTTGAACGACCAGCCATACATTCCATGTGGACCACCGTGAATGCTCAGTATTAGCGGGCACTTGCGATCGCTGGTGCATTGTGGCGGGCGCATCAACCAACCCTGGATCTGCGTGCCGTCAAAACTCGCGAACGTAAACTCTTCCGGAGCGATCACGCGGACGGATCGCATGAGCGAATCGTTGTGCGTGGTCAGACGTCGCAACGGCACGAAACTGCCGAGACCGGCCCACAGCTCACCCGGCTGTAACGCGTTTCCCATCGTCATCACATACGGGTATGCAGACTCCGTGACGTTGCCGCGATTTATAGTTTGCGATCTGTTACTGAAACTGAAGCTCGTGATCTGAAACGGCCGCACGAGTGCCTGAGGCGAGCTCGACTCGGTGCGCTGTTTCGAGTCGCCGTTGTCGAAGCCTCCGGCTAGTTCGTTATCGAGTATGAATAGTGAGAAGCGACTGACGCGACCGCCGTCAACATTTGTCCTGAAGATCGTCGTGTAACCGCGATCGTTCGCGAGATACATAATCGAGCGACCGTCGGGTGACCAGTACGGGCTGCGCACGCGGCGATCCTGTTCAGTCGCGAGTTGTTTGCCTCCGCCACCGGCGGCCGGGATGACGTAGAGGTGCGCGTCTTCAGCGACGCTGTCGATCGTTGTGACTTCGCGTGACGTAGCGGTGTAAGCGATCGACTTTCCGTCAGGCGACCAGACAGGGCTGTACTCGCAACCCTGTGTTTGCGTGAGCTGTCGTGTTTGACCGTTGAGATCGACAGCGAAGATATCGGAGTTGTTGTTGGCGTCCGGATCGGGTTCGCGGTTCGAGAGGAAGAGGACTTCGTCGCCGCGTGGGCTGAAGTCGACGGCGTGATCGTAAAAGAGGCCGGATGTTAGTTGTTGTGGTGTGGGCCGTTCGACATCGACTAACCAGACGTGCGTGCGTTTGTTATCGGAGAACGACGTGCGCGACTTGTACTGGATGCGATCGATCACGCGCGGGTCGTCATTGGCGGGCGCCTCGGCTTTCGCGGAGATGTACGCAATGCGGCGCGAATCCGGGGACCACGAGAAGGATTCACCGGCGTAGGTGATGAAGAAGTTGGTGGCTGTGATAGGCGCGATGAAGCGAGGCTCGGGTTTCTCGAGTTTTTCGATTTTAATCAGCCAAAGCCCGTCCTGTTCATCGTGATTCGAGAGAAACGCGATCGAGTTACTATCGGGAGACCAGCGCGGCGTCGCAGCATTCCAACCCGACGGCAGCAGCGCCCGCGGGCCGGAACGAACCGCCTCGAACCCTACCCGCATCAGCCACAACGTGCTGACATTCTT
Organism: Pyrinomonadaceae bacterium; assembly: GCA_035760085.1. Lineage (GTDB taxonomy): Bacteria > Acidobacteriota > Blastocatellia > Pyrinomonadales > Pyrinomonadaceae > PSRF01. The sequence goes on from DASTTS010000002.1 coordinate 2,694, forward strand.
CTCCTCATCGACGGTCGAAACCGTATAGACCACCCACTGCCCATTCGGTGAAATCTGCGCATCGGTGACATTCGCGATCTTGACCACATCCGCGGGCCTCATAGGCAACCGGGACTGGGCGTAGCAAGGAATTACAGCCACCACTAAAAGTAGAAGAAGTTTTCTCCCGCAAAGGCGCAAAGGCGCAAAGAAGGAGTAAACATGCCTGAACTCACCTTTGCGCCTTTGCGCCTTTGCGGGAGAAAAACTTGTCCTAGTCAGCCAGTCGATTAACCACTCTCTGTATGCCATGCTTGATTAACTCCACGTTGAAATTGATTAGCAAGCCGAGACGTAGATCCATCAAACGAAGGTAAGTTTCCAATTGCTTCCTATGAATCGGCGCAAGTCCTTCAACGGATTTGATTTCGATAATTACCTTCTCATTGACCAAAAGATCAATGCGGAAGCCGACGTTGAGTTTGACTTCTTCATAATAAACGGGAAGCGCGACTTGCTGAGTGACACGTAAGCCACGCTTTTTAAGTTCGTATTCAAGCGTGGCTTCGTAGACAGACTCCAGCAAACCGGGTCCGAGCGTGGTGTGGATTTTGAATGCGGCATCGACGACCGCCGCTGCGATCTGGTTCTCGTTCATGTGAGGAGCTCCTGGTGAGGTTTGAGGAACTATACACTCTATCGAAGTAACCGCAACTGCTCGTTAAGAAGCTCCCAAACATCACGCACGTGTTGCTCGGTGGTGCGGATGTTGCCGATGGAGAGACGGAGGGTCAGTTGATTGTTG
>DASTTS010000003.1:0-6657 GCA_035760085.1 Pyrinomonadaceae bacterium
GATCGTCCGCGACAATCCATACTTCGACTGGCCCATCGTGCGGGCGTGATGTTCGACCGGAATTTCCGTCACGCGCGCGCCGGCCCACGCCGCGTAAATCGGAATGAAGCGATGCATCTCGCCGTACAAACGAACGTCTTCGAGCGATTCGCGCCGGTAAGCTTTCAGCGAACAGCCGTAATCGTGCAGCGGCACACCGCCGATCCACGAGATCAAACGATTCGCGAGCATCGAAGGTATCTTCCGAGTGACCATCTTGTCTTTCCGATTTTTGCGCCAACCGGAGACAACGTCGTAACCCTCGTCGAGTTTATCAAGCAAACGCGCGATGTCAGCCGGATCGTTCTGGAGATCGGCGTCCATCGGAATCAGAACTTTCCCTCGTGCGGCATCGATCCCCGCCGCCATCGCCGCTGTCTGGCCGTAGTTTCGCCGCAGCGCAACGACGCGTACTCTTGGATCGAGTTGAGCGATCTCGCGCAGGATTTTCAGGCTGCCGTCACTGGAACCGTCATCGACGTAAACGATTTCCGCCGAGCGCCCGAGTGATTTCAGCGCTTCGTCGAGCTTCGCGTGCAGCGGCAGAAGGTTGGGTTCTTCATTGAAAACCGGAAGAAAAACGGAAATATCAGGTGAATCAGTGGGTAAACTTATCCGGTCTTCGTTTAGTTGTTCCTGTTCGTCGAGAATCTTCATGAGTGGCTAGTTTGGACGTTCTGCGCGTCCGCAGGCGCATGCACCGGACGACATTGTAGAACAGTTTTCACAAACCTCTCATCCTAAACCATTCGACAAAGCGGCGCAGGCCTTCTTCAATCTGCGTTTTCGGGTCGTAGCCGAGCGAGGCTCGCGCCCTGGAAATATCGGCGTAGGTTTGCGGCACATCGCCGGGCTGCGGCGGCTGACGCTCGATAATCGCGTGCGCATCGAGCTCTTTTTCGAGCAGCGAAATCAACTCGTTGAGTTCAACAGTTCGCGATTCGCCGAGGTTGAAGATGTCGTAGTTGCTGCGGTCGTAGTGGATCGCGGCGACTACGCCATCGATGATGTCGTCGACGTACGTGTAATCGCGGCGCGTAGTGCCGTCGCCGAAAACGGGAATTGGTTTACGTTGGCTGATCAGCTTTGCGAATTTGTGGATCGCGAGATCCGGGCGCTGTCGTGGGCCATAGACGGTGAAAAAGCGGAGGCACACGCAGCGCAAACCGTAGAGATGCGAGTAGGTGTGACAAAGAAGTTCGCCTGCGGCTTTGGTGGCCGCGTACGGTGAAATCGGTTGGCGAATGGGGTCGTCTTCACTGAAGGGTACGTGGGCATTGATGCCGTAAACAGACGATGACGAGCCGAAGACGAATTGTTTGATGTTGTGCTTTCGTGCGAGTTCGAGCAGGTTCAACGTGCCACTGATGTTTGTTTCGTTGTAGAGCTGCGGTTCTGCAAGTGATGGTCGTACACCTGCGCGCGCGGCGAGGTGAACGATGCAATCGAAGTTCGTTTCGTTGAATACTCGCTCGAGTGCGGCTCCGTCGCGGATGTCGATTTCGTGAATGCTGTAGCGCGGATCTTTCAGGTGCTCGCGGATGTTTTCACGTTTGATCGACGGATCGTAGAAGTCGTTGAAATCGTCGATCACTACGACGCGCGTGACGTCAGTCGAGAGCAGTCGATCAACGAGATGAGAACCGATGAAGCCGGCGCCGCCAGTTACGAGAAAGTTTTTCATTTTTCCTTTGTAGCATAGATCCAAAGATGCCAGCCCCAACGCGATGCGAGTTGCGACTCGACTGAACGCGGCAGGATTGGACCGAGCAGCGGCAACCAGCGCTTGTTGAGAAAGTAAGTGCGCAGTTCTACGTGTGCGAAATCTTTGAAGAGCTCGCGCGCTTCGGCTCGCGAATAGACACGGGCGAGTGGATTACCGGCGCCGTCAGTGTTCCTGCTGAGGAATTCTTCTGAGCTTAAGTAGTCAGATTGATCTTTTAACCGTCGGGCGTGTTCGCGCAGGCTGTCTTCTGCTTCACCCGTCAGCAGGTGGACCAGTTTGACGCCTGCGTTCCATTTCAACAGGTTCACGCCGGCGCGGCGCAGCATCGAGATGTTGACGCGGTAGTTGTAAGAATCGCGATGGTAAAGCATGACGACTGCCTTGCCGCCGGGACGCAGCACCCGATGGATCTCGCGTATTGCTGCCGCCGTGTCAGGCGTGTGATGCAGCACGCCATGGGAATAGACGATGTCAAACGAGTTGTCAGGGAAATTCAGTTTTTCCGCATCAGCAACGTGGAAACTGCCTGGCAGGTCGAATAATTCGAAGCGGCGTCTGGCTAGATCTACTGCGGCATCGGTGAGATCAATTCCCGTGTAGTTTGCGCCCGCTTTGGCAAACTGAGCGCCGTCAGTTCCGAGACCGCAACCGACTTCGAGTACGCTCAGATTTTTCGCGCCGGCAAATCCCGCGGCCGCCGGAATGTGCCACTCCTTTTCATAACGATGCTCTTCTACGAGCTCATAAAACCGGCGCGAGCCAGGCGGCGCATCGGCAAACTTCGTCCCGCACGGATTCTGTTGCCAGAACGCGCGCACGCGATCTTTCAGTATGGAGTTGCTTTGCGACATCTCGAACGTGGAAGGATAGCAGTCGAAGAACGTGCTCGACAAAGATAGCCTTCGTTCACGTTCGGGATGGCGATGAGCGGCGGCGTTATTTCCGTACGCTGCCTTGTGCCTCAAGACCTGCCTTGCTGGGCGAAGCCGCCGAGAGGCACAAGGTTCAGCTACGTCGTCGGGGTGAGGTACCCAGATCCGGTAAAGGACACCCACCTGTCCTACCAGTTGATTTTGCCCCCTCTCTCAACTGGCCCAAATCAAACGCTCACTCGAGGACCACTCGATCTTGCCATTCGTCAGACTTGCTCTTAAAATCTGGCAGCCCGTGAAAAGCAAATGCGCTTAACGACGGGCGCAATATACTCACTCAACAACTGGAAATCCTTAAAAGAAAATCAAAGAGTTATTAAGTAATTCTCAAGAACACTCATGCCTCACAATCTCTGTTACGAATTTGGGCCCTATCACCTCAACGTAAGTAAACGTGTACTCACGTGTGCGGGTGAAACGATCGCACTCACGCTGAAAGCTACTGAGATACTCGGCATACTCGTCACTAACGCCGGACAGGTAGTTGAAAAGGACGAGTTGCTGAAGGAGGTTTGGCCCGACACGTTTGTTGAAGAAGCAAACCTGTCGCAAAACGTATTCACGTTGCGAAAGGCGTTGCGCGATGAGCACGGCGATCCGCGCTACATTGAAACTGTCCCGCGGCGTGGGTATCGGTTTATTGCGAGCGTGCGGGCTGTCGCTGAGGAGTGCAACGGCGAGGACGTGCGATCGGCGAGTGCAGAAATTCAGCTTCCGGTCGTTGCAGTTTTGCCCTTTTTGAACAGTACTGAAGATCTGGATTGGGAATATCTCGCCGATGGTCTGACGGACAACCTCATAAATAATCTGTCGCGTGTGTCGAAGTTGCGCGTGATGTCGCACAGCGCTGTCGCGCGTTTCAAAGCGAAGGATGTCGACCCGCAACAGGCCGGGAATGAACTGGGTAGTACCGTCGTGTTGGTTGGAAAACTCAACCTGCGGAACGCGCGGATCGTAATCGGCGTTGAGCTGGTGGATGCGTCGACAGGCTGGCAGTTGTGGGGCGAGAGTTTCGATTCCGAAAGCCAGGACATTTTAGGGATTCAGGACGCGATCACGCGTCAGGTCTTAGCGGCCCTGAAGCTTGAGTTGACGGGTGAGGAAGAAAAGCGCGTCACGGCCAGGTATACGGAAAATTCCAAAGCCTACCAGTCATACCTCGAAGGTCGCTACCACTGGAGCAAGTACACCCGCACGGGCATCAATAAAGCCATCGGCCACTTCCGTCACGCAATTAGCCTCGATCCAAACTACGCCCTCGCATACTCCGCGATCGTGGACTGCTACCTGCGCCTGGCCACCAACTACCTCCCACCCGAAAACGACCTCCCCACCCCCTCGCCCTATCACCCTCAATCCGAACCCGACCCCCGCATCAAATTACGCTTCGAGTGGGAGTGGAAGACTGTCGAACGTGAACTGCGTCGCGCAAATGAACTGAAAACGAATTACCCCTCAGCGCACCAGTGGTACGTTGCATATCAAATCAGCAAGCAATTTTACCGGGAATCTTTGTCACATCGACGGAAGAGTCTTGCCAGTAAAGATCGGGATTCAAAGCTCAAATCGCAAATACCGTCCGTTCAGCTTACACCTACCGAAGAAGTTCAAATCTTATGCGCCGTCGCCCGTGATCAGATTGCAAGCGGCAATTACGACGCTGCAAATCTGATGTTGCGGCGCTGGTCTACAGAGGGTAAGTGGCCCAGGCTGGATTGTTTGAACCCTTACGCAGCAGCGGACTTGCTCTTTACTCTGGGAACTCTTCTGGCAGGTGTTGCAAGCACGAGGCGAGTAACTCACGGCCAAAAGCACGCGGAGATTTTCCTTAGCGGTTCTATAGCTCTTTTTGAACAACTTGGAATAAAGACGCGCTCGGTTGAGGCGCGAATCGAATTAGCACGTTGTTATTACTGGCAAGGGATGTTTGATACCGCACGTTCGATGCTTTCCGACGCGTTATCGGATTTGCCTGAAGATGAGCCTGAACTCAAAACGTTGTGTCTCGCGTTGTGGGGAGCAGTTGAAAGGGATTCAGGGCGGTTGGTTGACGCTGCGGCCAAACTCCGCGAGGCAATGAATGTGGGAGCCATTGCCGACTCACTGACCGCACGTTGCTATCATGAATTGGCTATAACGCTTAAGGATCTCATGATGTCTGAAGGCGTGGAAGACTGGGCTGCGGAAGCGAAACTCTACTTCGAGAAAACACTTTACGTGTGTGAGGCGATCGGAAATCACCGTCAGAACGCAGCCGCAGATAACAATTTCGGCTTTTTGCTCTTGAGCGTCGGAGCTTTCGAAGCGGCAGAACATCACCTCTTGCGGTCTAAACGATTCTTCGCCTGTTTGTCTGATCGAATTCGGGAAGCACAAGTTAAAGAGACACTGGCACGGCTTTATCTGAAAACGAAGCAGTATGACGCTGCCCGGGACGTAATCCATCAAGCCGTCGGGACCCTTGAAGAGACGGACGGTGAAGCCTTATTGGCTGAGGCAATGACAACCGCTGGAATTGTCGCTGCGAAGCAGGGCCGGCTGAGTCATGCGAGGAAGAGTTTGGAAGGGGCTTATCAGATCGCGGAGAGGTGTGGTGACGAGGAGGGGGCTGGTCGAGCGTTGCTGGTCTTGTTAGAGGAAGTTGGTGACTTCATAGAGAGCGGCGAGAAGATTCAAGTAGCTGAGAGATTGAAAAGACTGTTAAGAACGACTCAACGAAAGGAACTGCAAATTCGCGTGCAGAAGTGCATCGATCAGGTAGTGCGTGAAACAACGGAATAGTGTTATTTTGGGGAACTCACTTGTAAATACATACTCAAGAAAGTTATGCCTCATAACAACAATCTCTGCTACGAATTTGGACCGTTCAAATTCGATTTAAGTAAACGCTTGCTACAACGTGCGGGTGAAACTGTTTCGCTGACCTTAAAAGCTGCGGACATATTGGTCAGGCTTGTCAGCCGGGCGGGGCACGTCGTGGAAAAGGATGAGCTGCTGAAAGAGGTCTGGCCTCACACGTTCGTCGAGGAAGCCAACCTTTCGCAGCACATCTTCGCTCTCCGAAAAGCGTTGGGTGATGATCGTGTTGGTCCAAAATACATCGAAACAGTGACGCGGCGTGGCTATCGTTTCATCGCGACGGTCACAGTGGTCGCAAATGAGAATGCGCCGGCAGGTGTTCTTGAGGCGCCAGAGTCGGTTGGTGCTGTTAATCACACGCCTGTCGTTGCAGTTCTTCCTTTTGCGAATGTGATGAGTGATCCGGAGGTGGAGTATCTGGTTCAGGGAATAACTGACAACGTCATCAATAACCTGTCGCGAATTTCCAAACTGCGTGTTATGGCGCGTAGTGCGGTACTTCGGTACAGGAAGAAAGAGATAAATCCGCAACAGGTGGGCAGAGATTTAGGCGCTCAGGTGGTGCTCGTTGGAAAAATCAAGAGCCGGCCGGGTCAGAATGTGATTGATGTTGAGCTAGTGGATGCATCGACAGGCTGGCAGTTATGGGGCGAGAGCTTTGACTCGAGGGATAGCTACCTGCTCGAAATCCAGGAAATGATTACGCGGCAAATTGTCGCAACGTTGAAGCTGACATTAAGTGGTGACGAAGAGAAACGAATTACGACTCGATACACTGAAAATGCTGAGGCCTATCAGTCGTATCTTGAAGGGCGTCATCACTGGAGCCGGTATACGCGGAGTGGGATTGAGCGAGCAATTCGGCACTTTCGCAACGCGATCGAGCTTGACGCGAATTATGCGTTGGCATACGCCGGTATAATTGATTGTTATTTGAGATTGGCTACGAATTATCTGCCACCGGAAGACGATGTGCCCTCCCGGGATGAGTGGGGATATCAGCCGGAAACTAGTGTGGATGACTCAGATCCACGAGTCAAGTTGCGATTTGAGTGGGACTGGAAAGGCGCGGAGCGCGAACTCCGCCGCGCAAACGAGCTC
>DASTTS010000004.1:0-12564 GCA_035760085.1 Pyrinomonadaceae bacterium
AGGGTGGCCAGCGTGGACCACAAAAAGACATCCTGCTACCCGGTACCTACTACATCAATCCGCTGCTGTTCAAAGTTATCCCTGAAACAGCCAAGGAGATTAAGCCGGGTGAAGTCGCGGTCGTTGTCTCGAACGTCGGCAAAGATCCTTCGGAGGAAGTCAGACGCGAGATGGCGGCGAAGGTGCGTGAACGGATGGAACGCGAGGAGAGGGAGCAGGTTGAGGAATCTGCAACTCGTCTCGACGTAATGGACGATCGCCGCACTGTCGAAGAGATCAAAGCTGATTTGATGACCGGCGATCCGGCTGATCGACGGCTCGATGAAGGCGCGCACGAAGCTTACGTCGTTCCCGAAGGCTATCGAGGCATTCAGGAAGCGGTGGTTGGACCAGGACGTTACTACGTGAACACCCTCGCCATCAGCCCGATCGTGATTCCGACGACAAACCAGACGGTGGAATGGACGGCCGGTGAAGTTGCTAACACATTCAACCCGTTCGAAGTGATCTCGAAAGACGGTTTCACGATGCAGTTGGAAGTGCGTGTTGTCTTTCGTGTGAAGCCTGAAGACGCGCCGTTTATGGTCGCGAAGATCGGCGGCATCGAACGGTTGATTCAAAACGTGATGCATCCGCTGATCGACTCGATCTTCCGTAACCAGGCGTCAGAGTCGTCCGCGATGGCGTACCTGCAAAACCGGCACGAAGAGCAGGAACGCGCTGAGGCTCGCGTGCGTGCGCACTTGTTGAAGTATCACGTTGACGTTGTGAACGTGCTCATCTGCCACATTCATCTGCCGGAAGAGTTGATGAAGACGCAGACCGAGAAGATTCTCGCGGAACAGCGTCAGAACATGTACAACGCTCAACGCGAGGCGGAAGAGAAGCGCATTCAACTCGAGAAGACGAAGTCGCAGGCTGACAACCAGAAAGATCTGATGGCGGCGACTGTCGGTGTCGAGATCGCGAGCAAACGAGCCGAGCAGCGTAAAGCTGAGGGCGAGGGCGAGGCCCACTACATCCAGCAGACGGGCCGTGCCGAAGCCGAGAAGGTTCGTTTGATGGGTGAGGCGCAGGGCGTCGCTTATCGCGAACAGGTCAACGCGCTTGGTCCGCAGGGTGTGGCGCTGGTTGAGACGTTGAAGGTCATCGGCGAGAAGGGCGTTCGCATCACGCCGGACGTCATGGCGAGCGGCAGCGGAGCTGAAGGCGGCGGCGGAATCGGTACGTTGCTGCTGATGAACCTATTCCGCGACCGGCTCAACATCCCTGGCCCAAACGGTGAAAAAGCTCCGACGAGGTAACAGTCTGAATCCTGCAAATCCTGTAAATCCTGAAATCCTGTCTAACAGGATGACAGGATTTCAGGATGACGCAGGCTTTTGATTGTTAACCTCCTGCTCATCAACACACAAAAGCTACAGATTCTCCACGCCTTCTTAGCCGAACTCACGTAATTTCTCGGCGCTCGATCTCGCAATTCTTCAATTCAACGCCAAAACAGGGAGGGGTGGAATGAGACAATCACTCGGCTTGGTTGCTTTGATTCTCTTCGTGGCGGGGCTCAGTTTCGTACTATCAGCGCAGGATCAGCAGGGTGGACGGCCAATTAACATCACGTTAACCGGCGCAGCCGAAGTCCCCGGCCCAGGCGACCCCGACGGAACCGGTACGGCCAGGCTCACCTTCAATCCCGGAAAAAGTCAGATCTGTTATGAGTTGACGGTCGACAAGATCGCGTCTGCGAGTGGCGCTCACATCCACTCCGGTGCCGCCGGCCAGGCTGGACCGCCTATTCTTACGCTCGCGCCGCCAGCCAACGGTTCGTCGAAGGAGTGCGCACCCCTCGCACCGGAAAAGATCATGGACATCATCAAAAACCCCGGCCACTACTACGTAAACGTCCACAACTCCGAATTCCCGAAAGGCGCCGTTCGCGGCCAACTCAGCAAATAAGGCAGGGGCGGCTACGGAGGGCCGCCCCTACAGTTGTAGTCCACCAGGCGCCTCCAACGAAGTTGCATGATCGAGTACAACTGTAGGGGCGGCCCTCCGTGGCCGCCCGTTTCTACATTAACGCTGATCGAAATACATTTTTGCGGCCATCTTGGTGAGTTTCCAGACTCGCGACCAGGCGATTTGGCTGTCGCCGTTCTCGCGGCCCGTCAACTTGTCGAAGATCATCTTGCGGAAAGCCTTACCTTCACGCCGCAACATGAATTCCTTCGCAAACGGCTTCGCCGTCTCGAAGAAACTAAATCCAGGATCCGTGACGACGCCGATGCCCTCGAGCGTCATCAGCGCGCGCATGATGTAGGTGAAGTTTGACGGCAGCCGGAATGGATACTCGTAGATCACCTCGGCAAGGTCGTAAGTCAACTCCTTGAAGTTCACTTCACCGAGCTTCAAATTGAGATAGTGTGTGAACAGACTCTCGACGACCGGCCGCACCGTCTCCGGATCGACACCAGGCTTCAGGAAGTTGAGATTGATGATGTCCTGTCCCAACCCCTTCACATCGCGGGCGACGACGTGAAAGAACGCATCGATCATCTGCGCCTGTAACTGCGGAGTGATCCGTCCCACCATGCCGAAGTCGAAGAACGCGAGATGCCCGCTGTCCATCACCAGCAGGTTCCCGGGATGCGGATCCGCATGGAAAAAACCGTCTTCGAGTAGCTGCTTCAGATACGTGCGAATCAGCATCCGGTTGACCTTGACCGGAGAAATACGATTCGCGAGCAGCCCTTCTAAATCAACCACCTTCGTCCCGCGAATAAAATCGAGCGTGAGCACGCGCGTGTTCGTGTGCGTCCAGTAAATCTTGGGCACTCGAATCGCGCGCCACGTGCGGAAGTTGTATCGGAAACGGTCCGCGTTCCGCCCTTCCCTGACGTAATCCATCTCTTCGAAGATGGTCGAATGAAACTCGTGCAGCATTCCTTCCCAATCCGCGTTCTCATTAGCCTTCGGGAAAAATCGATTCGTGAGCTTCACGAGTCGAAACAGGATCGCAACGTCAAAAGAGATGATCGACTGAAGATTCGGACGCTGAACTTTGACTGCAACTTCCTGACCCGTGTGCAGTCGCGCGCGATAAACCTGCCCGAGCGACGCGGCAGCGATTGGCTCGGCGTCGATTTCCTTGTACGCCTCCTGCAAACTTCGTCCCAGCTCAGCTTCAATGATCGCGAAAGCCTCAGACGTCGGGAACGCAGGCACCTGGTCCTGCAACGTCGCCAGCTCTTTCACATACTCGAGGGGCAACAGATCGGCGCGCGTACCGAGCGCCTGTCCGATCTTGATAAACGTTGGACCAAGCTCGATCAGCGACTCGCGCATCCAAACCGCCTGCTTTTTGAGTCGAGCTTGTTTCTTCGCCGATCCTTCAGCTCCGCGAAACACGAAGTAGCGCAACGCACGAATGAACCGATCGAACGCGATATACAGTTGGGCCGACGCCCACGCTTTGAGTCTCGCCTTACGTCCGAGACCACGTGCCAGCTCCTGCTTTCTGGCGACCGCGCGATCGTTGAACTCTGCCCGGATCTCATAAGTGTCGAGGAAGAGGTAAAGCGAGAAGAGTCCGAGCACACGTGCGACTCGCGCCGCCCGCAGCCAGCCGCGCAAGTCGCGACCGGCGAGGATCTCGTTCACCAGCTCTTCAGTCAGCGGTGGCACTTGTGCCGCCGGCTTTGGCGGCGGCTGCCCGGCTACCGCAAGGCCGTTTCCATTAGATCTTTTAACTAGTGCCTGATTAGTACTCATTATTATTAAATCTACGCGGCGCCTTAAATTACTGCGAGCATGTGCTTCGTGCCTGCTCTCTCAAAATAACTGTTCGCACGATCTACATCTCGCATTATTTGCGATTTCAACTGTTCGATTGAGCTAAATTTCCGCTCGTCGCGAAGTCTATACAAAAATCTTACACGCACAACATCGCCGTAAAGATCACCGTCCCAGTTCATTACGTAGGTCTCGACCGAAGGTTCCGTGGCGTCCGCAAACGTTGGTCTCAGGCCCACATTCGTCACGCTTCGCCGCCATTGTCCATCAATTAACGTGCCCGTGACGTACACGCCATTACGGGGTATGACGCGGTTGTGTGGGTGGAGGTTGGCCGTCGGAAAACCCAGCGTATGCCCGCGTTCTGCGCCTCGCTCGACGCGTCCCTCAACGCCGTACGGGCGGCCCAACATGCGTCGTGCCAGGTTCACTTGTCCCGCGGACAGCAGTTGTCGAATCTTACTCGAGCTGACGCGACACCCGCGCAGTCTGACTTCCGGCACCTCGCCCGCAACGAAACCCAGCTCCTCACCCATGCGTCTCAGCAACTCGATATTGCCCTCACGATTGTGCCCAAATGCGAAGCCTTTCCCGAGATAAACTTCCTTCGCGTGCAATCGATCGACAACCACGTAGCTGAGAAAGTCTTCAGCGCGAATCGTTGAAAACTCTTTGGTGAAGCGCACAACGATCGTCTGTTCGATACCGAGAACACCTAACGCTTCAATCTTCTGATCGAACGTTTGCAGCAGCGGCGGCGCCGACTCGGGATGCAAAACGGCGCGCGGGTGTGGATCGAACGTGATCACGGTTGGCACTGCACCCAACGCACGCGCGCGCTCGACAACCGTACGCACGATCAACTGGTGACCGAGATGGAGTCCATCAAACACGCCAAGCGTGAGCACGGTTGGTCGTTGAATCTCGGCATTGTCAGTTCCGTGAAAGAGACGCATAGAGGTGTTGGCAATCACTCGACTACCAATCCGTCGTAAGCAAACTCGACGCCTGCCGGTAAACGCGCGGAATCGCGAGCATGCTTGATGTCGTGAGCGATATGAGTAAAGAAAGTTCTGCGCGGCTTCAACTGGTCCACATAGTTGAGCGCTTTATCGACCCACAAATGTGTCGGGTGTTCTTTGAAACGCAAACAGTCGAGCACGAGCACATCCAAACCTTGCAGCCCATCCATCGTCGCTCGCGGGATCTCGCTGAGATCTGTCAGGTACGCAAAATCGTTGAAGCGATAAGCCATCACCGGCAGACGACCATGGATCACCTCGAGCGGCGTGATCTCAAGCTCTTTTCCGACGCAAAAACCGGCGCCGGGCGTCACCAGATTCGGAATCACTTCCGGCAGACCACCGCCGAAATGCGACGGCTCGAAGATGTACTTGAAGATCCGCTTGATATCCACCCATGCACGTTCATTCGCGAAAACACTGAGCGCTCCGAAGCGAAAGTTCAGCGGACGAATGTCATCGAGTCCGAAAACATGATCAGCGTGACAGTGTGTGATCAGAACAGCGTCGAGTTGCTTCAGTCCGAAGCGTAGCGCCTGCTGGCGAAAGTCGGCAGACGTATCCACCAGCACGGTGCGCCCGGCATGTTCGATGATGATTGAAACTCTCAGACGTTTGTCGCGAGGATCGTCTGAGATGCAGGTCTCACATTCACAACCGATCGACGGCACTCCGGTGGAGGTTCCCGTACCTAAAAAGGTGAGCTTCATCTCCCCCCAGTGATATCGCTCCCGCTAAATCTTCTCGCTTGCTGCGGCGAATTTACGAGCGAAACGTATTGCATCCGCAGATCCCCGAGCAGTCCTTCGAGCATTCGTTGCTCCTGCGGCGACAGGTTGCCGGCAGTCTTCTTCTGCAACATGCCAAGGATGTCGATCCAGTGTTTGCCTAATTCGACATCGACCTCGCGCTGGTGCGTCACCGGATGCTCCATCATGCCGAGTGCAGATGCGGCATTCGAGGCAATCGACATCAGGAAGCTGACAAAACTCGCCGGATCGCGCGCGTCGGCCAGATCTTCTTCAGTGAACTCGTCTTCGGCCTGGGGCGCCTCCTCTGCTGGAGTTGCGGCGACTTCCTCTTCCGGGGCTGGTTGCGCCTCAGTAGCCGCAGGAGCCTCCGTAGTTGGCGCGGCTGCAGTTTGGGACGGGGCGGCCCCGGCGGCGGCTTCCGCTGAGACTGCCGGCGGCGGTTCCGGCTTCTCTTCAGGAGGCAGATCGCGCGGGCTGCCGTCAGCGTTGAACAGTCTTCGGTCGGTAACTTTGAAAGTGGGTTGCTCTTCTTGCATAGCGTTATTAAATCACAATGTTAGACTAGCGTCATGCCTGCCACATTTAACGATTTAGTAGCACTTATGGATCGTCTGCGTTCGCCGGGGGGTTGCCCGTGGGATCGCGAGCAGACTTATGCGACGCTCGCGCCAATGCTGCTCGAGGAAGCCTACGAAGCGTTCGAAGCAGTGGAGGACGCGCGCGAGGGACGGCCGCGCGAATTGTGCGACGAGTTAGGTGATTTGTTGTTTCAGATCGTGTTCTACGCGCAGGTAGCGAAAGAGCGCAATGAGTTCACGATCGACGATGTTACGACTGCGATTCACGACAAGATGGTGCGTCGCCATCCACACGTGTTTGGCGACGTCGAAGCCAACGATGCAGCGACCGTGTTGCTCAACTGGGAAACGATGAAAGCCGAAGAGCGGCGTGCGTCAGGTAAAACAGAGAACGTCAACACGTCGTTACTCACCGGCGTCTCATCGAAAGCGCCTGCATTGATGGAAGCACACCAGTTGTCTACTAAAGCAGCGCGCGTCGGTTTCGATTGGAAATCAGTAGACGATATCTTCGACAAGTTACAGGAAGAGATCGACGAGCTGCGGGCGGCGATCCGCGATCACGTGGCGCTGGCCGATGAAGCAAATCACGGGCGCGTGCGGGAAGAGATCGGCGATCTGTTGTTCGCCGCAACGAACATCGCGCGACACATGCAGGTCGAGCCGGAAGCGGCGTTGAAGTTAACGAATCGAAAGTTCAGGCAGCGGTTTGAATACATTGAGAACAGGCTGCACGAACGTGGGCAGGCGTTTGATCAAACGTCGATTGATGAATTGGAAGAGTTGTGGCAGGAAGCAAAGAAGAAGTAAACGCGGATTAACGCAGATCCGCGCGGATCTGCGTTAATCCGCGGTAAAAAAATTAATCGTTAATGCGGACCGATCTAAGGATCTGATCGAACGCATTCTCAAACCCGCGTTCATTCTGCGGCGCAACCGCGACCATGTAGAACACCTGTCCATTCCTCAATTGCGTCGTGATCAGTCGAATAAGCTCCGGACGTCCGGTCGCTTCGTTGCGGTTTGTAAGCGTCGAGACGAGCGCCGTGCGACCATCGAGCGTAGTTCGCCCGGTGCCGCCACTCGAGCGCAAGTTGTTATTACCCTGCGCGAAGCTATTGATTATCTCCTGCGTCGCACCCTGCAAGTTACGGCTATTCGTTTGCGCTACACCAAAGCTCGCGCCATGCGTGTAAACTCCCTGGCCGTTATACGTGCCATAACCACCTTCCGGCACAAACCACACCGAATTGCCTTCATTAACTTGTCGCCAGTTACTGGGCACGCTCACGTTCACGCCACCGTTGAAAATCGAGACGTTCTGGTAACGATTCGACGGGTACGACACGCGGCCCGTCGGCGCATTGTTTGGATAGTTGCCCGTCTGTTCACCTTGAGGATAACGCTGTCCACTACGCTGAATCTCAGCCATCGATGGCGCAGACCCGTAACCACGCAGGCGCTGCTGAGCACGTGCAAACTCGCGCGAGTCGCGATTGGCTGAGCTGTCAACACGCAGGGACTGAGCCTCCCGGTTGATGCGTGCATAACGATCGCTCGGGCTCGGGTGATCGCTCAAGAACCCACCGCCGCCACCGCCTTGTCGCTCGATCGTCTGGAACATATTCGCGAGGTCACGCGGATCGTAACCAGCCCGGGCCATGATCTGCGCGCCCAGAATGTCAGCTTCAGTTTCATACTCACGACTGAACTTCAGCAGGTAGACGGCAAAAGGCGCCTGGGCCAATTGGCCCACACCTGGTCCACCTAGTATCGTTCCCGCGATTCCGGCGATGCCGCCAAGAATGCTGTACTTCTGCGCCTTACTTGCCTGCGCCGTGCCGTGTCGCAACGCGACGTGACTGATCTCGTGGGCCATAACACCAGCCATCTCACCTTCACTGCGCGCCGCCTCGATCATTCCGCGGTTAACGTACATTGGACCACCGGGTAGCGCGAACGCGTTGATGTCTCTGGCGTTGACGACCTTGAAATAATACTGAAATTCAGGATGTTGAAACTGTGATGGGATGGCCGACACGAGCCGGCGCCCGACATTCTCCACGTAGCCTTGCACTTCCGAATCGCGCAGCAACGGAAACTGGCTCTCAGCTTCCTGCGCCGCCTGGCGCCCGAGTTTAATATCGTCCTGAACACTGTACTTGTTGCTATGAAGCTTGATTTGCGTCTGCGCCAGCGCCGAGAACGGCATCACGCTGATCGCCACGAGTGTTAGCCACGCAATTAACGTCTGTTTTTTAAACATTGATTTTGTTACCTCCATTGCCGGTTGCGATTTGCCAAGTGGACCGGCAATCGTCCTTTTCGGGGAGTTATGCACCAAAACGAAACGCGAATACACTTGCGAAAGATCGGTTTCACTTCGTGAATATCGCATAAATTCGCGATTTACCGATCAGGTCAGTATTTAATGCAATGAAAATGCCAGATGAGCTTAGCGCCGGTTCCGGGGCTCGATATGCTGGTTAAACCATTGAGCCGGTTCGGCCAGCGGGGTTATCTGATGGGGCTCGCCCTTCCAGACGCGAATCATCGAGATAATCAGGAAAATAAAGGCGGCCAGTTTGAACAACGAGCCACCGAGGGAGCTGCCCGTGAGCAGGTTGATGGCACCGAATAACGTTTGCGCTATCAGTATCGCGATGTGTAGGGCGACGGCTTGTGATGCGTGAAAGCGAACTTTCCCCTCGTTGCGCGGCACCAGAATTAACTCCAGCAGTCCTACAACAAGCCCGATATAACCGGGCACGTACGCCAGCATCGTGGCCCACTTCTCGGGGATACCGATGCCGAGCACTGGCCGCGATGAAGAAGGGCTGTTTATCGGCGTCTGATAAATGTTTTGTCGCGACTGATACTGTGCGGGCGGCGGCGCGTAAGTTGGTGGAACAAAAACTGACGGGTACGGCTGCTCGAGCGGAGGATTGTCGTAACGACGAGTTGGCGCTTCGGAATAAACGTTTTGTCGCGCGTCGTCGACCGGCTGAGGTTTCGGGTTTTCGTTTGCAGTGTTGCCGACTTGCTGCGTGTTGCCGCCCACCTGTTGGGTGACGCCGCCGAGGTCGCCCCAAACATCCTCTGCTTTCCGTTCAACGTCCGGATCGAGAGGATTAGTGTCGTATTTGCTCTTCTTCGTCTCCATCAAACCCGGCGACAATCTTACTAGTCTGCGATCTCATACTCAACCTGATGCCAGCGATGCTCTCGCTCGGAGATCGAGAAAGCTTTGATGACGGCCTCGATTCCGCCGAGGCCGATGATCAGGTATTTGGCTGTTGGATAGTAGGCAAGACGCACGTCGGTTTCAGACGGGCTCGGGTCTGACGCGCGCGGGTGTGAATGATAGATCGCCAGCAGATCCTCGCCGCGCTCGCGCATCTGTCGCTGCGCGGCGAAGAGATCCTCAGGCGCTGCTTCGTAGGCTGATTCGGGACGCGGTGTGACGTTGCGCAGGCGATAAAGCGTTACGGCCTGCGTGTCTGAAACTCCGCCAATGAGTCCGCAACATTCCTCCGGCGCCGTTTCGCGAGCATGGGCGATCATGGCGTCCACATGTTCACGACGGAGCTGAAGCAGCGGCATAGTCACGTTTTTTAGACAGGATTTACAGGATTCTTCAGGATAAACATGTAAATCCTGTCAAATCTTGTAAATCCTGTCTAAGGCTTTTCTTCCACGACTCGCAGGTGCAACTCTTGTAACAGTTTCGGATCGACTTCGCCCGGCGCGTCGATCATCAGATCGGCGGCCGACGCTGTCTTCGGAAATGCAATCACGTCGCGAATGTTGTCAGTGCCGGCCAGCACCATCATCAGACGATCGATACCGGGCGCGATGCCACCGTGCGGTGGCGTGCCGTATTCGAGCGCGTCGAGGAAGAACCCGAAGCGCTCGCGTGCTTCTTCAGTACTCATGCCGAGTGCTTTAAAGACAAGACGCTGCACATCGCGGCGATGAATACGAATCGAGCCACTCGCCATTTCCACGCCGTTGATGACCGGATCGTAAGCCTTCGTCCGAATATCTGCGAGCAGATCTGTTTCTCCACCTTCGACCGCTCTTTGCAGCAGTTCGAGATCCTCGTCGACTGGTGATGTGAATGGATGGTGCATTGAATAGTAGCGACCATCTTCTTCGTGAAACTCGAACATGGGAAAATCTGTTACCCACAGCGGTGCGTAGGTATTTGCCGGGATCAGGTTTTCGCGTTTCGCGATCTCGTTTCGCAACGCACCTAAACTCGCGGCGACAATCTTTGGTTTGCCGGAAACGATGAGAACAGCGTCGCCTTTCTTCGCGGCTGTGACGTCGGCCATTCGCGCAACGACATCAGCGCCGAGAGCTTTCAAAAGCGATGACGTGGTCTCGTCGCCGAGCTTGATCCACGCGAGTGCGCCTGCGCCATAACGCTTTGCAAACTCCTGCAACTCGTCGAGCACTTTGCGCGAGAGATTAGCGCCGCCTGGAATAACGATTCCCTTCACTTGCCCACCGGACGACAACGCTGACGCGAACGGCAGAAACTCAGTGCCTTCGACAGCCTGCGCCAGGTCTTGCAACTCCAGTCCTTGAATACGCAGATCGGGTTTGTCCGAGCCAAACCTTCGCATTACTTCAGCAAACGTGAAGCGCGGAAACGGCACCGGCAGATCAACGTTGATCAGTTTGAAGACCGAGGCAAACAGGCCTTCGATCAAGCGGTAGACCTGGTCCAGCGTCGCAAAGCTCATCTCGACGTCGAGTTGCGTGAACTCGGGTTGTCGATCGGCGCGCAAGTCTTCATCACGAAAACAGTGCGCGATCTGGAAGTACTTATCGAGACCGCCGATCATGCACAACTGTTTGAAGAGTTGGGGCGATTGCGGAAGCGCAAAAAACTTTCCCGGAAAGATTCGCGACGGCACGATGTAATCGCGCGCCCCTTCGGGCGTCGATTTGATCATGATCGGGGTTTCGATCTCGGTGAAACCCTGTGCTGACATGTAACGGCGGATCTCGTTCGTCACGCGATGACGGAGAACCAGGTTTGCCTGCAATTGCGGGCGGCGCAGATCGAGATAGCGATACTTCAGACGCAAGTCTTCACTCGCGAGCGATTTGGGAGCAGCATCGAGTTGAAACGGCGGCGTGCGTGCGTCGTTGAGTATCAACAACTCGCGAGCGTGGACCTCGACGTCTCCCGTCGGAAGCTTCGGATTGCGTGTGGTTTCAGCGCGCGCCACTACTTCGCCGGCGACTGCAATCACATACTCACCACGCAGCTCTTTAGCTTTCGTGTGCGCTTCAGCCGCGTCTTCGGCGTTGAAAACGACCTGAGTAATGCCGTCTCGATCGCGAAGATCGACGAAAGTGAGCTCGCCGAAGTCACGACGTTTTGCGACCCAACCCATCAGCACTACTTGTTTGCCGATGTCTTGAGCGCGTAATTGTCCACATGAATGAGTGCGTTCTAAATTTCCTAAGTTATCCAGCATTTTTAACCACAGATTACACGGATGCCTGAGCGATCTCTAAACGATTCCCACCGGGATCGCGAACGTAAAACCGAGACCAGCCCGGTGTCGGTAAATCATCAGGCAGAATCTCAACACCTGCATTCCGAAACCGCTCCTCAGCTTCCGCGAGATCGCGTACGGTGTAACAAACGTGTCGCTTGCTGATGCACTCTTGACGCAACGGTTCTTCGATAGACAAGTGAAGCTGCATCGAACCGAGTTGATACCAGGCGCCGCCGCGCCCGCGCGAGCCTTCCGGCTTTGGCACTTCTTCCAGCGCCATCACGACGCCGTAAAAGTGCTTCGCCGCATCTTCAAGCGACCTGGGCACGGTAACGTTGACGTGATGAATCTGCGCGTTCATTTCATTAAAGACGCATTGAACTCCGCCGAGCGATTGCGCGGTATGCTCAACGATTTCCACTCCGCTGAACGGAAGTGTTTCGCGAGAAAAACGATCTGGCCGATGTGATAAGCGTAGTGCATCAGTTGGCGATTGATCGCCTGAGCGATCGTGTGCGACTCACCGCGAATCAGCACAGTCTTTTCAAAGTCTTCCACCGTCAACGGCTCGATCGCATCGAAGACGCACTTCCACCCGCGTTCCCAGTAAGCGATCACATCGTCTTTCGTGGTTTGCGCATCAATGACGAATTCCGTGTCGCGATTGCGATCCGGTTTTTCACCGTCGGAGGTGAGAAAGTCAGTCCAACGCGAGATCATGTTGCCGGCCATGTGCTTCATGACCACGGCGACGCTGTTTGCTTCCTCATCGAGAGTTACAAAAAACTCTTCGTCTTTCAACTGCGCGATCGCCTTCTCAGCGAGCTTTTTGTAAGCACGCATCGCCGACACCGCATCCTTATGATAATTCTCAACTATTGCTTCACTCGACATCTTGTTAATC
>DASTTS010000005.1:0-3283 GCA_035760085.1 Pyrinomonadaceae bacterium
AGTGCACAGCATCGCGCCGCTCAACTCGTCCACTGCCGACACGCGTATCTTCCGATCGTTGAGCGTCGCTCCCTGCCCGCGTTCCGCCGCAAACATCTCATCGCGCATCGGATCGTAAACGACACCGATCTCGAGCTGCCCCGCGCGCGCCAACGCGATTGAAACGCAGAAACACGGATAACCGTGCGCGTAGTTCGTCGTGCCATCTAGTGGATCGATGATCCACTTCCACTCACTCCGTTTGCCGCCCACCAAAACCGCCTCACCCGATTCCTCGGCGAGTATTCCGTGTTGCGGGTAGTAAGAACGAATCCGCTCGATGATGAGGTTTTCAGCGGCAATGTCGGCTTCGGTAACGAGGTTGATGTCGCCCTTCGTACTGACCTTCGCGGTACCTAGTTTTTGGACCAGCAGGTTCCCCGCGTCACGCGCAGTGTCAATAGCAAAGTTAAGCACCGTAATCCGTCTTTTTCCGTGTTAATCCGTGGCTAATGGAATATGAATTCCCTTCGCGCGCGCGGTTTCTTCAGCTTCCTCGTAACCAGCATCGACATGCCGCGCCACACCCAAACCGGGATCGTTCGTCAACACACGATTCAATCGCTTGGCCGCTTCGTCAGTTCCATCCGCAACCGAGACCTGCCCCGCGTGCAGCGAATACCCGATCCCGACACCACCACCATGATGAAACGAAACCCAGCTCGCGCCACTTGCCGTATTCAACAACGCGTTCAGTATGGGCCAGTCAGCGACTGCATCTGATCCATCCTTCATCGCTTCAGTTTCCCGGAATGGCGATGCGACTGAACCGGTGTCGAGGTGATCGCGCCCGATCGCGATCGGCGCCTTCAGATCGCCTCGTTTCACGAGATCGTTGATCGCTTCGCCCATCTCGGCACGCTCGCCGTAACCAAGCCAGCAGATACGCGCAGGCAGTCCCTGGAAGTGAACACGATCGCGCGCCAGTCGCAACCAGCGATTTAACGTACGATCATCAGGAAACATCTCGAGCGCGAGATCGTCTGTCTTGCGAATGTCTTCCGGATCACCGGATAGCGCCACCCAGCGAAACGGTCCTTTGCCTTCGCAGAACAGCGGGCGAATGTATTCGGGCACAAAGCCCGGTATCTCGAACGCGTCTTTGCAACCAGCATCGAACGCCTGCTTGCGAATGTTGTTTCCGTAATCAAAAGCAACCGCGCCCGCACGTTTCAGCGCCAGCATCGCTTCGACGTGTCGCGCCATCGACTCCATCGACTGCTCGACATAAGCATTCGGATCAGTTGAACGCAGCTCTGCCGCTTCATCGAGCGTCATGCCCGCAGGCACATAACCATTCAACGGATCGTGCGCGCTCGTTTGATCAGTCACTGCATCGACGTGAACACCACGTCGCACAAGCTCCGGCACAACCTCCGCGCAGTTGCCAACCAAACCGACAGAGATCGCACGCTTCTGGTCGAGCGCGTCTTCGCAGATGTCGAGCGCTTCATCAAGTGTTAGTGCGAGACGGTCGCAATAACCGGTGCGAACACGTCGCTCGATGCGACTCGGGTCGACGTCGATGCCGAGAAACACCGCGCCATTCAACGTCGCAGCGAGCGGCTGCGCGCCACCCATCCCGCCCATACCACCTGACACGACCAGCTTGCCGGAAAGATCGCCGGCAAACTGCTTGTCAGCCATCGCGGCAAACGTCTCAAACGTGCCCTGCACGATGCCCTGCGTGCCGATGTAGATCCAACTGCCCGCCGTCATCTGACCGTACATCATCAGACCGCGGCGTTCGAGCTCGTGAAAGTGTTCCCAGTTGGCCCACGCGCCGACAAGATTTGAATTCGCGATGAGAACACGTGGCGCGTGTTCGTGAGTACGAAAAACAGCGATTGGTTTGCCGGATTGGACCAGGAGTGTTTCGTCGTTTTCGAGAGCGCGTAACTCGCGCACAATCGCATCGAAGCTCGCCCAGTTGCGAGCTGCCTTGCCGGCGCCGCCGTAGACGATCAGCTCATCCGGACGTTCGGCAACGTCGGGATCGAGATTGTTCATCAGGCAACGCAGCGCGGCTTCCTGATGCCATCCTTTGCAGCTCAACTGCGCGCCGCGCGGAGCATGAACGACTCTGTTGCTCATCGAAAGTTATTCTTCCATCGACCGCCAGAGACTGCGGAACCAGCGTGCAATATCTGTTTGCGTCAATTTCTCCAGCTCACCTGAGTCGAGCCAAACTCCAGCGCACTTGTCGCACGTGTCGATGGGAACTTCTTCGATAAAGATCTCTTTCAAAATTCCGCCGTCGCAGCGCGGGCACTTCATCGAAGAGGTACCAGCCTCTTTCGCTTGCGCTGCCAATCTCATCTTCGCGCGCAATTTTTCAATCGCTTCCTGGTTCTTGCGATGAAAGTATTCCGCTTCGAGGCCCTCTCTACGATCATCCAATGGATTCGACATTAATCCGCTCCTAATCAGTTTAATCTGTGGTTAACGAGTCGAAATCACCACGCACGATGGCTGCTGTAAGCTTCTCGATATCACCGGCCATCGCACGATCTTGCCCGAGCGGTGCCACGTGCCGGCGCACGATCTCGTACGACTGCTTCACGCCGCGTCCGGGTGCGAGTGGCGCGTGATGTTCCAACCCCTGCGCGGCTACGAGCAACTCGATCGCTGTCGCCATCTCTGCGAGCTTCACGATCTCACGCAGCTTCGTCGCCGACGTCATGCCCATCGAGACATGATCTTCTTTGCCGCCGTCAGTCGGCACGTTGTCGATGCTCGCCGGATGCGCCAGCACTTTCGCTTCGTTCAGAAGCGCGACCGCCGTCACTTGCAGCATCATGAATCCCGACGAAATTCCCGGATGCGACGTTAGAAACGGCGGCAATCCTTCGTTCGAATCGGGATTTACTAAACGATCGATGCGTCGCTCAGTGATACTCATCAAGTCTGTCAAAGCAATGGCGGCGTAGTCAAAAACGAGTGCGAGCGGTGCGCCGTGGAAGTTTCCACCGGATAGCACCTCGCCAGTCGCGGAAAACACGAGCGGGTTATCGGTCGCACTTCCGCTTTCGATCTCGACAACTTGTTTCGCATGATCGAGCGCGGTGCGAATCGCGCCATGAACCTGCGGCATGCAACGCAGGCTATACGCATCCTGCACGCGTGGATCGTTAACAAGGTGCGACTCGCGGATCTGACTGTCTTGCAGTAACTCTCGCAAATGCGCCGCGACTGCGAGCTGGCCCGCGTGTGGACGCGCTGCATGAATGCGCTCGTCAAACGC
>DASTTS010000006.1:0-6204 GCA_035760085.1 Pyrinomonadaceae bacterium
TGACCACGGCTCGCCGACGACTTTACCGGAATACAACGCTTTCGACGTGTAACCCACTTTCCTGTTCTCGAGGCCGACGAGCGGTGAGTACCAGACGAGGTTCGGCATCTTGCAGCAGAGATCGTTCGGCATCGCTTCGACATTGATCGCGGCCTCGTTCGTCACAACAGCGTACGTGCGACCGTTGCGCGCGAAGCTGATCGGCGCGCTGCGCACTTCGACAACGTTGCCAAGCGATGCAGCGTATTTTTCTTTAAGTGCGTTGACCATCGCGAGCGCCTGCGTGCGCGACGCGCTGGCGTCGATGATAATCTCGGATTGACGAGCAGCGTTGCCGTCGCTGAGGTTTGCGTCGGCACTGACGATCGCGAGGACGCGTACGCCCGTGAGATCCACGCCTTGCCATTTTCCGGAGGTAACGTTCCACGCCATCATCGCGTCGCGCCCGGTCGTGACCACTTCGCCGTTGTAATGACACGCTCCGGCAAACACGCTCGCCGTGCGTACCTCGACGTAATCTCCACGAAGACTGACATTCTCAGCCTGCGAGCTGAAAACCAGCGCGCTCACTGCGACGACCATTGCTGCGATGATGAACAATCCTTTACGCATCTTCATACCTCCCGAAAATACAACCGCAGATTTCATTATACGGATTTGAGTGCGGATGTGTAGCACGCCCGGCCGGGGCCGCAACGCTCCGGATCGACGCGCGCATTATCAGGCCCGATCACTTCCTGCGTCTCACAACACCAGACGTGATTCGTCGCGTCGAGATACTCGTCAGCGCTAGTCGCGAGTCGATCGAGCATGAAGTACTTTTTCGAACGCAACGATCCGCAGAATGCTGATTGCAGTGGTTCAACTGATTCGTTTGGCATCAGATCTCCTGTCAATCCTGAAAATCTTGAAATCCTGTAAAGACTGACGGTTATACCGCGCCCGCCTTGGCCAAAGCACGTCGCACAAGCGTCTGCGCAAGGGGCACTTTGTAAGCATTCTTTTCGAGCGGCTTCGCATCCGCCAACGCGATCTTCGCGGTTTCGGCGAGCACGTCCGGCGTCAAACTCTTTCCCGTCACAAACTTCTCCGCGGCCGGCACGCGCCACGGTACCGGCGCCACACCACCAAGCACGATGCGCGCATCACGCACCGAGCGATTATCCCCGAGCTGCACCGCCACGGCTGCTGAAGCAAGCGCGAAATCGAGCGACTCCCGCTCTTTAAATTTCAAGTAAGTCGATCGCGCTGCCACGGGCGACGCCGGAACGCTGATCTCGGTAATGATCTCTTCATTCTTCAAAACGTTCTCACGTCGAATATTCCCTTCCGACGGCAACGTGAAAAACTTATCCAACGGAATCACGCGCTTGCCCGCCGCACCAACCACCGTCACCGACGCGCCAAGCGCGAGCAACATCGGCGCGAGATCCGACGGATGCACGATGTACGATGGACCACCACCGATGATGGCGTTGTACTTGTTCTCACCGCTCGCCGCGTAACACTCCGAGCCGCCCTTCTTCAAACAGATGACTTCCTCGAGCCGGAAGTACCAGCAACGCGGTCGCTGGCAAAGATTTCCACCAACCGTTCCGAGATTGCGAATCTGCGGCGTCGCGATCGAGTGCGCCGCTTCAGCAAGTCCGGGAAAGCTCTTCCGCACTCCCGCATGCTCTTCGAGCTCACTCAACGTGACGAGCGCGCCAATCGTGAGCCCGCGTGCGTTGAGCGTGATGCGATCGAGCCCGCGAATGTTTTTGAGATTCACGACGCGCACCGGACGCGACGTGTAGTCTTTCATCGTCGTCAGCAGATCCTGCCCGCCTGCTATTGGGCGCGGCGCCTCATCGATATCACCTGGCGTCGAGACGGTGAGCATCTTCACCGCTTCATTGACATTGGTTGGATTGGTCCATTCGAATGTCTTCATTTTTGTCCTTCTTTATCCGCGACTAAGCACCGTTGAATTCATCAGCCCCATCAAGATTTTGTCCGGCGTGATCAGCAACTCGCGCACGCGCACGCCAGTCGCATTGAAAACCGCGTTCGCCAGCGCGCCAACCGCCGGAATAATGCAGCCTTCAGCAATCCCGATCACCGCCTCACGTTTGTCGTCATCGTCGATGATCGGCACCATCTCCGGCATCTCTAGACTGCCCGGCAACTTGTAATCACCAAAACCCGGATTGAGCTGCATGCCCAGATCCGCGTCCATCACGCGTCCTTCCCACAGCGCCATGCCGAGCGACTGGATCATGCCGCCATTGATCTGGCTCTCCATCGTCAAACGATTCAGCGGCAACCCGCCGTCCTGAATATGGACCATCTTGATCGGTTTGACGTGACCTGTCTCAACGTCCACTTCGACTTCAGCGAAACAAACACCGTGAACGCCGCGCGCCTGCAAGTCCGCACGCCACTCACCGTGCGAGGTGATGCCCGCGGCCGGCAACGCCGCCACTGCTTGTTGCCACGACAACGACTTTCCGTTCGCTGAAACTTTGCCGTCCGCGAAAAGAACTTCTTCCGGTTTCGGATTGCCAAGCAGAGGCGCCACACGTTCCGCCATCAACATGCGCGCTTTGATTGCTGCGTCTTTCACTGATGGCGACAACGACGGCGCTGTTGTCGAACCACCAGACGGATTCGCCGCGCCGAGTTTCGAGTTACCAATGCGCTCTTTGACGTCTTTGATCGTGAGGCCAAGCTCTTCCGCGACGATGGCTCTCGTGTACGTGCGTGTGCCGGTTCCGAGATCCTGCGTTCCGACTGCGACAAGCACCGAGCCGTCGCGCGAGATCGTCACATCGACTTTGCACTGGTTGTTACCACCGCCGCCCCACGTGCCGACAGCGCAACCCATTCCACGTTTCAATGGACCAGCATTTCCACCCGCGACCGGATTTCGTTTGGACCAGCCGATCTCACGAGCGCCGCGGTCTAGCTGCCGGTGATAAACCTCATCGCGCAGGTTCTTCTTGCGAAACTCAACCGGATCCATCTTGATCTTGTAAGCAAGCTCATCAACGAGTGTCTCAACGGCGAACGACGCCTGCGGATGACCCGGTGCGCGCATCGCAATCGACGAATCTTCGTTCGTGTGCAGCGCGTAGATCTCGCGATAGGTGTCGCCCATGCGATAGATGTATGGCTGACCGGCTTGCGAGCCCTGACCGACGCCGCCGAGTCGATACTGTCGCGCCTGTAGTGCGATGATCGTGCCGTCGTTCTTCACGCCGGCTTTCAACTTCTGCCACGAGCCCGAGCGATTGCCAGCCATCACAAACTCGTCGTAACGCGTAAACATTAGCTTCACCGGCGACTTTGTTTGTTTCGAGAGGCGACACGCGAGCATGCCTTCGAGTCCGAGTCCAAACTTCGACCCAAAGCCACCGCCCATGTGCTCGACCGTCGTCGTCACCGCGTTTTCAGCCAGGCCGAGTTCTTTGGCAGCGTCGCCGTGAATCGTGAATGTGCCTTGCGTTGACGCGTAGATCGTGGCGGAGTCGCCGCCGCGATAATCGACGACCATGCCGTGCGTTTCGAGACAGCAGTGATGAATGCGCGGCGTGATGTATTCGCCCTCGACGATCGCGTCCGCGCTCGCGAATGCAGCTTCGGCTTTTTGCGGGTCGCCGTTCTTCGCCTTTTCCTGAAGATTGTTTTCGTCGGCGACGACTTTCGGCGCTTCGGGTCGCATCGCGACGTGCGCGTGGACCACGTGCGGCAAGACTTCGTACGTGACTTTGATTGCGCGCAGTGCGTCGCCGGCGATTTCGGGTGTCGTTGCGGCAACTGCGGCAACCGGAGCGCCCGCGAAGCGAACCTCAGTGAGCGGCGCAGGAATGATCGCCTTCACGCCAGGAATCTTCGCGGCGGCATCGGTGTCGAGCTTTGTGATACGTGCGTGTGCGTGCGGGCTGCGAAGCACGCGTGCGTAGAGCATGCCGGGCAGACGCTGATCGTATGTGTATTTCGCGACGCCCGTTGCTTTCAGTGGACCATCAACACGCGTGACGCGATGATTGAGCAGCTTGTGCTTGTCGTTTGGTCCCCAGCCTGGGCCGGCGTCTTCGTCGACTTCGATCTCGACCATCTGTTCGACGCCGTTGACGACACGCGGCACGCGGATCTTCTTTTTCGGTTTAGGAGAAGGAGATGGTTGTGCTTGTGGTTGCTGTTGTTGCATGTGTTGTACCTGTTACGCCTGAGAGCCTTTGGCAGCCGCGAGCGCCGCTTCAAAAACACGCGGGTAGGTGCCGCAGCGGCAGAAGTTGCCCTTGCACGCTTCGCGCACTTCCGCGAGTGATGGGTTCGGGTTCTTTTTCAGATACGCTGAGATCGTCGTGACAAAGCCGGGCGTGCAGAAGCCACACATCAGAGCGTCGTGCTCAACGAACGCGGCTTGCACGGCATTTGGATTCTCCGGTGTGCCTAGACCTTCAACTGTCGTGATCTTTTTATTGGCGGCGTCGACCGCGAGAACGAGGCAGGAGTAAACGGGTTTGCCATCGAGCAAGACCGTGCAGGCGCCACACGTCCCGACGTCACAAACGAGCTTTGGACCAGTCACAGCAGGATCGAGATGATTGCGCAACGTGTTCAGAAGAGTCGTACGCGGCTCGACTTGCGCTTCGCGCTTTTGACCGTTCACATCGAGAACGACTTTCACCGTCCCCGAAAGCGATTCTGGCGTAGCCGTTTTCTCTTTCGCTTCTGCTTCATTCCACAAGTGGTCGGCGATAGCGGCGCCCGCGCCGGCGATGCCGACGCCTTTCAGAAACTTGCGCCTGCCCGGATCGTGATCCTCACGCTCTTTACGAGACTTGGTCATTGCTTCTCTCCCGCAGTTGTGTTATTGGTCAAACCATTATCGGCCTGACGAGTACACTCTGATCTGTATTTGGTCTGGATAAGTTAGCACAGGATTTACAGGATTTTTCAGGATTTACAAGACTGACCCTGTCAATCCTGAAAAATCTTGCCAATCCTGTCTACCAAACGAGGACAACCAATGAAGCTGATTACAGTAATCGCGCTACTGATAATCCCATTCACTGTTCACGCCAAGACCGACTGGTCAGTTGCAATGGTTGAATCAACCATGAAGCGCTATCCCACCGCGAAAGATCTCGGCTCGTGGGGCTACGCCAAATCGCTTTACCTCTACGGCCAGTATCTCGTCTACAAACGCACGCGCGATCCTCGTTACCTCAAGTACATCAAAGACTGGGTGGACATGCACGTGGACGATCAGGGCATCGTCCGGAGCGCGAATGCGCAGGGCGAAGTGCGCGAGATCAAGTTCGACAACCTCGACAGCATGCTTCCCGGCAATCTTCTCCTGCTCCTTTACCAGGAAACCAAAGAGCCACGATACAAGCTCGCCGCTGACCGCATTCGCAAGCGCTTCGACACTTATCCGCGCACGAAAGACAACGGCTTCTGGCACGCCACGGGAAAGAGTCGCGAGTGGCAGTTGTGGGGCGACGGCGTGTTCATGTCGATGCCGTTTCTGGTGCGATACGGAGCCATGTTTGGCGACAGTAAATACGCGAATGACGAGGCTGTTCTTCAGTTGTTGACCTACTGGCTTCACCTTTACGATCCCTCCACCGGCCTGATGTTTCACGCGTACGACGAGAGCGGGCAATCTACCTGGGCCGACAAGGAAACAAAGCATTCCGCGGAGAGGTGGTGCCGCGCGATGGGCTGGTTTGGCATGACACTCATCGAAGTACTCGAGCTCTTGCCGCGCGATCATCCGATGCAACCATTGTTGGTTGGCCACCTCAAGCTACTTGTGAAAGCGTGGGCGCGCTATCAGGACGAAAAAACCGGACTCTGGTATCAGGTCGTCGATAAGGGATCTGATCCTGCGAACTGGCTCGAGACGTCGAGTTCGAGTATGTACACCTACGTCACTGCGATGGCGGTTGATCGTGGGTACGTCGAGAAGAAATTTACTGCCGGCGTGCAGCGCGGTTATGCAGGCGTACTTACGAAAATCTCGCTCGACAAAGACGGTCAAACAAACATCACCGACATCTGCGAAGGCACAAACGTCGCAGACCTCGCTTACTACTTCGCCCGCAAACGCAACACGAACGACTTCCACGGTCTCGGTGCATTTCTGATCATGAATGAAAAGTTCATGAACAAGGAGCTAAAAGGCAGCAGTCGTTCGCTTTGGATCGGATT
>DASTTS010000007.1:0-4351 GCA_035760085.1 Pyrinomonadaceae bacterium
ATATCCAGCCGTGCCGCGTGAAGCGATCTTGATCGCTTCGTCCATGACGTCTTTCATACCACGCTCGTCGATCTCGCGCATCGTGAAGAACCGAATGCCGAGTCTTTTGATCATTTCTCTTTCACCCGGATCGATATCGCGAGCGCCGACGTGTGCGCAGAGTTTAGGGTCGAGTTTTGGTGCGAAGCCGGCGACGTTCGTGAGCTCGGGTGTGCCGTAGCCGAGCAGAGCGGCGAGCGGCATACCGTGAATGTTGCCCGACGGTGTCGACTCGGGCGTGTTCATGTCAGCGTGCGCGTCGAACCAGATCAGGCCGAGGGTCTCGTTTTGTTTTTTGTAGTGAGAGACGGCACCGGCAAACGATCCGATAGCGATCGAGTGATCGCCGCCAAGGATTAGCGGTAGTTGGCCGGATTTAAGTATTCCTTCAACTTCCGCCGCAAGTTGTTCGCAAGCGTTGCTGATCTCACGGACGTATTTGAGCTTTTCGTCGACTTCAGGAAAGGTTTGCGGGCGCTCGAGACGCATGTCGCCCAGATCGTGAACTGAGTAGCCGAGACGTGCGATGCGCTGCGTGATGCGTGCGACACGTAAAGCCGCGGGGCCGATGTCGACGCCCGCCATACTCGCACCGTAGCCCAGCGGCACGCCCAGAATGCTCAGAGATCTCTTTGCTTCCGTGGTCATCTCAGTTTCATTTTAGACAGGATTACAGGATTTCCAAGATGAACAGGAATTACCCACCCAGGTTGAGGTTGAACCCGCCACTTCCACCACCCTGGCTCGGAAAGAAGGGCTTTAACAGTCCTGCAAGCGCCGCAAGATTTCGCGTCTGAATCAACAACTCACCAGGTCCGCTGAATTCCGCGACGATACCTTCGCCACTCATCATACTGCGGAAGAATCCAGACGCCGCCTTGCGCAGCGTGTATTGAGTCGTGCCTTCCCACGCGACGAGATGTCCTGTGTCGACCACATAACGTTCACCCGGTTGCAAGCGCTTGCGATGAATCGCGCCGAAGGATGAGACGAGCAGAAGCCCCTGTCCCTGCACCATCAACACGAACAATCCCTCACCCGAAAAGAACGTCTTCGCGCCGCCCCATTTTGTATCCACAGTGAGACTCGCATCGCCCGCAAGATACGAGCTCGATTGTACGAAGAACGGCGCACCCGTGAGCTCGATCGCAGCGATGTCGCCGGGCGCTCCCGGCGCGAGTGTTACTTCACCTGGTCCACCGCGCGCAGTGAATGTCGAGATGAAGGCTGACTCGCCGCCCGCCGCGCGTTTGATCGCGCCGAACAGTCCGCCCTTCATCTGTGATTGAAGTTCTACATTAGCCGACATCGAAACCATCGCGCCTGATTCAGCCTGGATCGATTGTTCCGCTTGCAGGCGAAGCACGGCGAGCGAAAACGATGGTTGATGTAATACTTCATAGTCGTAACCACGACCACGGCCGCGCGAGTCTTCATCGATTTGAATTCCGCCGCGTCCAATCGGCTGTGTTGCCGCCGGCGTCAACCGTTGCCCACACGCACCGCAAAACGTCGAACCTTCAAGTAACTGCGCACCACACTTCGGACAAGTCATAACTACAAAACTCCCATCATGTAAATCCTGTTAATCCTGTCTAACAACTGTCTCAGGGCCGGATCCGGTACAACATCCTCGGAAACGGTATCGTCTCGCGAATATGCTCGATCCCGGACATCCACGCCGTACAACGCTCAACCCCCATCCCAAATCCGCCATGCGGGACGCTGCCATACCGCCGCAGATCCAGATACCACTCAAACGCCTCCTGCGGTAGTTGATGCAACGCGATCTGCTCTTTCAAAAACTCGAGCGACGTGGCACGCTCACCACCACCAATCACTTCGCCATATCCTTCCGGTGCCAGCACGTCAACACCAAGCGCAAGCTCCGAACGCTCCGGATCACGCGCCATGTAAAACGCTTTCACCGCCGCCGGATAGTGATGGACCATCACCGGCTTATCAAACTGGCTTGAGATGTACGTCTCATCTGGCGATCCAAAATCACCGCCCCATTCAAACTTCGTCTCCATCGCGCCCTTTTCAAATCCTTCATGCAGGATCTTCACCGCATCGTCGTAATGCACACGCGGAAACGGCGGCACGATCGCTTCGAGTTTGGACGTGTCGCGCTCCAGCACTTTCAACTCTTCACTTCTCTGCTCCAGCACACGCGCCGCGATGTACGAAAGCATCCGCTCCGCCAAACTCATCACATCATCGAGAGTCGCATACGCCATCTCCGGCTCAACCATCCAGAACTCGGTCAGGTGCCTGCGTGTTTTGGATTTTTCCGCCCGGAACGTCGGACCGAAACAGTAGACTTTCCCGAAAGCGGCCGCTGTCGCTTCGTTGTAAAGCTGACCTGATTGCGTGAGATACGCCTTTTCACCGTCAAAGTAATCGACTTCAAAGAGCGTCGTCGTTCCTTCACACGCCGCGGGCGTGAAGATCGGCGAATCCATGAGCGTAAAGCCGTCGTTATCGAGAAAATCCCGAACGGACTTCACCACCGTGTGACGAACTTTCAGCACCGCATGTTGGCGGCGCGAGCGCAGCCACAGGTGCCTGTGATCCATCAAAAACTCAGTGCCATGCTCTTTCGGAGTGATCGGGTAATCGTGCACCTCCTGCAACACTTGAGCGTCGCTCACATCGATCTCGTAGCCACCGGGCGCACGGCTATCAGCGCGTACGGTGCCTTTGATCAGCAATGCCGATTCCTGGCCGAGTCCCTTTAACTGTTCCCACAGCTCAGGCGAGATCGCGGTCTTCAAAACGACGCATTGGACCACACCCGTGCCGTCGCGCAGTTGCGGAAAAGCGATCTTGCCGCTCGAGCGCAGGTTGTAAAGCCATCCTTTAAGGACTACTTCAGCACCGACGTGATTTGAAAGTTGGTTGATATAGGTGTGGTTATCGGAAGCAATTTCGTGTAATTGAGTTGTCATCGAGAAACCGAGCGTGCAAGTCTGTCAGTTAATACGTTCCTTTAACATCCGGCGTAGTGTGGGGAATCTCTCAAGCCATTCAGCGGCCTGCAAAACGATTTCGAGTGTGGGTTGAATGAAGTGTTCATAGACCGCGCCTCTGCCGCTGACCGCTGTCTGGTACGAAAATGTGCCAGTCGCTTTCAAGCCGCGCTGAATCGTCATCAGTCTAAACTCGAGGGCAAAGTCGTCGGGATCGATCGGGCTGAGTCCTAGTAAGCGACGCTGTTCGAGAAAGAACAGTCGATGGCCACGTAACTCAGCAAGCGACGGCGGGCACGGCTGTCGATCCAGCAGGAACGAAACGAGATCGTAGCTTGCCGGACCCATACGCGCATCCTGGTGATCCACAATACGGAGTTGCTTCTTGTTATCGATCATCAGGTTTGACGCATGATAGTCGCGATGACAAAGCACGCGCGGCGTCGCAGAGAGCTCAGCGGCAATGTCGTTTAATTCGGCTTTTAGCTCGGCGACTTCAGCGTGTCGCAAATTCTCACCGCGCAGGCTGCCGAAGTAGTGATCGAAGAAGAAGTCGAGCTCCCAGGAAAGTTTTGCTTCGTCAAACGCGAGCCGGCTCGAGATCGATTGTGTCTCGTAAGCGCGATCGGTCGCGTTCTGAATCTTCGCGATTAGTACGATGGCCTTTTCCTTGTACTCGTCGCAAAGCTCTTCCGACTCGTCGTCGTAAATATGAAATAGCTGACGGTCGCCGAGATCCTCCTGCACGATGATGCCGGCATTGCCGTCGACTGCGTAGATCTCCGGCACGGGGATATCGCAGCCGAGAAAGAGGCGCGTGACGTCGAGATACGGATGAAATTCCGGGTCGAACGGCTCCGGATACACTGCCGCTACGGCCGTGCGCTTTTTCCAGCGAATGCGGAAATAATTCCGAGTCGATGCATCAGGCGTGAGGGGGATGACCTCCGTGCTCGCGTTTCCTTGCTCTTTGATGAATCTCGCAAGTCGATCTGACGCGGAGGATTCAAATACGTTGGAAATCACCGGTTTTGGAGCACTCATTATCTAATTGGTTAAAGGCAAATGCCCGAGATGCGGCGCGATTGTATCACAATGGCACGATAAAGCTTTCACCTTGAAAACGTCCGGAAAGCGCCTTTTCCGGGGGCTTTTTGCCTTCCACTAACTGCCGAGGTACGACGACGGTGTTCTCGATTACTTCATCAGCGCCGACCTTCACGTTGTCAGCCAGCACCGCGCGGTTGATGCGAGCGCCGGCGCCGACTTCAACGTTGTCCCAGAGGACTGAATCGCTAACGGTCGCTGAGCTCGCAATCGTGGCACCCGCGCCGGTAACA
>DASTTS010000008.1:0-3740 GCA_035760085.1 Pyrinomonadaceae bacterium
AGCCGAGCAGCGATTGAAGGTCTTGCTTCAGCAGTATCCGAAAAGTCCGCTACGAGCGACAGTGGAAGCGCGTCTACGTGAAGTGCAGGAAAATCTCGCGATGCACAACCTGCTGATCGCGCGTTTCTACTACGACGTGAAATATTCGACTGGAAAAGGCGGTTTGAAAGGATCACAGTCACGTTTGAAGGAGATCGTCGATAAGTACCCGTGTTTCTCGTACAACGACGAAGTGTTCTTCCGTCTGGCGTCTACCTTCCAGGCCGAAGAAGAACCGGACGAAGCCGCGCGTTATTACCAGAAGCTGGTGACGGAGTTTCCTGAAAGCGAGTATAACGAAAAAGCGAAGGAACAACTGAAGATCATTGGTGCGACAGTCCCTGACAAGAGCGTGCCAAACCCGTGTTCGAAGCGCCAACCGCAGAGCTTCATGGGTAACCTTTTCCAGCAGGTTTCGGGCAAGGCCGATGTTACCGTCAACAAGAACGGCATTTTGATCAGCAAAGACGGAAAAGAAGGCACCGACTTGATCGACGAGGCGCTCCGTTACAACGGAACGTTGCCGGCCCTGACTACGCCGGATGCGCCGACCCAGCGTAGCATTAAGCCGGCGACGCCACCGGCTGATGCGAAGTCGAAGAGCGGCGCGAACGGCAACGGCGGTTCGCCCGCAGCAGTTGTAAAGCCTTAAGGAGGCTTACAGGTTGGATCCCACCTCGCCAGAAGCGCAGGCGGAGTTAGCACGACGGCATAAGTCGGCGGCCACGACCGTGATAGGCCTGCTGGTCGCCACGGTTCTCCTGTCGGTGGTTGCGTTTCTGTCTGACGCTTACCTCATCGAAAAGCCCAATCCACCCCTCGATATCGCCGTGAGGATTGTCATTTTGATTCTCGGGCTGGGAGCCGTCGTCTGGCGACGTACGAAGTTTCAGGCCATGCGGCTTCAGGATATCGCGGGTCTGGCGGGCGTGACCGGGCTGATAAAAACACTCGAGAAAACCACAGTTCAGATAGCCTTGCTCGGCGCGTCAATCGCGGCGATCGGCTTTATCGCGACGCTGATGACGGGGAATGAACGGTACAGTTACTGGGCGGGCGCGATCGCGGTCGTCGTCTTCATCTACTCCTACCCCACCAAATCCTCCTGGCTCCGGGCGCTCTACCGGTTCACGGAAAAAGATCGGGTTTGACGATCCGCTTAATCCGCGGTTAAAAACTTGTTGAACTTCGTTTGTCTCGTTTGTTACTCTGGACGTGGCTATGCTGCGTCGACTGCCCATTATTGGACTTTTGCTCGTGTTTTTGGCTGCGCCTGCGCTTGCGCAGGAGGCCAGGCTCATCACGTCCGTCCGTCCAGTGGCGGTTAAACCCGCTCCGGTTGAGCCAAATGACATTGAAAGACGTGCCTTCGATCAGACCAACGTCATCCGTGTGAAGAACGGCCTGTCAGCCCTCACCTGGGACGGCGAGATCTGCCGCATGGCCCGTATCCACTCCGAGAGCATGTCGCGCCAACATTATTTCTCACACGTCACACCCGAAGGTCTGCGCCTCCGCGACCGCGCCCGCGCCGCCGGCATTTTGCAGTTTTCCGTACTCGGTGAGAACATCGCCTATACTCAGGGCTACGACGATCCGGCAGCATTTATTGTCGAGCAGTGGATGCAATCCACGAAGCACCGCGCTAACATACTCTCCTCGGAATTTCGCGCGATGGCTATCGGCAGCTTTGTCGCCCCTGATGGTTCGGTTTATCTGACACAGACTTTCATTACGCGTTGAACACGACCTCTCTAAAGCTTCCTTCCTACGCAAAAATCAATCGACATTTAGAAGTTTTGGGTAAGCGTCCGGACGGTTATCACGAGGTATTTACCGTCTTACAAATGGTCTCGCTTTGCGACGATCTCGAATTTGAGTTGCGCACTGACGGCAAGGTGACGCTTATTTGTGACGATCCGCGAATACCAACAGACGAAACGAACCTCATCGTCAAAGCGGCAATTGCCCTTCAACACAAACTGGAAACGCCGCTCGGAGTTGATATCAAACTCACGAAGCGGATTCCTGCTCAAGGCGGATTGGGAGGCGCTTCGTCGAATGCTGCCGTTACGCTGATTGCACTGAACGGATTGTGGGAAGCGCCGTTTTTATCGCCCCATTGGCGGCAACTGGCGGGCGGCTTAGGCTCGGATGTGCCGTTCTTCATGGCCGGCGGCAGAATGGTCGGGACCGGTACCGGCACCACCTTGCTCACGGTTCACGAGGGGCCGCGACAGTCTGTGATCATCATCACTCCCAACGCGCGCGTTTCCACACCAATGGCGTACGCTGCGTTGAATGCTGGTTCCTTGACAACAGTGGACGCGATGCCTATTCTTTCAAGTTCTTTCGAGCGGCACTATACGCGCGATAGCAGTCAGTGGCCTGAGCCGCGCAATGATTTCGAAAGAGTGATCTTTGAGATAGAGCCTGAAATCGAGCGCGCCAAAAACGCCTTGCTGGCAGCAGGTGTGCGGAGCGCTTTATTGGCTGGAAGTGGTTCGAGCGTGTTTGGTATCGTCGACGACGACGTGATGCGCGAACGTGTTATTGATAATTTGAAATGTGAAGCGGGATGGCAAGTATTTTCCTGTGAGACACTTTCACGCGTCGAGTATTACGAGGCACTGAAACCTTCGGGGTTCCCGCTTTTTTTACGCTCTCTTAAAACTGCAAACAGAAAAACAGATACTGGGGCGTAGCCAAGTGGTAAGGCACCGGTCTTTGGAACCGGCATTCGTTGGTTCGAATCCACCCGCCCCAGCCAATTCTTGTCACTCTGAAAAGATATGAGCACCACCGGCGGTATCAAGATCTTTTCCGGAAATGCGAATCCCAAGTTGGCGGAAGAGATTTGTCGCCACCTGACTTGCGACATGGGGAAAGCGTACCCGGAGCGTTTCTCTGACGGCGAGTTCAATTTTCAGATCGATGAAAACGTACGCGGCGGCGACGTCTTCATCGTGCAGCCGACTTCGCCTCCGACTGATTCGCACCTGATGGAATTGCTGGTGATGCTCGACGCTTTTCGTCGCTCATCAGCCGAACGCATCACGGCCGTGATTCCTTATTACGGCTATGGCCGGTCTGACAAAAAGGACCGCCCGCGCGTTCCGATCTCGGCGAAACTGGTGGCGAATTTGATCACCGTCGCGGGTGCAGATCGACTGCTGACGATGGACCTGCACGCGGCGCAGATCCAGGGCTTCTTTGATATTCCGGTGGACCACCTGTATGCTGCACCGGTTTTTATCGGCTATTATCAGGACCACCCGTTGCCGAATTTGACGGTGGTGGCTCCGGACACAGGCGGCGCCGAACGCGCGCGCGCTTACGCCAAACGGCTTGATGCCGAACTTGCTCTTTGCGACAAACGTCGCGAAAAGGCCAACGTGGCCGAGGTTATGAACGTGGTTGGCGACGTTCGTGGCCGCAGTTGTTTGATCGTTGACGACATGTGCGACACCGGCGGGTCGTTGACGAAAGTCGCGCGCGCTTTGAAAGAGGCGGGCGCGGAACGAATACATGCGTGCTTCACGCATCCGGTGTTTTCCGGCAAGGCAGTCGAGATGCTGCGCGAGTCGGACATTGAAAAAGTAATCGTTACGAATACGATTCCGCTACGCGATCACGCGTGCGAGCTGGATAAAATAAAAGTACTAAGTATCGCGCCGCTTCTGGCGAAAGCGATCAAGTCG
>DASTTS010000009.1:0-4833 GCA_035760085.1 Pyrinomonadaceae bacterium
CCGAAACGTTTGCGATCCTCCGCGAGGTCGATCGAATCGGGCGACGTGCCGATGATCCGCACACCCGCTTTGTGCAGACGCATCGCGAGATTCAACGGCGTCTGCCCGCCAAACTGAACGATCACACCCTCTGGCTTTTCGATATCGACGATGTTCATCACATCTTCGAACGTGAGCGGCTCAAAGTAGAGTCGATCTGAAGTGTCGTAGTCGGTTGAGACTGTTTCCGGATTGCAGTTGACCATGATCGTCTCGAAGCCGGCTTCGTGCAGTGCAAAAGACGCGTGACAACAGCAGTAGTCAAACTCGATTCCCTGCCCGATACGATTCGGACCCGAACCGAGAATCATGATCTTGCGTCGATCGGTTGGCGCAGCTTCGTCTTCAGTCTCGTAAGTCGAGTAAAGATACGGCGTGTGCGATTCAAACTCGGCGCCGCAAGTATCCACGCGTTTGTAAACGGGAACGATTCCGAGGCTCTTGCGATACGCGCGCACCTCGTCTTCGGAAACGTCAGTCAAATAAGCGAGACGTCGATCCGACAATGCGACTTCCTTAAACGCACGCAGCTCGTCCGCCGAAATGTCCTCGAGTTTCGATCCCTCGACATCGCGCTGAATGTCCATCACCTGTTGCAACTGATCGAGAAACCACGGATCGATACGCGACAGGCGATGAATTTCCGAGATGGGCCAATCGTGCTGGAGTGCGTAAGTGATGTAGGAGAAGCGTTGCGAGTTGGGCCGCGCCAACTTGCGTTGCAGCTCGTCGTCCGAAATATCTTCGAGTCTTAGCGGTTTGACAGCTTCGAGTGAGCGCAGTCCTTTGAATAGCGCTTCTTTGAATGTGCGACCGATCGCCATCACTTCGCCGACTGACTTCATCTGCGTTCCGAGTACATCTTCCGCTTCGCGAAACTTCTCAAAATCCCACTTCGGAATCTTCGCGACAACGTAATCGATCGTCGGTTCAAACGATGCCGGAGTCTTGCGTGTGATGTCGTTGGGAATTTCGTCGAGCGTGTAACCCACTGCGAGCTTCGCCGCGATCTTCGCGATCGGAAAACCTGTCGCCTTTGAAGCGAGTGCGGAAGACCGCGACACGCGCGGGTTCATCTCGATGATGCGAATGTCGCCGTTCTCAGGATTCACGCCAAACTGAATGTTCGAACCGCCAGTCTCGACACCGACTTTGCGAATGACTTTGATCGCCATGTCGCGCAGCAACTGGTATTCGCGATCGGTCAACGTCTGCGCGGGCGCAACCGTGATCGAATCGCCAGTGTGCACACCCATCGGATCGAAGTTCTCGATCGAGCAAATGATCACGACGTTGTCAGCAAGGTCGCGCATCACTTCGAGCTCAAACTCTTTCCAACCAAGTATCGACTCTTCAATCAATACTTCGTGAATCGGTGACGCTGCGAGCCCGCCACGGATGATCTCTTCAAATTCTTCCGGGTTGTAAGCAATGCCGCCACCCGTGCCGCCGAGCGTAAACGACGGGCGGATGATCGCGGGATAACCCGTTTGCGTAACGATCTGCTTCGCTTCTTCCCACGACTTTGCAAAACCGCCGCGCGGCATCTCCAGCCCGGCTTCGTCCATCGCTTGTTTGAACAACAGACGATTCTCAGCAACTTTGATCGCGTCGCGATTCGCGCCGATCATCTCGACGTTGTACTCGCGCAACACGCCCGCTTCTTCGAGCGCGATTGCGAGGTTAAGCGCAGTTTGTCCACCGACGGTCGGCAGCAGGGCGTCAGGCCGTTCACGACGAATTATTTCTGTGACAGAAGCAACGGTGAGTGGCTCGATGTAAGTGACGTCCGCAGTTTCAGGATCGGTCATGATCGTGGCTGGATTCGAGTTGACCAGCACGATCTCATAGCCTTCCTGGCGCAGCGCTTTGCACGCTTGCGTGCCGGAGTAATCGAATTCACATGCCTGGCCGATCACGATCGGACCCGAGCCAATGATCAGGATTTTGTGTATGTCAGTGCGTTTGGGCATCCTCTGAGTTAAATACCAACTCTCCGGTAATCTCCGCCGTCCATCACTACTTTCGTGCACATCTCGTACAAGCGACTCCGCAGTCGCGTGCCGATGCGATCTTCCAAAGTCTGCTCTTTGTCAGATTCGCGGATGTCGGAATAGTTTGTAGTGAGTATGGTCAATTTTCTGTCATTGTAACGTTTGTTGATGATCTGATACATCGTGTCGCGCACCCAGTCGGTGGGAATGGTCGCGCCCAGCTCGTCCAGCACGAGCACGTCGGTTTCGTAAACCGGAGAGAGCACTTTGAGCTCAGAAGATTTCGAGATCGGGTTGTAAGAATCCTGAATCTGTTTCAGCAACGAGCCGAACTCGCAAAAGACGCCAGGGACACCTTTCTCAATTAGCCGGCGTACAATTGCGACCGCGAGGTGAGTCTTTCCGACTCCAGTCGGACCCATAAACAAGAGTCCGCGATCGGCCGGAAATTCATCGACCAGTCGCTGCGATGCGAGCAGTGCGTTGTCCTGTGAAGATCCGCGGGCACATTTAAAGGTCTCGAATGAACAACGCGCGTAGCGAGGAGGAATTCGCGCCGCCACCTGTAATCTTTTGAAGCGATCGGGGCGGCGACACGGACACGGCATCGCGCCTTTCACCGGATCGATCTTGGTGCCGGTGCCGAAGCATTCTGCGCAAACCTCTGTATTCTCCGTGGGGCGGAGCTCAGTCTCGTCTATCAACTTAATCACCTTGGGTACACCCGAGTGTACCTGATGATACCTTATAATGCTCGCGCAGTAACCATCACGCTGTTTTACGATTAGAAACGTTTGAGTCTATGAGTTTGTGGCAGTCGTTGCTCAGCAAGCTTGGTCTGAAATCGCATCGGGCGGAGCGTCATCCCATTCGCGTTTTTCTCCTGGACGATGACGTGCGCCGCCACCGCTGGTTCACGGCCCGCTTCAAAGGTGATTTCATTGATATTGCAAACAATGTGAAAGAGGCGCGGGAATTATTGAGCGCGGGCTCGTACGACGCGATTTTTCTCGATCACGATCTGCATCCGGAGCACTACAACGCGGAGTCTACGGACGACGAGCGAACCGGTTATGCCGTCGCACGTTGGCTCTGTTCCAACCCCGAGCTTCAGCGCGCCTCGACGATTCTCGTTCACACGCGAAATGCAGATGGCGCGATGCGCATGGTCGCAGAGCTACGACAAGCCGGCCGCAGTGCCGACTACGTCCCCTTTCCCATGCTCGCCGAACGAATAAAAACCTACTGGAGCCGATAGCCAA
The DNA here is from genome assembly GCA_035760085.1 of Pyrinomonadaceae bacterium. Taxonomy (GTDB): domain Bacteria; phylum Acidobacteriota; class Blastocatellia; order Pyrinomonadales; family Pyrinomonadaceae; genus PSRF01. Next base: position 3,296 of record DASTTS010000009.1, read on the forward strand.
AAGGGACATTTCGAGGGCCGCGAAGAAATAGTTCTCTCGCCTGGACCGGATCGGTTAATATCGTCTGGACCTCACCGGAACACCACCATCCGGATAATCTCAATGACTGAACCATCACAAAAGCCTTTCAGAACAAACTACGTATTGATCGATTTCGAGAACGTCCGGCCCGATTCGCTGGAGCAGCTCGATCACGAGTATTTCAAGCTTCTGGTGTTTGTAGGAGCAAGTCAGGGATGTGTTCCCTATGGGATGGTTACATCCTTGCATCGATTTGGAGATCGTGTGGAGTACATCAAGATCTCAGGGAACGGTTCGAATGCCCTGGATTTCCACATTGCGTATTACATTGGCAAGCTTGCCGCCGCTGATCCGACGGCATACTTTCACATCATTTCGAAGGATGGCGGCTACGATCCACTCGTTCAGCACTTGAAGTCGAAAAAGATCTTCGCTAACCGTGCGCAGACGATTTCTGATATTCACCTGGTTAAAATTTCCAACTGTAAAACTCCCGCTCAAAGGATCGAGTTGATCCTTGAAAAGCTTCGCCGGCTTAAATCTTCAAAGCCCCGGGAGGTCCAAAAACTGGACCGCATGATTGCTGGAATCTTCCTCAGGCAGATCTCTGATAAAGAGGTTTCTGGCCTCATCAACAACATGGTGAACAAGGGACACCTCACCGTTTCCGGCACTAAGATCACTTATGCGTTCGAGTGACATTCTTTTGCTTGATTTGACAGTGATTCGAGCGGCTTCTTATACTACGCCCTCTTCCTAAACCATCTGGCCAGGTAGCTCAGTTGGTAGAGCGCGGCCCTGAAAAGGCCGGCGTCGGCGGTTCGATTCCGTCCCTGGCCACCAATACTTTCAACAACTTACAGATAGCCAAAAACATTCAAAAATCCTCGCGCGAACAATACGCGAACATTCGTCAGCCAACGTTCGCGGCGTTCGCGCACTGTGGTTCAAGGATCTTCCAAAGTTCGCGCGCTGTGCCGCTGGTTCAAGCGATATGTTGCCGCGCCAGCTTCGCATAGCGTTCCGTCATTTTGATATTCGAGTGGCCTAAGATCTTCGCCAGTTCGTAGAGATCGCCGCCGTTCATCATGTACCACGATGCAAAAGTGTGACGGAGATCATGAAAGCGAAAGTCTTGGATCTCTGCTCTTTCGAGTAGGTCTTCAAAACTTCCTTCTACGCGCTGCCGTTCGCCCTTAGCGCCGTCCTTCGGAGGAAAGATCTGCTCGTGGTTATTCCCTGCGATATAAAGAACATTGTTAGCGGGCTGAGGCATAAATCGCCGCAACTCGTCGGCGAGCTCGGGAGGCATCGGAACATAACGCATCTTGCCGCCCTTTAGTTTTGCTCTTACTGCCAACAATCCCTCGTTGTACATCACATCAGACCACCTAAGGCCGAAGATTTCTGACATGCGCATGCCGGTGGTAACGGCAATTAGCACAATCAACCTACGACGACAAAACGTCTTGTTGAAATCATTCGTGCCCTTACGAAAGATCTTTTCATCCAATGCC
>DASTTS010000010.1:0-8131 GCA_035760085.1 Pyrinomonadaceae bacterium
ACGAGCCTCGTCTCGCGCACATCTTTATCGGCGCGACTCTTTGTGCGACGAGTGTCGGCATCACCGCACGCGTGTTCAAGGATCTCGGCAAGCTGGCGACGCGTGAAGCACGGATCGTTCTCGGCGCAGCAGTAATTGATGACGTGCTCGGGTTGCTGATTCTTGCCGTAGTCGCCGGTGCGATCAGGGCTACAGCAGCCGGCGGCGCATTGTCATACATTGAGGTCGGACTGATCACGGTCAAGGCGCTCGCATTTCTAATTGGAGCGATTGTGATCGGCATCTTGTTAATGCCGCGCTTGCTTCGTGGTGCCGGGCGCTTCGAAACAAGAGGCGTTTTACTCACGTTCGCGATTTCGTGTTGTCTTTTTCTGGCCTGGGCGGCCGCAAAAGTCGGCCTTGCGCCGATCGTCGGCGCATTTGCAGCCGGTCTGATTCTCGATGAAGTGCACTACAAACCTGTCGACGGACGGAACAAGCGCGATCTTAATGATCTGTTGCAGCCGGTGAGCACAGTCCTGGTGCCGATCTTCTTTGTGTTGATGGGATTGAAAGTCGATCTGCGACTGTTCACTCGCTTCGACATCCTCGGACTCGCGTTCGCATTAACAGTTGCGGCAATCATTGGGAAACAGATCTGCGCATTTGGAGTGGTCGAGCGCGGTGTCAATCGTCTGGCCGTTGGCTTGGGAATGATCCCGCGCGGTGAGGTTGGACTGATCTTTGCGGGCATCGGTGCGACGCTGATGTTACCGGCGGCGAACGGTGCGAGTCAGCCGGTGATTAGCTCGGCGATCTTCGGTGCAGTTGTTATCATGGTCATCATTACAACATTAATAACGCCGATCGCATTGAAATGGTCGCTCGGCAGGAAACGAACGCGCAAACGGGAGGGTGAAAAATGACAGCAAAAAAGGACCAGCACAAGGCCGGCATTCCACCGAAACCACGTGGTCAACAAACTGGTTTCGCCGGTAATCCGGACCAGAACCGCGAGGAAATGAAAAAGACGCCGGCGTTGCGTGGACGTCGCAAGAGCGCAAACAAGATGTTCGGCGATGCTTCGGAACAACACGTCGCGGGTAACGCGGCGACCCCGAGCACGAACGCTCCGTCGACCGTTGTAAACGTAGGCACAGGAAAGCACCGCAAGAATCAGGGCTGACCGCTGCCAACTAAATCGCGGGATTCGTGTCTGTATGATCGATGGCTGAAAGTGACGCGGATCTAATCAAACGCGCACAGCTTCGGGACCTCGACGCGTTCTGCGAGCTGGCTGAGCGCTACGCGCGCCGCATACACCTGCTCGCCTCGCATTACTGCCAAAATCCACAGGACGCTGAAGATCTCTCGCAGGAAGTTTGGTTGAAAGCCTACCAGGCGCTACAAACATTTCGCTTCGATTCCTCCTTCCATACCTGGTTACGCCGCATAACCATCAATACTTTTCTGAACCATCGCCGGTCTAATTTTTTCCGGCGACGCGGACAAACGACAGCAGTTCAACTGCTGCAAATCGATTCTGACAACTCGGGGGAGCTGGTTGGATCGAGTTCAGTGTCGCCGGAAAATATTTACAACAAAATCTTATTCGGAAGCGTGGTCAACGCGCTCGCCGAGTTGACGCCGTCGCAGCGACTGGCGTTTTTGCTGCGTCACTACGAAGGCATGTCGTACGAAGAAATCGCGAACGAAATGAACTGTTCAACCGGCACAGTTAAGAAAGGTGTGTGGCGGACGATTGCAAAACTGCGTGCCCGGCTCTCGCCCGAACCGGAGACGCCCGAGCCGCTGACAGACCTGGCGAATGAATACTGACTGGAGTTTTGAAATGCACAATTGCAGGGAAATGAAAGAGCGTTTGATCGAGATGGTTCTCGATGGTGTCGATTGTGCGGCCGAGTTGGATGGCTGTGCTGAGTGCCGCACTGAATTCGCCGAGCTGAATGCCACGCTACGCATCACGCGGAGACTCAACCAGGTCGTTGCCGATGAAAATTACTGGAGTGGCTATCATGCGAGACTCCGGCAGAAGCTCGGGACGTCGGAGGGGAGTTCTCACGCAAAGGCGCAAAGACGCAAAGTGGACGCAGAGAAGAATCGGGCCTCAGATTTGCGCCTTATCTTTGCGCCATTGCGCCTTTGCGTGAGAACTGCCGTTCGCGTTCCAGTACCGCTTGTGGTCTTAACGATTCTCGCTTTTGCAGCCCTGGGCTTGTTTGCGGTTCGAGCTTCGCGACGTCCGCCAGTTCAAACTTCGGTCATCGTGCACGTACCGGTTGAAGTTCCGGTGGTCCAGGAAAAAGTCGTGACCCGTGTGGTTTATCGCGAGCGTCGCTCGTTCGCAAGAAACTCTCGACGCTCAACCAACGAGTCACGTGTTGAAAGCACGTTTGCGAGATCACGAAAATCGCCGGCGGAAGAAATTCCGCCCAGTCTCACCGGGTTCAAACCTGCCGAAGACGTGAAGCTCGTCGTGATCAAGGGAGGAGCTCCATATGAGAAATAAGATCTGGATCCTCCTGCTCCTCATACACTGTTTGGGCGTCGCCGCAGTCGCGCAGAATCCCGCGAAGCGCCAGCTTGTCATGCAGGTTTCAAATGGCGGGTTCGTTGCGTTCAGGAGCGAAACGCCCGGCGCGAAGAGTTTGCCTGACAGCAATTCACTCGCGGCGCTCCTCTATTCGCAGGCGTTCGCGGGAGAGAATCGCATCATTCACCGCGTGCTGACGGACGCGCAGAATAACGTCGTATTCGGCTACGACCTTTGGGTCAACGCCGATCCGATCACGAAGAAATTCAGTCTCGCTGTTTTGCCGGCTGATGAAGCGTTTCGTCGTACCTTTCTGAAAGACTTCACCCCATCGCGAACGGGGAGCTCGTTTGCGACGTTCCCGAAATCGACAACGCCGCAAACGTTGGATGATGGCGACGCCGTGTCGCTCGATCTGCTCGTCAATAATGAATCCGGTGTGAAGATAGTTGACGTTGTCAGTGTCAGTTTCGATCGCGCGAGCCTGCACGAGAGCAATCTCCAATCGATGCCGAAAGACTTCACGCTCGACGCGGTCGCACTCGCCATCAAGAACTACAGCCTCACGATCAATGGCAACCTCGTGGGCCAAAGCAAGTCGCGCATTGGTGCGTCAGGTGCACTGCTGTGGTTTTACGTGCCGGACCGCGGCCGTTTTATTTTCTCACTCGTGCCGCGCAAGGGTTATGACTTCGAGAAAGTCGCAGTGCTCGATGGAAACAGGATCGAGTTTACTTTGGATGGCGAGCGTTACGAGTGGCTTTCAAGCGAGTCGATTCTGCCGAATGGCGGCACGTGGAACCTCTGGGTGTTTCACGACACCGGTTACACGCCGCTGTTTGGTACGGCAGGTTCACCTCCCCGCAGCACAACGAAAGGTCCAAACGTGTTTGAGAAGATCGAGGGCGCGTTGGCCAATCGTGGTGCAGAATTGACGTTTATTCTGCCGGGCAGGACGGGCAGCAGCAAAACTACGACGCCCGCGCCGCAGCGTGTGATGGTCGGGGGCGCCGACTCGATGGAGAACCTCTTACCGAAAAACGGTCCTTAACTAAACGGCGTAACACACAACTGTAGGGGCCGCCCTCCGTGGCGCTCCAGTTCGGAAACACAATGTGGCACCCCTGGGGCGGCCACGGAGGGCCGCCCCTACAGTTACTCCCGAGTCTCCCAATTAACTAATTGCTATTCGCCAGCAAACGTCAGTTTGCGGGGATAGGTGTGTGCTCAAACATCAACCGAGGAGATGCAATGAACAGAATACTTCTAATTCTTGCCGTGATCTTTTTGATGCAATCGCAAGCGCTGGCCCAGTCAGAGGAACTGCCGAAGTTTGAAGTCGCTGGTGAGTTCACCACACTCGAACGTGAGTCTTTTCCGGGGCGCCGGACTGAACCCGGGCTCGGCGCACGCTTCACTTACAATCTCAATAAAATGTTCAGCTTTGAAGCGGCCGGCTACTTCTTCCCGAAGCAATGTTCTCAGTGTCGCAACGGCGGAAACGTCGCAGAAGTGCTCGGCGGAGTGAAAGTGGGAAAGCGGTTTGAAAAGTGGGGTATCTTCGCGAAAGGACGACCGGGCGCGATTAGCTACAGCCGTGGTGCGCTGGACGTGATTCTGCCTCCCGGGACTACTTCTCCCTTTGGTCCGGTTGAGTTTGAGTTCAAACGATTAACGGCATTCGCGATGGACGTCGGCGGCGTAGTCGAGTTTTACCCTTCAAAGCGGATCGTGACGCGTTTTGATCTGGGCGACACGATCATTCACTTCAAAAGTCGCAATATGAATACTATCGTGTTCAATCCCGTGACGGATACGATCAGTCCGGGAACGATCCGGATACCCGGACGCACGTCACATAACTTTCAATTCATGACGAGCGTCGGTTTCCGTTTCTGATCAGTTTACTCAACGATCCAGGTGTCGCCGCTGTTGATCAACTTCTCCAAACTGCCAGGGCCGCCCTTGGCCACGGCCGCGTCGATCTGGTCGACCATCATGTCTTCGTACGTCGCTCGCTCGATTGCGCGGAAGATGCCCACGGGCTGCGGGAACTCAGGCTGCTCCATGCGCGCAAGCATGAATGCCACCGAGGGATCGTTCAGGTGAATGTCATGGACCAGCAAGTCGTTCTCGGTGATGCCGTTCTCACCGATCGTCACGACTTCCGGCAACGCGCCATTCATCCGAATGCCCTTGTCGCGATTCTTCCCGAAGACCATCGGCTTGCCGTGCTCGAGATACAACACGCGTTCGGAACGGATGGTACGCTCAGCGAAGTAATCAAACGCGCCATCGTTGAAGATGTTGCAGTTCTGGTAGACCTCGATAAACGAGATGCCTTTATGCTTCGCCGCTGCTTCGACCATCGCGCCGAGATGTTTGACGTCGATGTCGATCGAGCGCGCTACGAATGTCGACTCGCTCGCGATCGCGAGTGAAAGCGGATTGATCGGATAGTCGATCGTGCCCGCCGGCGTCGACTTCGTTCTCTTCCCAAACTCCGACGTCGGACTGTACTGACCCTTCGTCAAACCATAGATGCGGTTGTTGAAGAGAATGTAATTCAGATCGAGATTGCGCCGGATCGCGTGGATGAAGTGGTTACCGCCGATCGACAACGCATCGCCGTCGCCGGTAATCACCCAAACACTCAAATCGGGATTCGCACACTTGATTCCGGTTGCAATCGCGGGCGCGCGACCATGAATCCCGTGAAAGCCGTAAGTGTTCATGTAGTACGGAAAGCGCGATGAGCAACCGATACCCGAAACGAACACGATCTTCTCGCGCGGAATGCCGAGCTCCGGCATCACCTTCTGCACGTTGTTGAGAATCGCGTAATCACCACAACCCGGGCACCAACGCACTTCCTGGTCGGAAATAAAGTCAGCCTTCTTCAACTGTCCCGGCGGCGGCGCCACGCGCCCGGATACCGACGACCCCGCCTCACTCTCCGCCGAAACAACCGGCGTCAGCGGCTTGTTCCCATTTCCATTCCCACTATGTCCATTACTCTGTGTGCTCATTATTTCTTGTTTCCTCTTTGTGCCTCTTGTGGCTTATAAATACTCTTCGACTTTGCGGATGATCTCGCGGATCTGGAAGGGGCGACCTTTCACCTTCGAGAAGGGGACCGCGTCGACCAGATATTTCGCGCGGATCATCGTGCAGAGTTGGCCCAGGTTCATCTCGGGGACGATGACGGTTTCGAAGCCCGAAAGAACCTCGCCGAGATTGCGCGGGAAGGGATTCAGGTAGCGCAGGTGCGCCGACGAAACACTCTTGCCTTCGCGCTGCATCTTCTCAACTGCCGATGTGATCGAGCCGTAGGTCGAGCCCCAGCCGAGCACGAGTACTTTTCCGGTCGGCTGGCCCATCACTTCCAACGACGGAATGTCCGCAACTGCGCGATCAACTTTCTCCTGTCGCAGCTTGACCATGAAATGATGGTTTTCCGGATCGTAGTTGACGTTGCCGGTGATGTGCTGCTTTTCGATACCGCCGACGCGGTGCTCAAGTCCCGGCGTGCCGGGCAGCGCATACGGACGCGCGAGCGTTTGTGGGTCGCGCGCGTAAGGCATGAACGTCGACGGATCGTTGGCAAAGCTGACGTCGATCTTGGGTAGATCCTCGATTGGAGGAATCGCCCACGGCTCCGCACCGTTCGCCAGGTAACCGTCTGACAAGTAAAACACCGGCGACATGTACCTGAACGCGAGACGCACGGCCTCGATCGCCATGTGGAAACAGTCACCCGGCGTCGAAGGCGCCACGACGATCGCGGGACACTCGCCGTTACGTCCCCAAACAGCCTGGAACAAATCCGCCTGCTCAGTCTTTGTCGGCAAGCCGGTCGATGGTCCACCACGCTGAACGTTAACGATCACGAGTGGCAACTCGGTCATCACTGCGAGACCGATGGCTTCCTGTTTCAAAGCGACGCCTGGTCCGGAAGTTCCAGTCAATCCGATCTGCCCGGCGAAGCTCGCGCCGATCGCCGCGCAAACTGCTGCAATCTCGTCTTCAGCCTGAAACGTCTTCACACCGAAAGTCTTGTGACGCGAAAGCTCGTGCAGGATGTCAGACGCAGGCGTGATCGGATACGAACCGTAAAACAGCGGGCGACCTGAGATCCGCGACGCGGCAATGAAACCGATCGCAGTCGCTTCGTTTCCGGTGATCTTCCGGTACTTGCCGGGAGCGATCTGCGCTTTCTTGACGGTGTAGTGCGTCGTGAAAACTTCAGTCGTATCGGCGAAGTTGTAACCAGTCTTCAGCGCAATCTCGTTGGCCTTCGCGAGCTCAGGACTCTTCCCGAACTTCGTGCGAATCCAGTTGAGCGTGTTGTCCATCGGACGGTCGTAGAGCCAGTAGAGCACGCCGAGAGCGAAGAAGTTTTTGGAACGATCGATCTCTTTGCGCGAGAGCTCGACGTTGCCCTTGAGTGCGTTCATGTTGAGCGTCGAGATCGGCAGCTTGTGCACGCGATAACCCGCCAGCGAGCCGTCATCAAGAGGGTTAGTCGCGTAGCTCGCGTACTTCAAATTCTCGGGCGTGAAGCTATCGGTATTCACGATCAGCGTGCCACCGTCTTCGAGGTCAGGCAGGTTCACTTTCAGCGCCGCGGGATTCATCGCGACGAGGACGTTCGGCTGATCGCCGGGGGTCTTGATGTCCTGGCTCGAGAAGTTCAACTGAAAACCGCTGACGCCCGGCAAGCTGCCGGCCGGAGCGCGAATCTCGGCAGGGAAGTCCGGCAAGGTCGAGATGTCGTTGCCGACCACTGCCGACGTGTTGGTGAACTGCGTGCCCGTTAGCTGCATGCCGTCGCCAGAGTCACCGGCGAAGCGAATGGTTACAGTCTCGACTTCTTCCAAATTTTTCTCAGTCTGCGGAACAGGAGGTTCGATAACAGTGCTCATCTCTTATTGTCTTTATGGCCTTTCGGAAAAATGATCGTCGCCAGTGGATAGTATAGGACATTCAGGGCTGTTTTGCGTCTTTGCGTCTTCCTTTGCGGCTTTGCGTGGAAAATAAGTTTCACGCAAAGGGCGCGAACGAAAGACGCAAAGGCGCAAAGATCAGATTAGAACACCAATCTATCTTAATGTAGCCAATTCTTTGTCGTAAGGCGACATGGCAGCGAGTTTCTCGATGATCGCGGGGAGAACGCTCAGGGTCGTGTCGATGTCGGCGTCGGTGTTGTAGCGGCCGAGCGAGAAGCGAATCGAGCCCTGCGCGGCGGTGAATGGGACGTTCATCGCGCGTAGAGTTGGCGATGATTCGTGGGTGCTCGAATGACAAGCCGAGCCAGTGGAAACACAAATGCCCGCCTGGTCCAGGTGCATCAGAATGTTTTGCCCGTCGACGTATTCAAACGAGATGTTCGACGTGTTTGGCAAACGCTTGGACCGATCTGCCGCACCGTTGAGACGCGCATTCGGAATGTTTGCGAGGATGCCGTCTTCGAGACGATTACGCAGGCGTTCAATAAGCTTGTGATTGTCGTCCGCAATTGCGAGCTGGCAGGCGGCGCCGAGGCCAACGATGTTCGGAACAGCGGACGTTCCGGCGCGACGTCCTTCCTCCTGCGCG
>DASTTS010000011.1:0-2503 GCA_035760085.1 Pyrinomonadaceae bacterium
GCATTCCGCCCTATAAAAACGAACGTCCGTATTTTATTTAAATGCGGGCGGGTGTCAAGGCGGAACGTGAAAAACACCACAGATAACACGGATGTGAACCGAAATGCGGAGGAACTTCGCGTTAGCAATTGCGAGGGTTGATTCGATTCCAGAAGGAGCCTCTATGAAGCTCAACGCCAAGTACATTACCTTTACCGCGATTGCACTAGCTAGCACTTACGTCCTTTATCACAACGAACGGTTTCTTATCGATGGATCCCATCCGGCCTGGCAACACTATGAGCCGTTCAAATGGTGGCTACTCCCACACGGCATCTTCGGCGCCATCGTACTTCTATTCGCGCCTTTACAGTTTTCCGACCGCCTGCGACAGCGATTCACTAAAGCACACCGCGTGATGGGACGACTCTACGTCGTCGGCGCGTTCGTGCTCGCGCCGCTCGGTGCGTACATTCAGTATTACCAGGAGCGCATGGGCGCGCCGCGCTCGTTTACTGTGCTCGGCGGTGTTGATGCCGTAATGTTGATGACCGCCACTGGTCTCGCGTTCCTGTTTGCGGTCAGACGCAAGATTGCGTTGCACCGGCAGTGGGCCACACGCAGTTACGCACTCGCACTTGTATTCATCGCCGGGCGTTTCGTGATGGGAGTTACCGGCTGGGAGACTCTCGGAGTCGAGATTGTGCAGGCGATTATCTGGTCGTGCCTGGCGTTGGCGCTGGTGTTCGCCGACATCTCGATCCACTGGCGCGAACTCAAGTCTGCTTTGTCGAAGACAACGAAAGCGCCGGTTGCGGCGAAACCGAGCGTGCCCGAGCGCGTCCCGCGAGCAGCGTAACAACTACGTAGCCACAAAAAGGCACAAAAAGCACAAAGGAGAAGAATCCTTTGTGCTTTTTGCGTCTCATTGTGGCTACAATCGTGGATACACTGAAAGGAGTAATAATGCAGAAACGAAGACTCGGCAATCTCGAGGTCTCGGCGCTCGGGCTTGGCTGCATGGGGATGAGCGCCTCTTACGGTCGCATTCCCGATAAGCAGGAGATGATCACGTTGCTTCGCGCGGCGGTCGATCGCGGCATCACCTTTTTCGACACGGCTGAAGTTTATGGTCCATTCGCCAACGAAGAGCTCGTCGGTGAAGCGCTTTCGCCGGTTCGTGACAAAGTCGTAATCGCGACGAAGTTCGGATTCAAACTCGATCCATCCGGACAGCGCACCTGGCTCGGCGTCGATAGCCGGCCCGAACATATTAAAGAAGTCGCTGACGCATCGCTAAAGCGACTCAAGACGGACTACATAGATCTGTTTTATCAACATCGCGTCGATCCTGACGTGCCAATCGAAGACGTAGCGGGCGCAATGAAGGAGTTAATCGCCGCAGGCAAAGTCAGGCACTTCGGACTTTCTGAGCCAGGACTCGAAACGATTCGTCGCGCACACGCAGTGCAACCGGTGACAGCGATCCAGAATGAATACTCGTTATGGACCAGAACGCCGGAAGCAGACGTTTTGCCTTTGCTTGAAGAGCTCGGAATCGGTTTTGTTCCGTACAGCCCGTTGGGTCGTGGTTTTCTCACTGGAAAAATCGACGAGAGCACGACGTTTGAGAGTACTGACTTTCGCAACATACTACCGCGCTTCAGTGCTGACGCGCGGAAAGCAAATCAAACGTTGGTCGATCTGCTCAAGTCGATCGGTGAGCGCAAGAGGGCCACGCCTGCACAGGTCGCGCTTGCCTGGCTGCTCGCGCAAAAGCCCTGGATCGTTCCGATTCCCGGCACCACGAAGTTGAACCGGCTGGAAGAAAATATCGGAGCAGTCGAAGTCGAACTCAGCGCGGATGACTTACGCGACATCGACAGCGCCGCAGCAAAGATCACTGTTGAAGGTGAGCGCTATCCCGCCGAGCTTCAGCGAATGACTGGTCTATGAGCGATACGTAAGGCTGATTATTCAGAGGTGATCCTGACAGTCGCTAGAAATCGGAGATCACCTCCCATGTGCATAGCAAGGGCCTCACGAGGATCAAGACCGCGTGCACCTCGGCCGGGCCAGGGATCGAAAACACCGATGCCCGTAATGTATGGTCCCGCCGGTGTCACGAGATATTGCACCGCTGTACCAACAACCGCATGCCCCCTCGTGCCGATAATGACTGGTCGGTCTTGATCAAGTTCGCTGACCAACATTGCATTGTTGACAGTCATGACTCCGGCGTCATAATCATAGGCACCCGTGAGTTGGGCTCGAAACCGTTTCCCATTGGCGTCTACCCATGAAGTATTCACACGAGAGGCGATGTTCCACCCGTTGCCCGAAGGCAAATTAACAATCCTTCCATATAGCGACTGCACAATGGACTGCTGAGCTACCGGATGTTTGTAGTAACTGAAGAGCATCGAAATTGACGCCGCCCAACACCACTGAGAACTCTGCTGATTCTGATAAGCTGTCTGCGCAAAGGTGGTGAAGTCGACTTCAGAAGTGCATAACTGTCCCT
>DASTTS010000012.1:0-2707 GCA_035760085.1 Pyrinomonadaceae bacterium
GGAAGCTTACGTATCCAACCTCGCGACGTTGTCTCGTTACTTCGGGCGCGACTTGTCCGATCCGCGTCCGCGTGATTCCGAAACGGCAAGTTTCTCAGTTGAAGACTTGATCGCGCGTGCGCGTGCGGGCGATGCGAAAGCGCTCGCTGCACTCAACTCGACCGCACGTTACCTCGGCCTCGGTCTCGCTTCGATCGTCAACGCACTCGATCCCGCGCGCGTTTACATCGGCGGCGAAATCACGACGGCGTGGAGTCTGATCGAGCCAATCGTGCGCAACGCGTTGCGCGAACGAACGTTGACCGAGTTTGGCGGCGCGACGGAGATCCACGTCGTGCCGGCTGAAGATCATCCGCGCCTGCGCGGCGCAGTTGCCCTTGTCGCTGCTCCTGCTTTCGCAGCCCCAATGGTCGCGTAAAAATCCGTTGGCGAAGCCATCTGTCTAATCCGCGGTTAAAACTTTTTGGAGGTCAGATCGATGCGAGGCTCTAAACAAACCCGACTGCCACTTTTGTGGTTACTTCTACTCATCCTCGTTGCTTCTCAATCCGCCCTCGCCCAAACCGTTGTCGGTCGCATATCCGGCACGGTGCAGGACGCGAACGGCGCCGGCGTCCCCAACGCATCGGTCAAAGTCATCAACACCGCTAACAATTCGGAACGCACGGTGACGAGCGATGAGAACGGCTTCTACACGATCACGAATCTGCCCGTCGCGATGTACACGATCGAAGCGGAGGCGAAGGGATACAAGAAAGCCCTTGTCTCCGGTCAAAGCGTGACTGCCGATGCGCGATTGACTGTCGATCTGAAACTCGAAGTCGGTGAAGTTTCCGAGACGGTCGAGATCGTCGGCGCTGCTGGTGAAACGGTGAACACGACGTCCGGTGAAGTCTCGCGCGTAATCGATCAGCAGCAGGTGCAAAACCTGGCATTGAATGGTCGCAACTATATTCAGCTTCTCTCGTTCGTGCCTGGCGTCGCATTGCTCAACGACGATCAGCTCGAGCTGACGACGAGTCTCGCTACGAACAACCAGTCGATCAATGGCAACCGCGGGCAGACCAACAACGTCACGATTGATGGCGGCTTCAACTTGCAGTCGGGTAGTAACGCGAGCCAGATCAACAACCTCGGCATCGACTACATCCAGGAAGTTAAAATTCAGACGTCAAACTTCTCAGCGGAGTATGGCCGCAACTCCGGCGCGCAAGTGAGTCTCGTCACGCGCAGTGGCGGCAACGACTTTCATGGCAGCGCCTTCGAGTTCATTCGCAACGACAAACTCGACGCGCGCTCGTTCTTTGCGCCCGTTCGACCGACGCTGCGCTTCAACAACTTCGGTTACAGCTTTGGTGGCCCAATCTTCAAAGACAAATTGTTTTTCTTTGGCGGTCAGGAGTGGAAATACATTCGCCGTCTTTCGGCTGCGCAGCGCCGCACCGTTCCTTCTCTAGCCGAGTTGAACGGCAACTTTTCATTCCGCTTGCGTGGACCAGACGGCGTAGTAGGCACGGCTGACGACGGTGTTTTGCGCGACCCGAACAACGCAGCAAACACGTGCGTGGCGCCGGTAATCAACGCTCAGGGTGTTGTTACCACGCAAGCGAACCGCACCGGCTGCTTCGGCGGCAACAACGTCGCCCTGCGCAACATCATTCCGTCTAACCGCATTACTACCGACGGCCGCGCTATCGCAAACGTTTACCAAACCGCGATCGGTCTCGCCACTGCATATACAAATAGTCCGGTCGGCAACAACATCACGTTCCAACAACCTAACCCACTCGACTATCGCGAAGACCTCCTGCGCATCGACTATCGCATCAACTCGAAGCACACGCTCTACGGTCGTTACATTCACGACAAAAACGTTTTGATTGATCCGTTCGGCACGTTCATCAACACGCAGGTGCCGACAATTCCGAGCCTGCGCCAACGTCCGGGCACTTCGATCCAGCTCTCGCACTCGTGGATGATCAGCCCGACGTTTATTAACGAAGCGAAAGCGACGGGAGCGTGGGTGGCCCAACGAATTCCACCCGACGGCGAGCTCTGGAAGCGTGACACGTACGGCTTCCAGTTCCAGCAACTGTTCCTGAATGGCGGCCGGTTTGAGAATTCGATTCCTGACACGACGATCAACGGTTTCGCCAGCTTCTTCGGCGCGGCCCGCTCCCTTGTGTCACCGACAACTGACATCAACGCGAGCGACACGATCACGCTGGTGCGCGGCAATCACACGTTGAAGACCGGCCTGAGCGTCACACGCAATCGCATCGATCAAAACGCACGCACGACTTACGCGGGTCAGGTCGACTTCAACACTGGCGGCAACACACGTACTTCAAACAACTCTTTCGCCGATGCGCTGCTCGGAAATTTCAGAACTTACAGTGAACAAGCCCTCGATCCGGTGGGCTTTTTCCGTTTCACGCAAACCGAAGCGTTCGTGGCTGACAGTTGGAAAGTGAATCGCAAGCTGAGTCTCGAGCTCGGTGTGCGTTACCAGTTTGGGCAGCCGATCTACACGCAAGCCAACAATCTCGCGAACTTCGATCCGTCGCGTTACGATCCGGCGCAGGCTGTCACGATTCTGGCGAATGGAAACATTGATCCGACGAAGGGTGGCAATCGTTTCAACGGGCTCGTCCGCGCCGGTGACGGCGTGCCTTCGGAAGAGCTCGGACGCGTTCCCGGTGGCGAC
>DASTTS010000013.1:0-8538 GCA_035760085.1 Pyrinomonadaceae bacterium
CGTCAGTTAACCAGCGACTTCTACACAAACTTACGTCGACAGGTCGATACCGACAACGGGACTCTCTTTACTGCTTCGCAGCGCGAAGGACTCAAGTTGTTGCTCAGCGAACGCGACGACTTAATAACACTGCTGGCCCAGAGCAATCCTGCCGCGATCGAACGTCTCGTCAGTGTCTATTCAACCTACAGCAGACTCGTGAATAACGGTAAATAGTTCACGGACAAACCGTGCCCTGCGGATTCACCTTACCGTTTATACGATTGTCTTCAAACACATTTCCTTTGCCACACCGGTCAATAAGTCCGGCTTGCGTGTTGATTGTG
The DNA here is from genome assembly GCA_035760085.1 of Pyrinomonadaceae bacterium. Lineage (GTDB taxonomy): Bacteria > Acidobacteriota > Blastocatellia > Pyrinomonadales > Pyrinomonadaceae > PSRF01. Next base: position 327 of record DASTTS010000013.1, read on the forward strand.
ACACCAGGTCGCATACGGTAATGGTTTCGACGGAAGATCGAATTAGTTACACCGTTGAGCATTGCGGTTGAGTTGCCGCCTCCACCTGTCGACTCGAAGTCGTTGTCCTGGACCAGGCAGCCATCAAGCTTATAGGCTTGCAGCGCGTTCTGTCCGGTGCGGAAAACGTAGTTATTGATGATCTCGCACTTCTTCAGACCAACAAGGAAGAGTCCGTTCGACATGTAGCGATGATTTGAATGCTCACTGCGGCCGCCGATCAGAATATTGTTTGCTGCTGTAACCTTGCCGTGGTTCGCTCCGAAGTACGGATCTTGCAGGCATAAGGCGTTGCCGGCAGACTCGAGTCCCGCATCTTCGTAATCCATCAGGTTGTTGAAAACGCCGATGTCTTTACTGTGATCGGCGGCGCTGTTGGTTTCGAGATCAAAGCCACACACGCCGCCGCCAAACTGTGGATCGTGATGTCCCGGGCGACGAACGTAGTTTTCGATGACGAGTATGTTTTCGGAATTGATCGCAGCCATATTCGCGGCCGCAACTCCCGACGTGACGTTGTGCCACATCAGCCCGTGACTCGAAAAGTTGTTCTTCTCCAACGCGGAGCCACCAAAAGTGATCCCGATCGATCCGGTGTCTTCGAGGTAATTATTCTGAGCTGTGCACCTGACGCAGTTGCCAAACAGGATCGTCGATCTCACTCCGCCGTCGTAAACTTTCTGCCTGCCTTTGATGTGAAACCCGATCACGGCAATGTCGCGAGCCGCGCCTGTGTGTGAGCCGATCGTGTCGCCGAGCGCTTGAAAGACTTCGATCGCGGGATATGGACCGTTGACAAAGGTTGGCTCGAGGATCGTCGTTCCTGTTCCGGCAAGTTGCTCCGCGGTGAGTGCCTGGACTTTCAGCAGGTAAGGATCCTGCCAGTTTCTTCCATTGCCAAACTTGAAGTAATCAAGCAGCACCTTCGGCATCCGCCACGTACCTTCAACCAAAACGCCATCAGCAATCAGGAACTGCCCCTGATCCGTTATGCCCTGCACGTCGCACGAGTAAGTGGAACTATCAAACACGGTGTGCTTGCGCAGCGTGATCTGCTTCGTGATGGATCCACCGCCCTCAATTCTCACCGTCGCGACGGCGGGATCATCCTGTGCCGCCTGTATCCTATCCGCCAAATTCTCGCCCTTAACCGTCACCGTTCTCCCGGCCCGCACCGCCGGAATGTAACTGGCAGGATTGTAATTCGGCGTTGGATACGGAGTCGGCGCCGCAGTTTGAAAAGGTTGAGACGGCCTGCTGTTGCTATAACCCAACAACATTGCAGCGAATATAAGCAGACTGAAGATCTTTATGTTCATTACTGAAAGATATTATCCCAACTCCTTTACCTGTAACGAACGAATCTTCTCTGCGGTTCTTGGCGTATCTCTGCGCCCTCTGCGTTTGAGTTGCCCTTTAACGCAGAGAACACTGAGATACGCCGAGGACGCAGAGAAAACGTTCAATTTAAGACACCACTCCGCCAGCTTTACACGTGACGCACACCCCGCCCACACGTTATCCTCTCAACGTCTTCGTCAATTTCGTTGAATATGGATGCTGCCTCACAACTGTACGAATGGGAGCCGGTAGCGGCAGTTCCGGCGAAGAGCCCAACTGCCGATTATGGCTACGTCATACAGGGTCGAGCCATTGGGACCACCCGCGAGCAGCTCATTGAGGGCGTCCAATATAATCCGGCGATCACTCACGTCTGGACACCAGACACGCCTGAACCAGTAGTGCCTCAGAAGGTTCCGTTCCTCCTCGACGTGTTGCGGGCCAACTTACGCACACAAGCTCGCAATTCCATTCTTTTAGGCGTTGCACTCGTAGCCTTCGCGTTCTTCATTGCAGCCATGCGACGAGAATGGAAACTCGTCTTTATTAACATCTTCTTTGCGTTCGGCGGCCTTGCGATCTCGGAAGGGATTTGGCGATACGTGTCTCTCCGCTATTACGCGCCGGGAGAAGCGGTGAGTGAGATCAGTGCGGCTCGTTTTTCTGAGTGGCTGAAGAAAAAGTCTCTAAGTGGTTACACGTTAACGCTCGCTGCCTGTCTTGTTATCGTCGCTGTGTCGCAAGCGCTGTCGAATTTCTCGGTTGAAGCCGCGGGTCTCGTTAAGCCCGCAGTTTGGCAGGGCGAAGGCTGGCGTGTGTTTACAGCGACTCTGATGCACGCAGGCGCGGGCCATTTCTTGTTGAACTTTCTCGCGTTGGTCCAACTGGCTAAGATCATAGAACACACGGTCCATCGTGCGTTTGTACCGTGGGTGTTTCTTTTCAGTGGTGCAGTGGGTAGCGTTTTCAGTGTTGTGTTGTATCCGAATTCAACGTCAGTGGGCGCGTCTGGTGGGCTGATGGGATTGTTGGGTTTCATCACGATGGCAGCCTATTTCGATAGGACCAGATATCCGCCGCGGTATTTCAGACTGATGATTGAAGCGATCGTTTCGATCGGTGTGCTCGGACTATTTGGCTTCGCGTTCATCGATAACGGCGCGCATCTCGGAGGTCTCGTTTGCGGCTTGTGGTTGGGTTGGCTCTGCTTTAAGGACAATGCACGATGGATTAAGCAGCATGCGACGCTGGTTAAGGTGGGCGGGGCAGTGTCTCTGTTTGCGTTAACAGTGATCACCGCCTACGCAGTGCAACGCCTGCTGAGTTCATTCTGACAAATGAAAAACCGGGGTGGCCACGGAGGGCCCCCCCTACAGTTGAATTCTACGGCTGGTTTGAATTGTTCGAATTGCCGTTGCGGTTACGGTTGCTGTTCATGTTGCCACCGCTGCCTTTTGCACCCGGTAGAGCCTCTGCCATTCGCATGTGCTCCTGGAGCGTCGGGAGAGTTTTACTGGCGAATGCTTTTAGATCGGGATCAGTACCGCGCGTGCTCTGCTTCTCAAACTCAGAAACATCCTTGTGGTGATCACTCACCATCTCCTTCACGTAAGCACGATCAAAGTCTGCCCCGGTCAGACTCGAAAACTTCGTCAGATGCTCGCGATGTTTATCGTCGAGCTGAGCCGGGAGTGTGATTCCTTTGCTCTGCGCCAACGACATGAGCTCCTCGTTGGCTTTCGAATGATCGTCGACCATCCGCTGACCAAACTGCTTCACTGCATCACTCGCGCCCTGTTGCGCCGCGAGACGACCGAGCTCGACTTCCATCATGCCGCCCATCGCCGCGTCCATAATGAAGTTGCGGTCCTGTGAAGTCATGGCGCCCATGCCGGTCTGTTCGCCCGTGGCGTTATTGTTTCGCGAATTGCGATTACTTTTATTCGCGTTCTGCGTTCTGTTTGCGTTGGGGCTGGTATTGCTGTTCTGATTCGAATTCTGTTCCTGGCTCCTGCTGTCAGCTTTGCTTGCGACGGCCCAGAGCCCAAAGACGAGAAGTAGGGCCAGGCCCCAGATGTGTGCAGATTTGATTAACTGCTGGTTACTCATTACATACCCTCCTTGATGTAGGCGGAGCTAAGCCGCCTTGAAATTCAAACTGCTAACCCACCGAGCTACGGCCGCGTATGCGCAGGCCCATCAGTCTCGCGGGGAACGTTCCGAAGTCTTCTACTTCCCAGGTGTTGCCGTCGCGCAAACGAACCCGCGCCGCCGGAATCAACATGCCCTCGTTCTCTCCGCGGCCCACATACAATTCTGCGTAGCCGAATGGATAGTCCACCGAACGCGCGCCATAACGCAGCTCGGCAAACCGTAAATTTCGTTGATAAAGAACCGTTATTTTTGTGCGGCCATCTCCCTCATTGGAGACCAGGATCGCATTAGCCGGCACCCCGACATTCGACCCGATCTGAATGCGTCCGGCATCCGTGCGCGAAAGTGCACGCAAAAGTTCGTCTTGCTTACCGGCTTGCAGTGCTGCGTTTAACTGATTGACCTCATCTGAAGTTGTGATTCGGTTGATGATGAGTGTGAATGGCAGCGAAAGGCCGGGTCTGCGGCCGGAGATAAAATAAACAGTTCCCGTAATCGTGCGTCCGGTTAATCCTTCTCCCTGTGCATTTGCCTTAGTGCCGGGATTAAAAACCGTGATTCCGAGAAGTAGCACCACGACCAACACGATCAATGTTTTCGTCCTCATAAGCTCCCTCGTAAGCTCCCTCGTAAATAGACAGTACAGTTCAACAGAACGCACGTAACGTTCCGTTGAACGCGCGGGAGAACTATTAATTTGCCAGGGGAAGCGAAAGCAGCGTACCAGTGAATGAACGTCGAATCGGTGCGCTTGCGTACGATGAGAGTCAGGTATGTGTGATCATTACGACGTAGCCGTCCGGATCGACGAGCTCAAACTCGCCCTGAGGTGCGTAAAACGGTGTTGCAATCTCGCCAGGCTTGAGGCCCGCTTCCACAAGTGACGCGCGCGCCGCGGCAACATCTTCTGTGTAGACATAAAAAAGAACAGTGTGTTTAGCGGGAAGCGGCTCGGACGCGGCCGCCAGCATCAACTGCGCATGGCCTGATTGTAGCCACGCCCACGACGGCTTCGTCTCACCTTCACAGGCAAACGTGTTCCCAATCTCGAAACCGAGATAACTGTAGAACGCGATCGACCGCTCAACGTCAGCCACAGAGATCATCGGAACAAGAGATTGGGCTTTCATAGTTTTCGTGTTTTAGTTGGCAGGCATTCCAATCATGCGCGTTTCCTGGCCTGTCTTCATATCCCAAAACTTTATCGTTCGATCGACACTGCCGGTCAACAAGAATTTATTGTCATGCGTAAAGACCAGGCCGTTGATGTCAAACTTGTGCCGTTCGACCGTCCAGAGCTTCTCGCCAGTTTCTACTTTCCACACGACGGCTTGTACGTAGACATAGCTGGTTACCTTTTGGTCGAAACCATTACTGCCGGCCGCGATCAGTTTTCCATCGTCACTAAAAGCCAGACCCGCACTTGGAATGTTAGCCGGCGCTTCCGCGCGTGCCATCGACATTCTTCGCACTTCGTGCCCGTCAGACGTGTCCCACAGTTTCACCAACGCATCCTGACCAGACGATGCCAGCAATGAGTAATCCCGATTGAACTTTATCTGAAAAGCATAACCGTCGTGCGCCTTCCACACTCTTGTTTCTTTTTGTTTAGCGATGTCCCACTCGCTGATCGTCCCATCGCCGTTCGCTCCGTAAATTTTCTTTCCTGTGCGATCGAATGCGATCGAGTAGACGGACATGTCGATCGTGGCCGAGTTGATATGCACTAACGAATGCAATTCCTTTTCGGTCTTAAGATCCCAGATCTTGATCATGCCGTCGTTCCCGGTGGCGGCGACTGTGCGACCGTCCGGACTGAAAGCGACCGACTTGACCGAGCATCGGAAGCCGGTGAATTTGTGAAGCTCGCGTCCGGAAGCGACATCCCAAATGCGCGCGGTTAAATCCCGGCTCGACGATGCGAGCAGTTTTTCGTCCGGACTGAAGACGGCGATGTAAGCTGCATTCATGTGTCCCGGGAAGGTTCGTTGCACGATTCCACTGGCCGCGTCGAGCAATCTGATTTTGCCGTCGCCTCCGGCTACAACCAGGGTCTTGCCGTCCTTACTGAACAAAACACTATTCACGCCGGGTTTCGGATTTTGTGGGAGTGGCGGCGAAGGCTGACAGCTTGAAAGCGTTTGCCCTTGTGACGAAATAACGCTGAGCAACAGGATTGCAGGGAGAAGAATTAGATTTTTAAACACACGTAGACTCATAAACAACTTAGACTCCGCCTCGTTTATGAAGTTCCCAGCTTACCCGGTGTAAACTAAAACCCGATGAAGCACAACCTCGACGATGATATCGACGGCCTGTTCCGGTTGCCTTTGGCAGAGTTTACCAGCGCGCGCAACACCCTCGCTGCCCGTCTGAAGAAAGAAGGGCGTCCGAACGATGCCGATCGGGTTAAGCTACTGGCGAAGCCCTCCGTTTCGGCATGGACCGTAAACCAGCTTTACTGGGACCATCGCGCGGCATTCGACCGGCTAATAGCGACAGGCAAACGTCTCCGTCCCGCTCAGAAATTACGTCTCGCGGGCAAAGTGGCGGGTATGCGCGACTCGTTGGACGCACGAAACGAAGCCCTCGTGCACCTCTCGGATCTGGCGACGCAGTTGTTGCGTGAAGCAGGTAGCAATCCGTCGCTTGATACGTTGCGTCGCGTTACGACTACGCTCGAGGCAATGTCGGCGTACGCGCTGCTTCCTGATGGTCCAACGCCAGGTCGCCTGACGCAAGATCTCGATCCGCCGAGTTTTGATTCACTCGCGTCGTTGATGTCCGGCGCGAGTGCGATAGAAGAGACTGAAGAGCCTGAGCCTGCGCGAAAGTTGACCACCGCTGCCAACGTGCGCCGGCTGGAAGAGGTCCGTCGCGCAAAAATAGCTGATGCGAAAGTCTCCTTACATGATGCGAAGAAAGCGTTGAGTGAGGCACGCGCGCGAGCACTGCGTCTGGAGTCGACGCAGAAGAAAGCAAACGCGGACGCGAAGGAAGCTGAGAAGCAAAAGCGAAAAGCAGAGGAGTTGTTAGAAAAAGCGACGGCTGCATCTGAAGAAGCGGCGCGACGTGCTAAAAGCGTCGCTGCGGAATTGGACGAGGTTACGAAGACCGTCGACGACGCGAAGCGCACAGTTGATCAGGCTACGAAAGAGCTTGAGTCATTACTTCGTGAATAATTCGTGTACCACCGAGGCACAAAGATTCTCCGAAGTTTTATGTGCTTTTTGTGCCTTTTTGTGGCTACGTTTTGCCCTATGGAGGGGTTCAGGTACGAACGAGGGTTGATTGAGCAGGCCGAGGAGGAGGCGCTGGTGGCGCGCGTGCGCGAGTTACCGTTCAGGGAGTTTGAGTTTCATGGTTATAAGGGCAAGCGGCGGGTTGTTTCGTTTGGTTGGAAGTACGAGTTTTCGGGCGGAGGACAGCTTCACCGGGCGGATGAGATTCCTGAGTTTCTACTTGGTCTCAGAGCGCGCGTTGCGGCCTTTGCGGCACTTGAGCCCGGTGCTTTTCAGCATGTGCTCGTGACGGAGTATGGTCCAGGCGCGGGCATTGGCTGGCATCGTGACAAGGCGGTGTTCGGGCAGGTTGTGGGCGTCTCGCTGCTCGCGCCCTGCATTCTCAGGTTCAGAAAAAAGGTGAATAACAAGTGGGACCGTGTTAATGTCCTTGCAGAGCCACGCTCGGCCTACCATCTCACAGGGCCGGCGCGGGCTGAGTGGGAACACAGCATCCTCCGTGTGGATGCGCTGCGCTACTCAATCACTTTTCGGACCATGCGCGAAGACTAATTCCGTCATCTCCAACAATGAGACGCCTTTCAACTTCTTTGCTGATTGCTCTCGTGATCACGGCACAACTGTCGTGTACTCATAGATCGTCAACGCAACCAGAACCCGCAGCTTCTCCGCCACCTACCGAACAAGCCATCATCGATCAGATTCTGCAACGTTATGAACAGGCACTCGGGGGCAAGGCAGCGATCGATGCGGTCACCAGCCAGCGGATGAAAGGCACGTTCCAGATCCGCGACATGGCCGGAGGAATCGAGGGATGGTCCAAGGATCCAAACAAGGCCCTGGTGATCATTGAATTTCCGCGGCTCGGCACGCTCAAAAAGGGATTCGATGGTGAGTCGCGTTGGGTGCAGACGCCTGCCGGTACTTTCACTGACTCAAGCGCGCAGGAAATCGCCGAGTTGGAGCGAGACGCGGAAGTCTACAGCGCGGGAAAGATTAAGAGTTTCTTCGAGAGCATGAAGCTGGAAAACAAGGCAAGGCTAAACGGACGTGAAATGAATGTTATCGAAGGTAAACCGGCGAAAGGTCCCGCGGAGAAGCTGTTTTTCGACGCTGAGAATGGACTGCTGGTGCGTTGGGACATGGCGCGTCGCCAGGAAGGTCGTGGGACGGTTTTCGTGAAAGTGCACCTCGATGATTACAAAGAAGTAGGTGGATTGAAGGTGCCGTTCAAGGTTCGGTTTAATTTCGAATCGTTTGCATTGCTGGTCCAGATAAGCGAACTGGAGTACAACATCCCGATCGACGACGCGATCTTTCGAAAACCGTGACCAGAATTTGATCTGGAACGAATAACTGGCCCTCCGTGGCCACCCCAGCGTGCATTCTTATGCAAGTCGCGGCAAGTACGCTGGGGTGACCACGGAGGGCCCCCC
>DASTTS010000014.1:0-2344 GCA_035760085.1 Pyrinomonadaceae bacterium
GGCGATCGTGTTGCCGCCTTCTTCAAGAGCGTGCAGTACTTCGTTGCGCAGCTTTGCTTTGTCGGGGTTGATGTTGCCGGCGAGGTTGCCGTCACGATAGAAGAGACCGACGCGTGTGTAGAGATCCCAGCAGTAGTAATCGAATGGATAGTCTTTTGTCAGTAACGCATCGAGCGCTTTGATCTGATCGAGGTCCATCTTTTCGAGATGGATAAAGCCGACGACTACATCTGCGACTTGCACGCCCGTGTTATCGATGTAGTTTTGGACTTCGACACGGTCGCCGGCGGCTTTCAGGATGCGCTGGAACGTGTCGCCGAGTACGGCATTGCGCACGTGACCGATGTGCGCGGCTTTGTTTGGGTTGATGCTCGTGTGCTCGACCATCTTCTTGGGCCGGTCGACATCCTGCGAGGTTGATGTAGTTGGACCAGCGAAGAGGCTGAGCAGCTTCGCGCGATCGTAGAAGACGTTGATGTAACCGGCGCCCGCAATCTCGACACGCGATACTTCGTCGATGTCTTCGAGTTGAGATTTGAGTTTTTCGGCGATGGCGCGCGGGTTTTGTTTTTCGCCCGTGGCCTGTTTGATCAGTTTCGCGAGCTCGAAACAGACGGGGAAGGCGAGGTCGCCGAGATCAGGACGCGGCGGCGCTTCAGCGGCCAGTTGTTGCACTTCGACACCGAAAATCTCGCGTGCGGCGCTACGGATGCGGTCTCTAAGTTTTTGCTGTAAGTAGATTAAGGTCATGCGACAAAAGGCGAGAGTATAGCAAAATAGGTACTATAGGACGTATCCGGCCTATTTGATACCATCACACGAATGCAGATTTCCGAAGATTTGCGGCGGCGCTTCGCTGAAGCGCGGCGCGTGCTCGTGTTGACGGGTGCGGGCGTGTCCGCGGAATCGGGTGTGCCGACGTTTCGTGGCGGCGGGAATACAGCGGTTTGGAAGGGAATGCGTTTCGACGTCATCTCATCCGCAGAAATGGTCGAGCGTGATCTGCCGGCAGTTTGGGAGTGGTTCGATTATCGTCGCAATTTCCTTGACTCGATCCTGCCGAATCCCGCGCACTACGAGATCGCGCGCTGGCAGGAACGTTTTCCGGAGCTCACGCTCGCGACGCAGAACATTGACGGCTTGCATCAGAAAGCAGGCTCGCGTGACGTGATCGAGTTGCATGGCAACATCTGGCGCGCACGGTGCACGACTTGTCGCTCGTCTTTCGACATGTCAAAAGGTCCTCGACCGGATGCATGTTGGGAGTGTGGCGATCCATTACGCCCCGATGTGGTCCTGTTTGGTGAGATGTTGCCGCCTGGCGCGTTTGAGTTTGCGTCTGAAGCCGCAGCACGATGTGATTTGTGTTTTGTGATTGGCACGTCGGCGCTGGTCTATCCAGCGGCCGGGTTGCCCGAGATCGCGAAACGCGCAGGCGCGTATGTCTGTGAAGTGAACCCTGAGCCCACACCGCTTTCAGATTTGTGTGACGAAGTGTTGATGGGTAAGGCAGGGCAGGTCTTGCCGTTGATCGGAAAATGAAGACTCTTTACTTTGACTGTTTCGCCGGTGCGAGCGGCGACATGATACTCGGCGCCATGGTCGCAGCGGGCGTTGATCCGGGCTTCCTGCGTGAACAACTGTCGCTGCTTCCAGTCGCCGGCTTCAGCATTGATTTTGAGACAGTCGATCGGGCGGGGCTGAGTGCGACGTATGCGAGCGTGCAGACGGAGCACGAGCATAGCCACAGATCTCTCACGGACATAAAGCAGATTATTCACGGATCAGAGTTATCGGCCGGGGTGAAACAACGGGCGGTTGAGATCTTTACAAGGCTGGCGGAAGCGGAGGCGCGTGTTCACAACGAGCCGGTGGATCACGTTCACTTTCACGAGGTCGGGGCGCTCGATGCCATCGTCGATGTTGTAGGTGCGGCGATCTGTTTTGATGCTTTGCAGATTGAGCGGTTCGTGTCTTCACCACTACACGTCGGCAGTGGCATGGTAAGGATGGCACACGGACAATTTCCGATTCCGCCACCGGCTGTTGCGGAGTTGCTCAAAGGCGTTCCGTTTTATTCGACTGAGATCAAGGGCGAGCTGCTGACGCCGACGGGCGCGGCGATCATTACCACTGTTTGCAGTGATTATGGTCCAATTCCCCAAATGAAGACCGAGGCGACGGGCTATGGCGCGGGGACGCGCGAGTATCAGGACTTCCCGAATGTGCTCCGCGTCATGCTTGGCGAAACTGAAACGGGCGCCGCCGTTGACGAACGCCTATGGATGCTGGAAACGAACCTCGACGATGCGTCGCCACAGATCATCGGACACGTCATGGATCG
>DASTTS010000015.1:0-5014 GCA_035760085.1 Pyrinomonadaceae bacterium
TAGGGGTGGCCCTCCGTGGCCACCCCGGCGTGGAGTTGTCAGCCTGGGGTGGCCACGGAGGGCCACCCCTACAGTTGCTTATTCGTAGCGCAGGGCCACTAAAGGATCGACCTTCGTCGCGCGGCGCGCCGGGATGTAACAGGCCAGCAACGCCACGATCACGAGCAGTAACGGCACGGTCGCAAACGTCAACGGATCAGCCGCGGTCACTCCATACAGCAGCGAGCCCATCAAACGCGTCAGGGCAAATGCCGCGCCCATGCCAATCGCCACACCAATGAGTGTCAACCCCATTCCCTTCCGCAACACAAGAAACAGAATGTTGCGCGGCGTCGCGCCGAGCGCCTGTCGCACACCGATCTCATTCGTGTGCTGCGTGACGAAGTACGCGAGCACACCGTAAATGCCGAGCGATGCGAGCAACAACGCAAGCGCCGCGAACCCGGCCAGCATGATCATTCCCATCCGTCGCTGCGCTGCCTCCGTGCCGAGCACTTCCGCCATCGTCGCAACATTCGATACCGGCTGGTCCGGATCGACTTCACGAATGATCTGTCGTACTGCACCGACAAGGTTTGACGTATCGCCACCCGTTCGAATCACGAGATCGCGCGGGATGTATCCGGGCCAGTCTGTGACCTGCTCGTAAGGAAAATACATCTCCGCCTTAACCGGCTCGTCGAGTCCCATCTGACGGACGTCAGCGACGATTCCGACGATCTCTTTCCATTGTTTCCCCGGCTCATCCGGATCGCCAATCTTGAAACGGCGGCCAAGTGCGTTCTCGCCGGGCCAGTACTGTCGCGCCATCGTCTCGTTGATGATCGCGACCGGAAGTGACTGCGCGTTATCACTACGCTCGAAATAACGCCCCTGCCGCAGCGGAATATTCATCGCCTTCAGGTAGTTTGTAGAGACCTGACGATGATTCGAGTCGTAAGCCATGCCGGGAATCGGCGCTTTGAGTCCTTCGGGATAAAACCCACTGGTACCGCCCTTCCACATCAGCGGTATGGACGTGCTGTAACCGGCCGCAACCACACCGGGCAGGTGCTCGACGCGTTGCAGCACCTGCTGGTAGTAGTTGTCGCGTCGCTGTGCTTCTTTGTATTTCTCACGCGGCAGGATCGTGCGCATCGTCAACACCTTCTCAGGCTCGAGCATCGAGTACTGCCGGAACAGTTGGAACAGCGTCTGAATGAGAAGACCGGCGCCGACCAGCAACACGAGCGACATCGCCACTTCAAACACGATCATCGCGCTACGCAAACGTCCGGTCGAAGTTACACGCCCACTGCTCTGCTTCAACGCGTCGTTCAAGTCGAAGTTTGCAGACTGAAGTGCGGGCACGAGGCCGAAGATGATTCCGGTGACGATCGAGATCGCGATCGTGAAGATGAGTATGCGCACGTCGAGCTTGAGACTTGCCGCGATCGCCATCTCTTCAGGCACCAGCCCTTGCAGGAAAGTAAAACTGCCATACGCGAGCAACGATCCGAACACGCCCGCGGCAACCGCGAGCAGCAAACTCTCCGTCAGCAGTTGCCGGATTACGCGCTTACGTCCCGCGCCCAACGCCATGCGCAACGCGATCTCTTTGCGACGACCAACTGCACGCGCCAAAAGCAATCCCGCGACATTCGCACACGCGATCAGCAGTACAAATGCAACTGCGACGAGCAACACGATCAGCGATCCACGCGCATCGCCGACAAACTGATCGCGCATCGGCAGGACCACTGCGCCGAGTTTGCCTTCCATCGTCTCGCCCGGATGGTCCACCGCAATCCGGCGCATCACGGCGTTCATGTCGGCCTGCGCCTGCGTTACCGAAACACCGGGCTTTAGGCGCGCTACTACTGTCAGGTAGTGTCCACCACGATTGGCCCAATCTTCCTGATCGAGCGCGATCGGCACCCAGAGACGCACGTCTTTCGCAAAGAACTGAAAACTCGCCGGCATCACACCGACGACGGAATGCTTCTCGCCGTTGAGCAGAATCTCGCGATTGAGAATGTTTGGATCGCCACCGTAACGACTCTGCCAGAGGCTATAGCTCAGCATGACGACTTTATTCGCGCCGGGTCGATCTTCTTCTTCAAGAAAACTGCGACCGAGCAACGGCTGCACGCCGAGCAGCGGGAAGAAATTTGCAGTGACGCTATACGAGGCAACACGTTCAGGCTCGCCGTCGCCCGTGAGATTGAAGCTGTCTTCGTGGCTCGCGGCCATGTCGACAAACGACTGGTTCTGAGTTTTCCAGTCGACATAGTTTGCGGGCGCGGGCGTGTTGTGTGGAAAGCCGGCGAAGGTCGCGTCTTCCCAAACGATCACGAGCTCTTCCGGCTTATGAAACGGCAGCGGCCGCAGCAACACTGCATTGACGACGCTGAAAATCGCCGTATTCGCGCCGATGCCGAGCGCGAGCGTGATCAGAGCAATAACCGTAAACCCCGGCCTCCTTAAAAGGCCCCGAATCCCGTAGCGAATGTCTTTAACTAGCGTTTCCATAAACTTCCTTTTAGAACGTGTAATCTGTGGCTACTTTAGTGCTTCCAATGGGTCGATCCTGGTGGCTCTACGCGCGGGAACAAGACACGCGACCAGCACCACCAGCACCAACACCAACGCAACACCGGTAAACGTCACGACATCGATCGGCTTCACGCCAAACAGCATCGACGTCAGATATCGCGTCAACGCAATCGCACCAACAACACCGATCCCGATCCCGATCACCGCCAGCGCCATCGCACGACTCAACACGAGCTTCAGCACGTCAACGATCTGAGCACCGAGCGCCATGCGCACTCCGATCTCGTGAGTCCGCTGCGTCACGTAGTAAGAAGTGACACCGTAAATCCCGAGCATCGCCAGCAACATCGCCACACCGGCAAAAGCACTCAACAACAACATCGGCACTCTTCGCGACGCGGCCGATTCAGAAACGACATCGTTCATCGTCTTCACGAAGTAAGTCGGTACCGCCTTATCGACCGATCGAATCGCTTCGCGCACTGCACCTGCGAGAGCCGTCGGCTCGCCAGTGGTCCGCACGACGAGCCATAAGCTGCCCCACGTCGGATCCTGCGCATAAGGTATGTACATCTGGTTGCCCGCTTCCTTTTCGAGTGTCGACTTCGTATCGCTTACCACGCCGACAACTTCGCGGGGAAACTTCTCATCACGCCAGACGGCGAAGCGCTGACCAACCGGGTTCTCACCAGGCCACAAGCGTCGCGCCAGTGTCTGGTTGATGATCACGACTTTTGTACTATCCAAAGTGTCCTGGTCCGTGAACGTGCGCCCGGCGATCAACGGAATCTGAAGTGTCTGAAAGTAATCAGGTGTGACCGGTAGGTTTTGTGCATTCGTCTGCTCCTCAAGCGTCAGCGGGCGACCTTCGCGAACCACGCCACGCCACACTTCATTCGTGACGCCGCCCAATGGCAGGCTGAGTATGGCGCCTGCTGACTTCACTCCCGGCGTCGCTTTCACTTGATCGATGAGTTGCTTGTAGATCTGCGCGCGCGGTTCACCCTGCTTGTACTTGCCGGGCGGCAGACTCAGACGCATCGTCAAAACATTGTCGGCGCTAAACCCCGGATTGATTTCTCTGAGGTGCAGGAAACTTTTAATCAACAGCCCTGCGCCCGCCAGCAGGATGAAGGAGAGCGCAATCTCAGAAACGATGAACAGGCTGCCGGCGCGATTGCGTCCGCCAAACTGCGAACCACGCTGTCCACTGTCTTTAAGTGTTTCGTTCACGTTGGGCCGTGATGTTTGCAGTGCAGGAAACACTCCAAACAACAGACCAGCAAACACTGCGACAGCGAGCGTGACACTAAACACGCGCCAGTCGATTCCGATCTCGTCGACGCGTGGCGTGTTGGGCGGACTGATCGCGATCAGCAACCTGATCAGTCCGAGACTTAGTGTGAATCCGACAACGCCGCTCACGATCGAAAGCAACATGCTTTCAGTCAGCAGTTGTTGGACGATGCGCATGCGACTGGCACCGAGCGCGGTACGTACGGCGATCTCTTTTTGACGATAGATCGCGCGGGCCAGCAGTAGATTCGCGACGTTCGCACAAGCGATCAGCAGGACGAACGCAACGGCGCCCAGCAATATCAGCAACGACGTTCTGAGATCTCCAACGAGGCTCTCGCGCAACTCAACAAGTCGCACGGTCCAGCCGCTGTTTGTCTCGGTGTAGCTCTGCGAAAGGCGCTGGTTGATCGTGTCAATTTCCGTCTCCGCTTGCGCCAGCGCGACGCCGGGTTTCAGACGCGTCACGACGGAGACGAAACGGTTGTCACGTGGCTGGTTTGGATCGTTCAAAGAAAACACGGTCCATGCCTCGGTCTCTGCCGGATAATCAAAGCCCGCGGGCATGATGCCGATGATCGTCGCGGCCTTTCCGTTCAGGATCACTTTGCTGTTTACAACACTCGTCGCGCCACCGAAGCGCCGTTGCCACAATGCATAGCTGATTACGACAACGGGCTCGGTGCCTTGTTGCATGTCGGCCGGCTGGAAATAACGACCATGAATCGGATTTGTTTTGAAGAGTGGAAAGAACTCTTGCGATACGCCAGTTCCACGCACGCGTTCAGTCTCGTCACCGACGCCCAGGAATAAGCCGCCGGTATAAAACCCCGCGATCTGTTCGAACGACTGGCTCTGCTTTTGCCAGTCGAGTATGTCAGGCATCGACATGTTGCTCCGCGGGATTCCCTGTCGCGGGTTGATACCGTAAAACAGCACGACTCGTTCCGGTTCCGGTAACCGCAACGGTCGCAGCAACACTGAATTCACGACCGTGAACATCGCCGTCGTCGCGCCTATACCCAGCGCGAGCGTCGCCACAGCAATCACCAAAAACCCCGGCCGCTTGATAAAACTGCGCACCGCGAAGCGTAGGTCTTTAATCAGTGTTTCCATCCCTGTACTCCAATGTGTCAGGTCGTGAAAGGGCAACTGTAGGGGCGGCCCTCCGTGGCCGCCCCAG
>DASTTS010000016.1:0-5242 GCA_035760085.1 Pyrinomonadaceae bacterium
TTCGTCGTGATTAGTCGCGATTGCGCTGTCTCATCGTCATCAGGGTAACCGCGATGTCGCGTCTCGCATGTCTCACGCGTGAGGATCGCGACTCCGTTGTACGATGCCTGTCCAAAGAGTTGGCATTGGTAACCGCGCTCCTGAAAGAGCAACGTGGGAAACTTGTCGTCCGTGCACTTCGTCTCCTGCATACAGATGACGTCGGGTTGGACCGAGTCGAGCCAGCGCATAACGTGCGGCAGGCGCGCGAGGATTGAGTTTACGTTCCAGGTTGCGATAAGCATCTTAAATCGACATCAGGAGACCGCCGATGAGTGCACCGCGACGCGCAATGTCGGCAGCTTCGATGTGCTCGTGCACAGCGTGTGCGCCATCGCCGCTGATGCCCAACCCATCGAGCACGGGAATACCCATGTCAGCCAGGAAGTTCCCGTCAGACGCGCCACCGACTTGTGCTTCACCAAGATCGAAATCGATTTCGGCTGCAATCGCGCGTGCCTTTTCAAACAGCTCGACAACGGCGGCAGTGCGCTCCATTGGTGGACGATTGATGCTGCCCGACACGAAGACTTTCGTGCGTTCGTCGATCGGCTTGAGATTCGCGAGTATGCGCTCGATCTCCTGCGATTCCGCTTCAGTTGAAAAGCGCACATCGATCTCGCCCTGCGCCTCGGCGGCGACGACATTCGAGCGTGTGCCTCCGCGAACAACTCCGACATTCAGCGTGATTCCCGATCCCGATTGGTTGATCGCGTGCAGTTGTTCCGTCTGACGCGCGAGCTCGAGAATCGCGCTCGCACCTTTTTCCGGCTCAAGTCCAGCGTGCGCAGCTCTTCCTTCAACCCTGATCGCGAAGATGCCGGTTCCCTTCCGACTGGTCTTCACGCGACCACCCGATGCGGGCGGCTCCATCACAAACGCACAACGGGCAGGCCGTTCTTTCGCCACCTTCTCGATCAACGGCCAGCCATTTAAACTCCCGACCTCTTCATCGCATGTCAAAACGATCGTCACTCCATACGACGGCGTCGCCTGCAACTCGCAGAATGTGCGCAGCACTTCGATCGCGAGCGCGCAGTTTGCTTTCATGTCGAAGATGCCTGGCCCGTAAATCTTCCCTGCTTCGCGGCGCCATGGACGTTCAGCCAACGAGCCGCGCGAGTGGACCGTGTCTGTGTGCCCGACCATCACGATCTGTTGTTGGGTTTGTTTTTGAAAAGCTTTAATTACGAGATGCTGACCGAAGTCAGGCACGTCTATTCGTTCAATTTCATCGACACACGGGAGTTTGCCTGCCGCCTGCACCAGCAGATCGACAACCGCGCGACTGCCCGCCTCATCACCCGAAGGCGACTCGATTTCAACCAGCGACTGGATGAACGCCTCGACCTCCGTCTGCCGGCCCTGCAAAGCATTGAAGAACTGAGGTGCAAGCGAGCTGCTCATTTAATCATCTCTTTGCGAACTGTCAGCGCGTCGATACGTGCCACGTTAATGTTGAACCCGATGCCGGGCCCGTCCGGCGGTTTGATCGTGCCGCGCTCACTCACCATTACCGGCGGCTCGATGATGTCTTCTTCCCAGTAGCGCGCGCTCGCCGAAACATCGCCAGGCAAGGTGAACCCCGCCAGCGTCGACATCGCGATGTTGTGCGCACGCCCGATTCCCGACTCAAGCATCCCGCCGCACCAGACCGGAATCTCGTTGTCGCGCGCACACTGCTCGACGCGCTTTGCTTCCGCGTGCCCGCCGACGCGGCCCAGTTTGACGTTAATGATCCGGCACGATTCGAGCGAGATCGCGTGAGTCGCATCTTCCGGGGATCGGATCGACTCGTCTAAACAAACCGGAGTCTGAATCTGACGTTGCAACACCGAATGATCGAAGAGGTCGTCGTCTGCGAGCGGTTGCTCCAGCATCATGAGGTTGAATTGATCGAGTTGCTGAAAGAGAGGGACGTCGGAGAGTTTGTAAGCAGAGTTTGCATCGCCCATCAGGCGGATGTCAGGAAACTCTTTGCGCACGCGCTCGATGATCTTTATGTCCCAACCGGGTTTGATCTTGATCTTGATGCGCTGGTAACCGGCGTCAACTTCCTTGCGAATCTTTTCGAGCAGGGCCTCGGGCGTATCCTGGATGCCGATTGAGACACCACACGCGACCTCGGAACGAGTGCCACCGAGATGTTTCCACAAAGGCACACCCGCGGTCTTTGCTTCGAGATCCCAACACGCGGTCTCGAGCGTCGCCTTCGCCATACGATGACCGCGCACAGGCTTCATCAGTCTGAACGCGTGCGCGGCGCTCTCAAACTCCTTGCGCAACATCATCGGACCAAGAAACTCCGTTAACGTCGCCCAGGCAGTATCCGTCCACTCGTTGCTATAAAACGGTCCCTCTCCGGCGGTGCACTCACCCCACCCCTCACCGCCATTCGGATCGGTAACGCGCGCCAGAATGATGCGACGCTCAGTGGTTCGACCAAAGCTTGTTTCGAAAAAGTGAACGAGAGGCAGGCGAATCTCGCGCAGTTCAATCGACTGGATAAGCAAAGTAAGAACCTAATCCTCCGTGACACGCATTATGCATGGCGGGATAGTGTGTTAACAACTGGGAGAACATCAAATTGCCACGTCATACTTTGTGAATATCTGTAGAAGATGCGATGTCAATGTTAAATAGGCCGCGCGAGGAACTTGGCTCGTGTTTCGATCGTTTCATTCCACATGACCTCAGTGTATCGAAGCAGGTTCAGTTTGAATACATGAGCGGCGCTCTCGAATTCTCACGCCGGATCATCGGACCAGGAAATTCAGAACGGCCCTTCTCGGCAGTACGGGTTGTTACCAACTAGCTTCGCGGTGTTGGATAAGTGGGTGATTGACGCGAAACCATCACTCTAATATGATGCGCACACCTCGCGAACCACGGTCTTGAAATCGAGTTCCCCACAAGTCGAAACGGAATTCGAAACTGTTTCTGGCTGGTCCTCTAGCCTGCGTCTCGCCCGCCGCATCCTTTTCGCTCCAGCCTGAGACTCTCATTTCTTAATCTGCATAGTCTCTCAAGCTTTGAAGGAGGAGCACATGAGTATACCCGTAAATATTGTCTATCCGATTGATGGGGGCAAGTATCCCATTGTCGACCCTGCCTGTAAGGTGCAGTCGGCATATCTCACGGCCAGTTTCGGCACAACCTGCGCCGGTGGACCTCACGATGTACAGTGGGGGTTTGATCAAGCGCCGATTGGTAGCGCACAGTTCTACGATCAATTCAGCGCGCAGTTCACCTGGAAGCTACCGGCAGGAAACCATGTTTTTTGGGTTAAATCTGACTGTGGAAGCGACAAGGTGAGCTTCACCATCGGATAACAACGATGTGGCCCTCAACTGGAACCGAGCGCGGTATCGCGCTCGGTTCTGTACGACGTATTACGAACACAAGAATTTATCAAATCGAGACGGCCCGAAATGCCCCGTTAGCTTGACCCTCACAGGCAGAACTGATAAAAGGCTCACACATTTGTTTACCTACCGGCCTCACTGTTCCTCCGGTATTCCTCTCAAATAATGTGCGGAGATGGTTAACTTTTAGACTTAAGAGGAAGATTAGTATGCGCTTGATGAGCCCCCTTCACCCGACACGGCAGTCCCGTGTGTTCGTAGCATCTGCAATCGTGGTTCTCGCGATCTTTGCTTTCATGTTTTTCCTGAGTTTCTCATCCCGAGTTCAGGCAATCTCTACAAATGTTGTTATCAGCGAGTTTCGCGTGCGCGGTCCGAATGGCGGAAACGACGAATTCGTCGAATTGTACAATCTTTCCGGAGCTCCAGTTGCCATCGGCGGTTGGAACATCAGGGGTTCGAATAATACGGCGGGAGTATCAATCAGGGCGACGATAACTGCCGGTACTACTCTTCAACCCGGGTGCCACTACCTTCTTACCAACGCTGCCACAGGCGGTTACAGCGGCGCCGTTGCGGGGAATCAAACATATACAGTCGGCATTACAGATGATGGCGGCATCGCACTGACGCTGCCGGACGGCACCATCGTCGACGCGGTCGGGATGAGCGCGGGCTCGGCCTATAAAGAAGGTACGGTACTGGCCAGCCTCGGTTCGACCAATGCAAATCGCGGCTACGAGCGTAAACCCGGTGGCGCGGCTGGAAGTGGCACTGACACTGACAACAATGCTAATGACTTCCAACTCATTACGCCGAGTGATCCGCAGAACACGTCCGGTTGCGTCGCACCGAGTCCGACGCCAACACCGACACCAACTCCAACACCTACACCCACTCCAACTCCAACTCCGACGCCAACTCCGAGTCCAACACCAGTTCCGGGATCAGTCGTGATCAGCCAGGTGTACGGCGGCGGTGGCAATGCCGGCGCGACGTTGAAGAACGACTTTGTCGAGATCATCAACCACACCGGCGCGCCAATCGATCTGAGTGGTTGGTCCGTCCAAATCGCTTCGGCAGGCCAGGCAAATTGGCAAAGGACGAACCTTACCAATTTTGTTCTGCAACCAGGACAGTACTACCTGGTACAGCAGTCTCAGGGCGCTGGAGGCACTGATAATCTGCCTACGCCTGACGCAATAGGCGGCGGCCTGGTGAGCTCGACATCGGGGAAGGTCGCATTAGTCAGCAACCAAACTACATTGACTGGCAACTGCCCGGTCGGCGGCGGGATTATCGACTTTGTCGGTTACGGCACGGAAACCTGCGCTGAGAGTTCACCGGCTCCGGTACTAAGCAACACGACCGCTAATTTACGGAAGAACAACGGCTGCTTCGACACCGACAACAATGCTATCGACTTTGCGACCGGAGCACCCAATCCGCGCAACAGTTCAGCGCCAACAAACAACTGTACCGGCCTCTTCGCAATCGGGTCCGCTCAACCGAGCTCTGTGGTAACGGGAAACAACACCACTCTAACCGTGACTGTTTCTCCGGCCCAGGATCCAACCAGTACGGGAATAACTGTTACGGCTGACCTGTCGTCAATTGGCGGATCGGCGACACAGACCTTTTCTGGTGTGGGAAACACGTTTAGCTTTGTCGCGACTATTCCTGTCTCCACTACGGCAGGACCAAGGTCTCTTCCGGTGTTGATTACGGATGCCCAGGCTCGTAGCACCAGCACGACGATCTTCTTAACCGTGCAGGAACCACACGTCACGATCAGTCAGATTTACGGTGGCGGCGGAAACGCCAACGCCACGTTTACG
>DASTTS010000017.1:0-4316 GCA_035760085.1 Pyrinomonadaceae bacterium
GATCGCCTGCGCCGGCTTGCCGCTCTGAAACATCTCGACCAGCACATCTTTCCCCTGCTTGCCACTGATCTTCCCTTCATCAATCAGCCGCACTAATGCCGCAAGCTCCTTCGCGGCGATCGGCGATTCAGCCGCCGAGACGGCCTTCGCCTCCAGCTCGCGCAACAACTCCGATCTGATCCAATTAGCCGTCGCCCGCGGATTGCCCGACGCCTCCGCCGCCGTCTCATAGTAATCAGCCAGCGCCCGATCCGAAACGAGCTGCGACGCATCCGCATAACTCAAACCATATTGCTCACTAAAACGCTTCCGTCGCTGCTCAGGCAATTCGGGCATCGCCCGTCGCACTTCCTCGACGAACTGCTCCGAAACAACTAACGGCTGTAAATCCGGCTCCGGAAAATACCGATAATCGTGCGCTTCTTCTTTCGAACGCATCACGCGCGTTTCCATCGCACGGTCGTCCCACAGTCGCGTTTCCTGGTTTAACCGCCCGCCCGACTCAAGCACCTGAATATGCCGCGCGACTTCAAACTCAATCGCACGTTGCATAAACCGAACCGAGTTCAGATTCTTCAACTCGACTTTGGTACCAAACTTTTCCTCACCCACACGCCGGACCGAAACGTTCGCCTCACAACGCAGATTTCCCTTCTCCATGTCCGCCTCGGACGCGCCCACCCACTGCAACGCGCGGCGCACGTGATTGACGTAGTCATACGCTTCCCACGACGAACGAAAATCAGGCTCCGTGACGATCTCCGCGAGCGGCACACCCGCCCGGTTGAGATCGATATACGAGTAGCGATCGACATCCGGCAGTCCTTCGTGCACGTTCTTGCCGGCGTCTTCTTCGAGATGCAGTCGCGTGATCCTGATCTTCTTGGGACGCCACTCGAGCGGATGACCAGCCTCGTCGCGCTCAGCAGTCATGATTTCGAGCTCGCCGTCAGCGGAGAATGGTTGATCGTATTGCGAGATCTGGTAGCCTTTAGGCAGGTCCGGATAAAAGTAATTCTTGCGGGCAAAGATCGAGTGAAGATTGATGTGCAAGCCCAGCGCAAGCGCCGCACGCGCGCCGAGCTCCACAACGCGTTCGTTCAACACCGGCAGCGCGCCCGGCAAGCCGAGACAGGTCGGACACGTGTTTGAGTTTGGCTCATCACCAAAGCGTGTTGCACAGCCGCAGAAAATTTTTGACTCCGTGCTTAGTTGAGCATGGATCTCGAGTCCAATAACTGTTTCCCAGGTCATCTGCGTCTTCCGTGAAATGGCCTCGGACTGATACGTACTCCCGGCGCTCTGAACACGGGTCTCCTGATATTCGACGGAAATCTTGGAAACGGAGTTATCGGCGTCGCCAGAAACCCGTCAAACGGCGACGATGAAAATCGTCTGAACCGGCCAAATCGACCATCTGTGATTCCGAATCCGAAATTGTCGAACGGGAAGAATCCAGGGAATCCACCCAACGACGAATAGGACCAGGGTAGCGCGTCCGGCCGCTGGCGCAACGCCTCGCCGGCTGCCATCTCAGCGCGCAACGCCTCCGCGCGACCGCGCCAGTAAGCCTCTTCCTGCGCGCGCATACTGCGTACCTGCTCAACCGTCCGGTCCTGAATCGCCGCAACCTCGCGCTGTCTCTCTTCCATCGAAGGCAGACCCAACTCCTGGCGGCGCTCTTCATACTGCTTTTCATTCTCGACACGCGCCTTCCGGTATTTCTCTAGATCCGCATTCGTGATTGAGCGCCCGGCACGAGCTGGTCGAGTTTGTGGCGGGCCTTGGACCTGCGGCGCATTCGCTTTATTCAGAAATGCTCCTCGCGCCTCGCCATTCGCGCGCTCCGTCGCCGCGATATCCACTGTGTTTAGTTGAAGTGTTACTTGAATGCCGTTGCCGACATCGTACGTGAGTGTTGAGTTTGTGACGGTAAACTCGTTTGGGATTTCGACACGGCGTCCGTCACGCATGACCACCGTGTAGGCGTTAACGGCCGAAACAGTTAGCGCCAAAAACACTACGACGAAGAATCCTCTAGTTAAAGACATTGCTTCCCACCTCGTGTTGTAAATCTTGGGCGCTAGTATAACTTGCGGTGGGCCGATAGTCGTAGGGCGAATTTACAATGTTTTCTTGATTTACAGGATTACTATCTTCTGGTATACATGCGGCGCACAAAATCGAAAACACCCTGGTCATTGACAGGCGGTCCCCCGGCTTAGCCTCAGGCGGAGCGCCGCTCGGTTCCAAACCTTCCCTAAAGAGGAGCGAGTGAAGAATGGCAAAGACGGTTTGTAAGATTTTGGGAGTCGTGTTGTTACTGGTGGGCGTGATTGGCTTTGCTAAATCGGATTTGTTAGGCGCACACCTTTCGTCGGCACACAATGTGGTTCATTTACTTTCCGGTGTTCTCGCATTGTATTTCGGCTTTGCAGGTACTTTATCTGCAGCAAAGATCTTTTCACTGGTTTTTGGCGTGGTTTATCTCGCGCTCGGTATTTTGGGAATGGCGCTGGGAGAATCGCCCGATCGCATGTGGCACGTCGGCCCGCTGGATCTGGGCCAGGCCGACCACGGTATTCACATTCTCCTGGGCGTGATCTTTCTGGCCGGTGGGCTCTTTACGAAAAGAGTCGATTAGTCTCGTTTTCAGGTTGCAAGGGAGAGTTTCCGTAAGTGGCGCACTCGCGTCCTCGATCTCCAACCCTTGCAACCTGAGCCACAGATTTGACGGATCGCCCTGATCACGGATTTTCACGGATCGGTTGATGGACCGGCGTGATGCGTGGTCCACCTGTCACCGGGTGCGCGTCGACTAAAACTCTAAGCTCAAATACATCCTGCAATATCTCGGGTGTGAGTACTTCGTCGGGACTGCCCGAGTGGATCGTCCTTCCCTGCTTCATCAATAAAATATTATCGGCAAAGTGGGCGGCGAGATTGAGGTCGTGTGTGATGACCAGGGCTGCCGTGCGATGCTCGTCGCAGCGAGCTCTGACGACAGTCAACAACGTAGCTTGATGAGATAAATCGAGGTTCGCGGTCGGCTCGTCGAGCAAGAGGATGGGAGCTTCGGTGGCGAGGGCGCGGGCCATAAGGGCGCGTTGACGTTCGCCGCCGGAAAGTTCATTCATCAAGCGCGCACTCAGGTCGCTCAACTCGGTTTCGCGCAAAACGGATTCGGCGACGTGGAGATCGCGTTCCGTTTCCCAGCCCCAACCGGAGTGTGTAGCCCAGGCGAAGCGACCGCCGAGCACGAATTCGAGGACAGTGACGGGGAAACGTAGCTCTGCTTCCTGTGCAACGACGGCGATGCGTCGCGAGATGTTGCGACGATTGAGACGCTCGATCGGTTCACCGTCGAGCAGCACCGAGCCTGAGGAGCGTGGAAGCTGGCCGTTCAGCGTGCGAAGAAGTGTCGACTTGCCGGCGCCATTTGGACCGATGATGGCGGTGATTTCGCCGGGTTTCAGGGAGAATGTTACGTCTGACACCGCGACGCGATCGTCATAAGCGACAGTTAGGTTGCGTGCCTCCAGCATCTTGTTAATCCTGAAAATCCTGTAATCCTGTCTAACGACTGTGACGAAATCATTAGACAGGATTACGATTTACATAATTTACAGGATAGTCATGCTCTCCTTAGCAAATAAATGAATAGCGGCGCGCCAATCAACGCGGTGATGGCGCCAACCGGCAATTCTCTTGGCGCGATGATCGTGCGCGCCACGGTGTCCGCGACGATCACAAAAAGCGCCCCGCCAATCGCCGCGGCCGGGATAGTGATCCTGTTATCACTACCGAGCGATAATCGCGCTAGATGCGGCACGACAAGCCCGACGTATCCCACCGATCCACTCGCCGCCACTGAGCTTCCCACGAGCAGACTCGCCACCACAAACACAACGATCCGCACACGCCCGACCTCAACCCCGAGATCGAAAGCATCACGCTCACCAAGCATCAACAAATTCAACGAACGCGCATTGAGCGTCAGCGCCAGCGCACCCGCGATCGTGATGATAATCGTCACCGGCAACAGCGCTTTACTCGTTCCCGAGAGATCTCCAAGTAGCCAGAAAGTAAACGAGCGTATCCGCGTCGCATCCATCATCACGGTGACAAACACGATCACCGACGACAGGAACGTCGTGACAATCACGCCCGCGAGGATCAATCGTTCCGGTGTCGCACCCGCACGCCCGCGCGCGAGGCGATAAACGGCGAGAGTCGCCAATAGCGCTCCTGTGAACGCGAGAATCGGCCGCGTCCACTCGATCGCGCCGAAAAATACAAGCGCAATCATCGTCCCA
>DASTTS010000018.1:0-12248 GCA_035760085.1 Pyrinomonadaceae bacterium
TGATGATGCTTCGCGTTGCGCCACGACTCCTGCTGCGCGCGTACGATCTGCGTGATCGATTTTACTTCCGGATGATCACGAAGTACTGACGACAGCCTTTAGACAGGATTTACAGGATTTTTCATCCTGAAAAATCTTGTAAATCCTGTCAAATGCTGGACTCGACAATGCCAAAGCCGAATATTTTACAAATCGTTCACGGCTTCATCGAGGGTGGGTCGGAACGGCAAATGATCCAGATGGCGTCGCTGTTGCACCAAAGCGGCGACTTCACGGTACACGTCGCATCTTTGAGTTCTGGTGGCGTGTTGCGATCCGAGATCGAGCGACTGCAGGTTCCCGTAATCGACTTTCCGCTCACGAGCTTTTACGACGCGAACATGGTCCAACAGACCCGCCGTTTCGTCTCTTACCTGAAGCAACACGAGATCAAGATTGTTCATTCGCACGATTTCTACTCGAACATCTTCGGGATGACGGGCGCATCGCTAGCCGGCGTGCGCGGGCGTATCGCGTCCAAACGCGAGACAAGCGGTACGCGCAGTCGGGCGCAGCGTACTACCGAGCGAGGCGCGTTCAAGTTAGCCCACAAAATCGTTGCGAATGCAGGCGCTGTCAAAGAACACTTGATCGAGCTCGGAGTGCCTGAAGGTAAGATCGTCGTCATTTACAACGGACTCGACATGACGCGCTTTCCACTGAACGGCGACGCGCGTGAAGCGCGTCAACGTTTGAATCTTGAAACGCTGCGTGATCGTCCGGTGGTCACGATGGTGGCCAATTTCGAGTATCGCGTTAAAGATCACCCGATGCTGTTGCGTGCGGCGCAGCGGGTGAAATCGGAAGTTCCGGAAGCGATGTTTGTGATTGCGGGTGAGGGTGAGCTGAGAGCGGAGACGGAGAAACTCGCGAGCGAGCTCGGGTTGAACGAAACGTGTTTGTTTACCGGGCGTTGTGCAAGTGTGCCCGATCTTCTCGCGGCGTCTGATGTTTGTGTGTTGAGCTCGCAAGCTGAGGGATTTTCGAATTCGATTTTGGAATACATGGCCGCAGGCCGTGCAGTCGTAGCGACGAATGTCGGGGGCGCGAGTGAAGCGATCGTTGAAGGAGAAACAGGTCATCTCGTGAATGCCGGAGATGATCGTGCGATGGCTGAGCGATTGATTTCTCTACTGCGAGATCCCGAGACAAGACGAACGATGGGACTCAACGGGCGCCGCCGCATCGAGCAGCGCTTCTCAACCGAGAACCGCCTGAACACAACCATAGCGCTGTATAAGCGATTCATATCCTGAAAATCCTGTAAACCTGAAATCCTGTGAAAGCCTTAGACAGGATGAATCATATGCCTGAACCAGTTCGAGTCTTGATCGTCGCGGCTTCCCTGGACATCCTCGGCGGACAGGCAGTGCAAGCCGAGCGGCTGATTCGACATCTCCAGAACGAACCGTCACTGCGAGTAGCTTTTCTTCCGATCAACCCGCGTCTTCCCGGCATACTGCGCAAGCTGCAATCGATCAAATACGTTCGCACCGTCACCACATCGATTCTTTACATTCTCAACCTGCTGCGAGAAGTAAGGAAGTATGACGTCATTCACATCTTCTCAGCTTCTTACCTCTCATTCCTGATCGCACCAACGCCCGCGATACTAGTCAGCAAACTCTACGGTAAGAAGATCCTGCTCAACTATCACAGCGGCGAAGCCGAAGATCACCTGCAACGATGGCCACGCACCACGATGCCCGTAATCGGCCTCGTTGATAAGGTTGTTGTTCCTTCCGATTATCTCGTCCGCGTTTTCGCCAAGTTCGGCATCGATGCAGTTGCAATCTTCAACATCATTGATCTCGATCGCTTCGAATTCCGCCAACGCACACCGCTGCGACCGGTGTTTCTTTCGAACCGCAACCTCGAACCTCATTACGGAGTTGACTGTGTTTTGCGTGCGTTCGCGTACATTCAAAAAGAGATTCCCGATGCTGTTTTGACCGTTGTTGGCGATGGAAGCCAGCGAAACGCACTCGAGAACCTTGCAACTGAATTACATTTGCAGCCGCACGCCACCTTCACCGGACGTGTTGAGCATGATGAGATCAACCGGCAGTATTCTGCCAGTGACATCTATCTCAACGCTTCAAAGATCGACAATCAACCGCTCTCAATTCTGGAAGCCTTCGCGTGTGGCTTGCCTGTCGTGACGACTGACGCCGGCGGTATTCCAGACATCGTTACTGATGAAACCACAGGGTTTCTCGTGCCTGTAGGCGATCATAAGGCGCTCGCCGTACGTGCGCTCAAGCTACTCGAAGACCCAACGATCACGGCGACGATGATTGAGCGTGCGCGCATCGAGTGCACGCGATATACGTGGCCTGTGGTCTGTCCACAGTGGCTGGATCTATACCACTCTGTCGCTAAAAAATAATCTTCACTGCAAAGAAAAAATAACATTGGACCACGCGGGCCGAGTTGTGTACGAAAAAAGTTTTTGACATCACTCGATCGAGGGTGTTAGGTTTTTAACGTCTGAGTGGCACGTTCCGACGCCACTTCAATTTCGCCATCGAGTGAACGAGTAGTTGGTTTATTCCCTGGCGTCCGTCTTTCCAAAACAAAAACAAACCTAGCGCCAACAAGTAAGGAGAAGTAGGTTGGTTTATAGAAAACTGTTGTGTGTGTGCGGCTCCCTATTACTGTGTCTTCTTCCATTCATTCTACACACGCCTGTTCAAGCTAATGCCCCGACGCCATTTGCTGTTGTTCCACTCAGAGTGATGAGCTGGAATGTGCAGTTTGGCGAAGGAACAGACGCAGTCACCAATTACGATCGCACGGCATCATGGATTGCTTCGTTCAATCCGGATCTCGTCGGTCTTTGCGAAGTCCCATCCGGGAATGTTCCGGATATAGTAAATGCCTTGATCCGCAAGACGGGTCGTACGTGGTACTCGCACTTTGTGCGTAAGTACGACGGTACTGATGAAGGCAACTTGATTCTTACCCCGCATCCTTTGGTTAGTGTTAGCTCGCGTTTTCTGAGTGCGCAACGCTCAGTTGCGCAGGCGACAGTCAACGTCAGCGGTCGAAATGTCAGTTTCTTTGCCACGCATTTCGACGATGCGGCATCTTCGAATCGCGTGATTGAAGCGGGCGAGCTGAAGAGTTGGGCGACCAACTTTGCCGAGCCCCGCATTATGACGGGCGATTTCAACGGTAGTCCGGATACCGCGGAAGCGGCGTCGATGACGGAGAGTTATTTCGACTCGTGGTATGAAGCGATGAACCGCGGCACTGCCTCGGCGTATGCCGACAATCCAGTCGGTATGCACACGCGCACGCGACGCGGAAGAATCGATTACGTGTTCTACTCCCGTCAGAGCGGTATATCTATAAGCTCCGCGCGCATTCCGGACATGCGCGATTTGAACAATACTAACGTGGTGGTGAGGCTTGGGACGCTCGATGACAGGGGCGTGCGGCCGTCAGATCACAATACGATGATCGCGGATTTCGATCTGAGTGTTGACAGCACGCCTTCTGGGACGCCGACACCAACGCCCACTCCCACTCCCACTCCCACGCCGACACCCACACCAACTCCAACAACCGCGCCAGTGTTGCTATTCGACAGCATGACCAGTCGCGCGGTGGCGTTGCATTCGGAGTTGTTGACTCGCGATCCGTTCAAGATTACGTCCCCGCTCAATTTCGGGTCTGACAAACGCACGCGCGTCGCGCTGTTTGCGACGAATGTGAATTTGTTACCGGGTGAGACGGAGTCAGCGATTATTGCGCGTGCGGTGAACTCAAGTGGTGGTACGTACGATCTGCCGGTGAAGTACGTTAGGAAAGTGGCTGGTTACGATTGGTTATGGCACGTCGTGATTGTATTGCCGCAGGATTACTCTCTGTCCGGGAGCATTAGCGTAACCATCTCTTTACACGGTGCGACGAGTAACCGGGTGAGCATCGCCATCGCTCCGCCCTAAAATCCGTTAAGACAGGATGTCCGGATCCACAGGATTGCAAGATGATCTTGTACATTTTGAGAATTCTGACATCCTGTCGGGGCTTTTTCGGCGCCCTCTGTTGCGAACGCTTTGCAAAAGTGTTGTTTTCCACACAAAAGTCGTTAGAATTTTGACACATTTTCAAAGTCGTGTTAGTTTGGTCTTCGGTCGAGCCTGGGGTGGGAAACGCACGGGAGTTTTATGCGGCTTTAATTGCGGCGTAGCACCTCAGCAACAACCGGATTAGAACAAGATACCATCCGTTCTAGTCTCTCTGATCTCGGAGCCATCGAGATCGATAACACCAAAACCCGCTGTTCGATCTGGTCTTAACCCTGACCAATCGGGCTCAACTTGTTGTGCACTGGTCTGCTTCTGCGCCTTTTGCACAGGCTCGGTTAGCTGATTGTAGACCTTTGTGCGGTCGTGTTTGTCGGAGGTTGATATTCGCCCAGAAAATCCATTGTCAAACCTGATGGTGTCTGCTTTTGGCGGTTCCGAGTTCCCCCTCTCACTCGCTCCCACTCACGTTCAATCGTTTTTTTGCCTTGCTCAGCCCCTCCCTTGTCCCCGAACGACAGTACCAATGTTTCTTGTCAGCTTCAGAAGGGAGAACATCTAAATTGATGCTTCGTCGACTGCGATTTACCTTTTTCCTCTTTTTTGCATTTATATTTCTCGGCTTCGTTCAATCCATTTCTGCCCAGACCGTTGTTTTGTACGCCTCCCAGGCGCCGGTGAAAGTCGGCAATTGGAGCAGCGTCGGAGATTCAACGGCTGCAGGTAGTTTCAGGTTAGCTAATCCGGATCAGGGCGCAGCGAAGATCATTACCGCTGCTTCTGCTCCGTCCAGTTACGTGGAGCTCTCGTTCTTTGCAAACGCCGGCCAGCCATATCACTTGTGGGTTCGTGGCAAGGCCGAGGGCGACTCTCCATATAACGATTCTGTCTTCGTTCAATTTTCAGGAAGTGTTACCAGCTCTGGTTCTGCGGTCTACCGCATCGGTACCACCTCCGCAACTGAGATCAACCTCGAGGACTGCATCGGTTGTGGTGTTTCCGGCTGGGGTTGGCAGGACAACGGCTGGGGCACTTTAGGTCCCAACATCTACTTCCAATCAACTGGAACCCAAACCATTAGAATTCAACCGCGCGAGGACGGCTTTTCGATCGATCAGATCGTTCTCTCGGCGAGCGGTTATTTATCAAGCGCTCCTGGCGCCATGAAGAATGACTCGGTCATTCTTACTCAAAACGGTGGCGTTGCATCACCAACACCAACTCCAACACCGACCCCAACTCCAACGCCAACCCCGATACCGACCCCAACTCCAACACCGACCCCAACTCCGACACCGACCCCTTCGTCAGCTTCTCAAATCGTTATCTGGGCGGGGAATGTGCCTTCGACTTCGGTGTTTGGTGCGTGGAGGAAAGAGTCAAACAGTACGGCCGCCGGGCAGATCGCGTTGCGTCACCCCGACGCCGGCGCCGCCAAGCAAACAACGGCTCTGGCAAGTCCGTCGAACTACTTCGAGGTCAGTTTCCCCGCGGTAGCGGGTACAGGTTACAGGCTCTGGATTCGTGGTCGTGGCGACGGCGACTCGTGGGCTAACGACTCCGTCTTCGTGCAGTTCTCCGGCAGCACTAACTCTTCCGGCTCGGCTGTCTATCGCAGTGGAACAACGAGCGCTTTGGAGATGAATCTCGAAGATTGCTCAGGCTGCGGTATTTCAGGTTGGGGCTGGCAGGACGATGGCTGGGGCATCGGTGTTCTTGGACCACTTGTTTACTTCCAATCGACTGGAACGCAAACCATTCGCGTGCAGACACGTGAAGACGGTTTGTCGATCGATCAGATCGTGCTCTCGCCCGCTCAGTACCTTTTGTCGGCGCCGGGCTCGCTGATGAACGACGGCGTGATCCTTTCGAGCACTCTCGGAACAATCACTCAGCCGGCCAATCAGCCGCCGTCATTGAGCATCTCTGCGTCGCCGACTTCCGGCACCAGTCCGTTGTTTGTAAGTTTCGCTTCGGCGGCCAGCGATCCGGACGGCTACATCGCGTCGTACTTCTGGAACTTTGGTGACGGTTCAACGTCATCAGGTGCGAATCCGACGCACACTTATGCTGCCGGTTCTTACACTGCTTCGCTGACTGTCACTGACAACAGCGGTGCGACAAACACTAAGAGCGTCACAATCAACGCCAGTGCGCAGGTTTCTTCCTCCACAACGCTCAAGGTGTTGAGTTGGAACATGGCGTTCGGCCAGGGAACTGACGGAGTAACAAACTGGAACCGCATCGCCACCTATATCGCGAACTTCAACCCTGACCTCGTATCGTTGTGTGAGATGCCGCCCGACGATATCAACACGCTCGTGAGTCTCTTGAGTCAGAAGACGGGACGGTCGTGGTTCAACTACTTCGTACCGAAGGCCCCGGGCATTCCGGAAGGAAACCTGATCCTGTCGAAATTCAGTTTCGTCAGTACGAACTCGCGTTATTTGAGCAATGAGCGATCGGTGGCACAGGTGACGGTGAGTGTCGGTGGCAGGAACGTCAACTTCTTTGCCACTCACCTCGATGCATACGATTCATCGATTCGTTACTCGCAGGTGACTCAGGTTCAGAGTTTCATGTCCGGCTTTGCGGAGCCGAGGATCGTCGGAGGTGACTTCAACGCCGGTCCGGATATGTCTGAATCCATTCACATGGCTGAGCAGTATTACGATACGTGGATGCAGGCGATGAATATCGGAACGGCTACGGCCTATCCCGATAATCCGGTTTACATGCACACGCGCACACGGCGCGGGCGCATCGATTACCTGTGGGTATCACGTAACGCTAATGTCGGGATCAAGAGCACGCAGATTCCCGACGTGCGCGACTTGAATAATACGAACGTCGTGATCTACCTCGGCACTGCTGACGACAAGGGCGTGAGGCCCTCCGATCACAACCCGACGATTGCGATCCTGGAAATACGTTAGCCGCAAAAAGCACAAGAGGCACATAAAAGAAAGAAAAACCACGGCCAGTTGATTCTGGTCGTGGTCTTTCTTTTATGTGCCTCTTGTGCTTTTTGCGGCTAACTTCTTATGGTTTGGCGGCCTTGAAGTTATCGAAGATCACCGTTCCCGGGTTTGAGCCTTCGACTCGCCACGTTCCACCCTTCAACTCAAACATGACCGCAGTCAGCGGCACGCTTCCAGTATTCCACGCCTCCGAGAAAAGCAACGTCCAGGTGCCGGGCGCTCCGGCATTCGCCGGCGCGGCCTCAAACACGACCTGCCCTGAGATCGCGTCATGACGTATCCGCCAGAACGCATGGTTCGTGGAATTGAACGGAGTCGTCAACATCGTCGTCTTCGCGCCACCGATCTTCTTCTGCACGATCAAATTGCCTGATTCGACATACATGCGATAGCAGTTGTCGACATTCAGTCCGACCGTGAAGAACGCATCGGCAGCGGTGAGCGGGTTCGGTCCCTGCACAAGCTGCACGTATGAATATCCATTCGTGAAGTCGAACGACGTCAGCGAGCGGATACCGTTGTAGTGCGACCCGTCGGTGTTCTGTTTGAGCGGACCGATCGACAGCGACTGCGTCTCGCTGATTGCGACAGACGTATCCGTGAACCCGCTCCACAGGTTGTTCGCGCCCCACTTCGAAGTGTTCAGCGAAGCATCGTTAAAGTCGTCGGCCAGCAATATGGTCTCACCACCAGCAGGCGCGTTGTAGGTGAAAGCACTCGTCTTCGTTCCACTCTGACCATTTGAGTTGGTAACGACAACATCAACAACACCGGCCGCGTGCGCTGGCGTTGTGGCCGTGATCGTGGTGCTGTTGTTGACGATCACGCCGGTCGCGGCAGTGCCGCCTACAGTCACGGTCGCACCGGCCGCAAAGCCGGTCCCGCTGATCGTGATCGACGTTCCACCTGCCGTTGGACCCGAAGTCGGACTAACACCACTCACCGTCGGTGCTGCGGTGCCTGCATAAGTGTAACCGTTCGTGAGCGTCACACTCTGCCCGCCGGGATTCGTCACTACAACGTTGACTGAGCCACTCGAGCGCGCGGGTGTGACAGCCGTTATAGTCGTGCTGCCGAGGACGTTTATGTTTGTAGCGTTCGAGTTGGCAAACTTCACAGTCGCGCCCACGGCGAAGCCAGTGCCGGAGATCGTCACCGTTGTTCCACCAGCCGTCGGACCAGAGTTCGGCGAGACGCTGCTGATCAGCGGCGCTGTGTTCGGCGTCGTCGTAAAGAACTCTGACATGTTTGCCGCTGTCGCCGCCGCTCCCGGATGCGTGGTCACGCCGAGTGCTTCGTCAACAGTTCGCAGCAGGTTCTCATGCTGGTAAAACGTGTTCGACTGGAAACCCTGCTTGGCCTTCGAGCTGATCACGACGGTGACGACGTGCCCGCCACCATTTGCAATATCGCTATTGACCGACTCATCCCAGGTGATCACCAGCAAGCCGTTCTGCCTGAACGCAGCGCTCGCGATTAGCGGATCGATGTTTTGTTTCAGCCACTGGTCAGCCGTTGCCAGCTTGTCGTCATTCGAGCAGTTCGGGATCGAAGGCGGACAGTCGTGCGAGTTGTTGAACTGGTTCGGGATGATGAACGAGAAATTCGGCAACTGATTGTTGGCGAGATCAATTGCGAACTGCGAGAACGGCACGATGTTGTTCGCCTGTGCCTGATTGTTGAGCACGTCCGACAGGTACGCGAACGGATTGTGCCGTTTCACATACGGGTACTGATCGCCGCCGGTGTAGCCGATAGATGGTATGTCTTCAGCATACGAGCGCCACGTCTTACCAGACGAATTGAGCTGGCGGACGATGTTGTCGACGGTCACGGTGCCGGCAAAGTTGCTGTCGTTCGTGATGTTCTGTCCCGTCGTCATCCAGAAGTAATTGCCGATTGACGGGTGCGTGTTCGCGAAGTAGTTAACGGCCAGGCCGTAACGACTCGCGAGCTTATTCAGGAACGGCATGCCACCGGTCGCGCTCGCAAAGCTCTGGTTTTCGAGCGGGACGATAAACACGCGATCGAACGCGGGCACTGAAACCTGCGGGTTCGCGTAGCTGAAGCCCTGAACCAGCGTGCCGGTCTGGTTGTCTGAATTGGTCACGACAACATCAACCACGCCCGCGCTGCGCGGGCCGGTTGTTGCCGTTATCGTCGTGGCGTTAACAACAGCGACGTTTGTGGCCGCTGTACCGCCAAGCGAGACGGTCGCGCCCGAGACAAATCCGGTTCCCGAGATCGTCACCGCCGTTCCGCCCGCTGTTGGACCAGAGTTCGGCGAGATCGAGGTAACGGTCGGCGCCGGTGCAGTTGTACCGCCACCGGTGGACTTCGGCAGA
Organism: Pyrinomonadaceae bacterium; assembly: GCA_035760085.1. Lineage (GTDB taxonomy): Bacteria > Acidobacteriota > Blastocatellia > Pyrinomonadales > Pyrinomonadaceae > PSRF01. The sequence continues at coordinate 9,400 of DASTTS010000018.1, forward strand.
ATCGTGTTGTCGTTCTTCAGCGTTCCCGGAGCTGTGTTGATATATGTCTGTGGCGACAGGACGATCTGATCGATCGAAAGGCCGTCCTCTCTTACCTGAATTCGCAGGGTGTGCGATCCGGTCGTCGCGAACCTGAGTAGCGGTCCAAGCACGCCGACGCCCCAACCGTTGTCCTGCCAGCCCCAACCTTGCACGCCACAACCGGAGCAATCTTCGAGGTTCATTTCAGTGGCGCCTGTAGTTCCAATCCGGTAAACGGGCGCCCCTCCACCGTCAACACTGTCAGAAAACTGGATGAAGATTGAATCATTACCCCAGAAGTCAGCCTGTGCTTTACCCCTGATCCACAAGCGATAATTCACACCCGCTTGTGCGTCGAATGGGATTTCGAAATAGTCGGTCGGGTTCGCGAGTGCGGTGCTCCGTTTCGGAGCGCCCGCATCAGGATTCGCAATTCGACTACCTCCAGCGGCCGTGCCATCGGCCACGACGGACCACGCACCGGATTTAACTGGAGCTTCCGAGGCGTAAAGCACGATGTCGCTCGATGAAGGATTTGGCGTCGAGGGTGTCGTAGTTCCGGCCAGTTCGCTGTACGCCGAGAAACCACCGCTGTTACTCGCGCGCACGCGATAGTAATAAGCCGTATTCGGGCTCAGCCCCGTGCTCGCATAGCTTGTGGTGTTCGCGGGAAGACTGGCGACCTCGGCCCACGGACCACCTGGAGCCGGAGCTCTTTCCATTCGGTAACCGGTTTCAGTGGCAACATCGAACCAGGTAAGATCGAGTTGCGTTGGCGATACCACGTGCACCGTTAATCCAGTCGGGGTCGCAGGCGGAGGCTCGGTACCTGCCGTTGTGAAACTCCACACCGGACCGGTTGCAGTCACATTCGCCATCGTCTTGCCGACGACCTTCCAGTAATAAGTCGTGCCCTGCAAAAGCGTGGTCGGAAGCGTGTACGACTCCATCACGCCATCGTCAACTGAGCCCGTGTCGAGCAACGGCTGACCTGCCTGTGCGCCGCTTTGAAAAGTGCTCACATCGGAGACGAGCAGCGGCGGGTTCGGAGTGGTGCCGAGATAGATGTCGTACTTGTGCGCCCAGGGACCACCTTCCCATTGCAGTTTGAGGGTGGTCGGCTGGGCGATCGCGGAGTTTGCTGGGGCAACATAACTCGGCTGGGTTGGCGGTAATGGTACAAAAGGCTCGTTTTCAGTGGTTGAATTCCACTTGCGCTCAAACTGGTTGACAAACCACGTGAAAAACGTGGGTTTCGTAGTGAAAATATTGTGCTCGAGCTGGAAGTTTCCGGACGGTCCTGTCCAGTTTGACGAACCGAAAATCGTCATGCCCTGGTTATACAGAATCACCGTTTTCTGGTGATTCAAACCGAGGTGCTTTCGCATCTTGATCTGGACACCACCCATGTACATACGGTCGACGTTCCATGAGTCCCACTGCCTGGCGATGTTGCGATACTCGTCCGGTTCGTGAATCAAACGCATGGGAACGCCTCGGGCCACCGCCGCGATGGACATGTCGCTGAACGCCTGGTTAGTGATGCGATACATGATCACATCGATCTTTTGCGTTTCGGCATTGATTCGCTGCTGGGTGCGCGAGATGTAGTCCTGGCTCCAGTCCGCAGAGGGCGGAAAGTTCATCTCGGGATTGATGGGGAATGTCGGATACTTGCGCGCCAACTGCTGGTTGGTGACGTTGCCGTAGTTCCCGTAATCGAGCGTGTTCGTCCAAACGTCGTCGTACTTCGTCTTGAAACTCTGGATAATCGACGGATCGTCTGTGAAATAGATCGCCTCGTCCATGTAATTGGCGTTTGGCACATCGGGGACGAAGAAGTTTCCGGAGTAGTTGGCGCCGCTGAACTCGACCTTGTTCTGTCCGACGAATAGCATCATCTTCCAGTGAAGGATGCCGTCGGTCAGCTTGTAGCGCATGGGAATGCCGGCGTTCTTCAGCATATTGAGAACGTCTTCATTACCGGCGTACGTCGGGTTTGCGCGCGGATCGACGAGCACTCGTACGGGCACACCTGCATTGAATCGATTAATGATTTTGCTGGCGTACGAGGAATCCTGCATGAACCAGAAGGCGACGTCGATTCCTTGTGTTTCATTGTCGATGAGTTGCCAGAGGGGAGCACGGCAATCTTCAAAGGCAGTGTCGCACAGACGCTCTTGAGCCGGGGTAGCGACTGGAAACAGAAATAGAATGAAAACTAGTGAGATTAATAGCCTGGGCGTTGACATTAGCACCTACTTGTTCTGACTTAGAAATCCTTAGTAGCTCGAACAGGTCTAAAGGTTCACTGAGCAAAAGTTGGTGCGGAAATGGGATCGGGCTGCCACTCCGGACCTCACGGTAGTTTCAACTGGAAACGCGCAAAGCAAACTCCCTTTGGTCCACCGCGAAGAATGGGGAGACGCTGGAGTTTGCAAGACCTGCCGATGTCGTAAAGCACGCAGCAAGAATCACACCGCGACTCGTTACTGGATTTGCCAGCAAACTTGAGGTGATTGATGAAGTTACCGTCTGATATTAGGACAACCGTCTAAATTTTGGAATAGAAAAGTACATAGATGTTTAACTCTAAACGAAGATATCTTGGTAATCATGTAAATCCTGTAATCCTGTCAAAGACTGACTCAGCTTTTTACAAGATGCCAGGATTTACATGATTCCCAAGACCTGAATTTGAAATGTGCTAAAGTTCACTGAATCTGTTGTCATGAAGTTTTCTGTCGTTATCGCCACCTACAACCGCGCCGAGGAGCTGGAAAAGACCCTCGCATCGATGAGCAAGCTTCAGGTCGCGGATCCGTGGG
>DASTTS010000019.1:0-4000 GCA_035760085.1 Pyrinomonadaceae bacterium
GTGCGATAAGGCGAGACGGCGAGCGACAAACCCGTTGGCGCAGTCTTCTGCGGATCGCCCGTCATGATCAGCAGATCGGTCTTCTTCGCGCCGGGCACTTTGGTCTTCCAAATATCGCGACCATGGCGCGCGAGCATGATCACGCGAGCGCGACCGTCTTTTACCTGATTGACCGAAATCAATTTTTGCAACGCGTCGCCGACGTTCTTCTCGTTGCAGCCGGTGAAATCGATGTCGAGTTTCTTAGCGTGGGTGGTGAGACGTTGCCAGTGTTTGGACCAGAGAAACGGTAGCGAGTTGTAAATCGCGAGGGTGGTGAAGACGCCACGCCCGTAGAGCATCGCGGAAGAGACCGGCGCGACGCGCGCTTTCGTCGCCTCAACCATGGTCTTGTTGAGGTAGATGACGGGATGCATCAAACGCTCACGAGTTCAGCCTGTAGTTTGCTCGACAGCGCCGTTCGCCAAACCTCTTCCAACTTAGAAACACTTGCACTTACAACTTCAGTTCCGTCGATCGTAATTCTTAAATCGTTGCCGCCAACATGACCAATGATCGCGAACGGCGCGTTGTTACGCCCGGCGATCTGCTGCACCGCATTCTCATCGGCGGCAGCGAAGCTGATCACGATTCGTGAAGGTGATTCACTGAACAACAGCGCTGTTGGACCAATCTCACCTTCGAGATCGATGTTAGCGCCAATCGCATCGCGTCCGAGCGAGGAGAAACACGATTCAGCAAGCGTGACTGCCAGTCCGCCATCCGAACAATCATGCGCTGAAAGCAGCAATCCAGCTTCGGCCGCCTCAAGACAAGCCTTTTGCACCGCCAACTCACGATCGAGATCAAGCTTAGGCAATGCGTTGGCCAAATCGTCTTGTGTCGTGCCCAGCAGCGCAATCACATCGCCTGACTTTTTGAAACCAGGATACACGACGCGTCGCACATCCTCGATCAACCCGACCATGCCGATCACGGGCGTCGGCAGAATCCCGCGACCTTCAGTCTCGTTATAGAAAGAGACGTTTCCCGAAACCACCGGCGTCTCAAACGCACGACACGCTTCAGCCATCCCATCGATCACTTCCGAAAACGACCACATTACTTCCGGCCGCTCAGGCGACGCGAAGTTCAAACAGTTCGTGATCGCAATCGGCCGGGCGCCCACACAAACAACATTGCGCGCAGCCTCGGCGACGATCAGCTTCGTGCCCTCGCGTGGATTCGCCGCACAATACCGTCCATTGCCATCGAGCGTCATCGCGAGCGCACGTCGCGTTTCCTTGATACGAACAACAGCAGCATCAGCGCCCGGCATGATCGCAGTGTTGGTCCGCACCATGTGATCGTACTGCCGGTAAACCCAATTCTTGGACGCAATATTCCCGGACGCCAGCAACTTCAGCAGCTCCGCCCCCAGATCCGCGCTTTTGATCTCCTCAATCCGCGGTTCCTGGTTAGCCGGAGCGACCATTGGCCGCTCGTATCGCGGCGCTTCATCCGTCAACGCCTCGACCGGAATGTCCGCCACCATCTCGCCTTCATGAACAACCTGCATCCGTCCCGTGTCGCGCACGCGACCGATCACAACGGCATCAAGATCCCACTTCCGAAAGATATCGACCACTTCACGCTCGCGACCCGAGTGCGCCACGATCAGCATTCGTTCCTGCGATTCTGACAGCAGCATCTCGTACGCAGTCATATGTTGCTCGCGTTGCGGCACGAGGGAGAGATCCAGTTCGATCCCTGTGCCCGCGCGCGCCGCCATTTCACACGATGACGACGTCAAACCTGCCGCGCCCATGTCCTGAATTCCTGCGACTGCGCCGCTGCGCATCGCCTCGAGACACGCTTCCAACAAAAGCTTCTCGAGAAACGGATCGCCAACCTGCACGGTTGGACGTTTCTCCAGCGCCTCTTCGTCAAACTCCGCCGACGCCATCGTTGCTCCGTGAATTCCATCACGTCCGGTTTTCGCGCCGACGTAAAGCACCGGATTCCCGATGCCGGTCGCTTTGCCGAAGAAAATCTGATCGTGTCGTACGAGCCCGAGTGCAAACGCATTCACGAGCGGATTGAAGGTGTAAGCGTCATCAAACGCGACTTCACCACCGACAGTCGCGACCCCAAACGCGTTGCCGTAATGCGCGATCCCCGCGACGACACCCGCCAGCAACGATCGATTGCGACGCCCGTGTTGCGGGTGATCGAGCGATCCGAAACGCAGGCTATTCATCGCCGCGACCGGACGCGCGCCCATCGTGAAGATGTCGCGCAGAATCCCGCCGACACCCGTCGCCGCGCCCTGAAACGGCTCAATAAATGAAGGATGATTGTGCGATTCGATCTTGAATGCCGCGCACCAGCCGTCGCCGAGATCCACGACGCCCGCATTTTCGCCGGGCGGAACGATCACTCGTGGTCCAGTTGTCGGCAGACGTTTGAGATGAATGCGCGAAGATTTGTAAGAGCAGTGTTCCGACCACATCACCGAGAAAATTCCGAGCTCTGCAAAGCTCGGTTCACGGCCCAGCAGTTGTTTTATTCGCTCGAATTCCTGTTGTGTGAGGTTGTGGGCGGCGATAACTTCGGAAGTAATCATCAAGACGTCACAAGGGTGTGATTGTAGGGGTGGCCCAACGTGGCCACCGCAGCGTTACCATCCTGAACCACGGTGGCCACGGAGGGCCACCCCTACAGTTAACTCTTCTTAACTACTTTCTCAATCGCTTCACGCAGCTCGGCCGTATTCACGCGACCGATGTGCTTGTAAACGACTTCGCCCTTCTCGTTGTACAGATACGTCGCGGGCAGATCGCCCTGCCATCTTTTATCGATGAAATTGATCGCGGGCTCAGGGTCCGTGACGTTCAACAGATAGGCCGGCATTGTTGCCTTCATCGAGCCGAGAAACTCCGGCACTGACGTTTTGATGTCAGTCATGTCGTCAAGCGACACGGTGACAAACTCGATCGATTGTGGACGGTAATCTTTATCGATCTTCACGAGATCCGGAAACTCGTCACGACACGGATCACAAAACGTGGCCCAAAAGTTTACCAGCAACGGGCGCTCACGCTGCTGCGTGATCAAGCCTTTGAGCGCCTCCGTATCGATCGCCGAAACGACAGGCAACGGTTGTTTCGGTTTCGCGGCGCCGCCCTTCTTTCGTTGGGCCGGCGCCGTCAAACCTACTAACAAAACGCACAATGCAACAGGAATGACTACTTTGGTAAAACGCATGACTTACTTACGCTCGCTTAATGCTGCAACCGAAAGCCTTGGCTTCAGTCTTCTCAATTGTCTTGTTCGCCAGCGCGGCATCGAGCGCGTTGCGCAGATCATTTGACTCGACTTGCGCGGCGTTGCGGGAATTGTCGATGCGACCGTGATAGACGAGCTTATTGTTTGCATCAAGGAAGTAAGCCTCGGGCGTTACTGAAGCACCGAGACGGTCAGCAATCTTGTTGCCTGGATCTTTCAGGATTGGGAAGGAGAGCTTGTTTTGCGACGCGTGCGCTTTAACTGCGGCCGCATCTTCCGCGACGTTCGAGTTGATACCGATGACGGCGATGCCTTTCGCCTGGTAATCCCCGGCGAGCTTGGCCATGCGCTCGTTGTACGCGTTCGAAACCGGACACTGGACGGCGATGAACAAGAGCACCGTGCCGTTCTTTCCGGCGAGGGACTTCAGCGAGCGTTCCTTGTTGTCAACATCAGGAAGCGTGAAGTCTTCAATGGTGGCGCCAATCGCGGGCGGCGCGGGCACTTCACCCTCAGCACGAGCGCCCGTAGCAAGAACAGCGCCCGCAACCACGAACATCAACGCGAACAGAATCGATAGATTTTTGGTTCTCATTCTACAACTCTCCTTTAACGCTACTCGAAAATCTCGTGTAATCTGTAACTGTGGAGTCGGTGGATAATATAACTGAAACAATTGAGCAGGCGCTACCAGTCCCGGTGCGGATGGACGCCGACGAACGATACACGGGCC
>DASTTS010000020.1:0-3291 GCA_035760085.1 Pyrinomonadaceae bacterium
CGAGCGGCCGTGTGCGTTGGCCCAGAGATGAAGGTGAACGTGAAGCAGGAACGAGTAAGCGAAAGTGATGCTGACGACGGCGACAGTGTCAGCAACGCGCAGCAACGTGGTCCACGTGTCCGGGCCGAGATCGAAGAGACCATGCAGCGTGATGACGAGGTTACTCGTGTGCCAGCCACCCATCGTGGCGGCGAGTAACGCGAGGAGGCGCTCGATATTGGTCAGCTTGCTGCGATGCGTGACGAGTTGGAACAGCATCCAGAGCGGCAGCAGTGCGCCGATGCTGTAGCCGATGACCTGGAGAATTTCGAGGGGATCGAGTGGGGACATCGGAAATCGTAACCGCGGATTTACGCGGATAAACGCTGATCTGCGTTCATCCGCGTAAATCCGCGGCTAAAAAAGATGACGACAATTTAGTTCGCCGCGGTCTTACCCGAAGGCGACGTGAACGTGATCTCGACGCGGCGATTCTTTCTCTGACCAGCAACCGTCGTGTTTGGCGCGAGCGGGTTCGAAGCGCCCATGCCGTTCGCCTGAATGCGCATCGGATCCACGCCCGCTGACTGGAATCGATCTGACAACACCCGCGCACGCTCCTGCGTCAACTGCTGGAGCGACACCTCGTTGCCCTTGCTGTCAGTATACGCCTCGATCAGGATTTGATAATCCGGATTACTCGCTAGCAGCGCGGCGAGCGGCTCAAGCTTCGCCGACGACGCAGCCGACAAGGTCGCCGTCCGCGTGTTCGTCCAGATAGTTTCCGGCAGCGTCAGACGAAAACCAGTTGCGGTCTCTTTAAGCGTTCCATACTTCAAAAGCGTCTCTTTCAGAGTCGCTTCAGCGGCCCGTCGTTGTACCGCACGTTGTTCAGCTTCGACCCGCGCTGTCTCAGCCTGCTTCTCACCTTCAAGCCGCGCGAGTTTCAACTTGGCGGCATCACTCTCGGAACGAAGCGTGGCGATCTCATCACGCAGTTGCGCGATCTCGACTCGCTTCTCACGTAGCTGATCGTTCGCCGTGCCGGAATCACGCTCGGCGAGCTCGCGCGCACGTTGTTCTTTTTCGAGCGCCGCACGAAGCCGAGCAACTTCCCGCTGCGACTCTTCTGCAGTCTGCTCCGCGCTTCGCACCGCCTCATCACGACGGCGAATCTCTTCGCGGTTCATTCGTGCAGCCTTCCGCGCGGCGGCAACTTCTTCAGCGTGTTGGCCCGCTGAGGTTGCTTTTCGCGCCTCGAGATCGACTTCCGCAACCGGTTGATTCAATCGCCACGCTTTCTCGGCTGCCTGCAAATGATCTTCAGCAGTCTGCAACTCGTTTGGCGCATCGCTCGACGCACCTGCGTACTTCGCGAGACTGATCGCCTGTCGCGCGCCGAGTAGTGAGACTGGCGTTTGGCGGTAATCAGCATCTGCGATCTCGGGAACACGCGCGGTGCGGAAGTAGTCGCTGGAATTACCAATGTAGCGCACGTCGACAGTCTCAACCTGACTGCCATTCGGTTTCTGCGGCGGTAAGTTCTCCATCACCACCATGCGACTCGGCACTTTCATCAGAAAGTGCGGCTCGGCAGTCACGATAAGCGCGAACGTTTGTAGTGGTGTGGTGACGTCGATTTTAGAATCAACAAAGACACTGCCGCCTCGTTTGATCTCGCCGAGGTTGTCGACGTGTCCATCAGGCGAGATGGCCCAGAGAATGTAGGTGGTGTAAATGCCGCCCAGCTCGGACGCGCGCGGAAGATCTTCAATGGCCAACTCGACACGCGTGCCGCGACGCCCCGCTCGTTTCACCTTCGCCTCGCCTTTTAGACGCGGCAACAGCGTGGTCCCACGAAATTTGACTGTAACCGATTCGTCCAGAGGGTAAGTGATCGCTACGGTCTTACGTTCGACGTCCTGTTGGGCAACTGCGACAGATACAAACACTAAACAAGCACTGAGCGCAAAAACGAGATGCCGACCAATTCGTCTGAAAGTCATGGCGAAACGACTCCTGGCTGAAAATCTGGGAAAGTGGCTAGACCTACTATGCACTTGATGCCTCAAACGGGCGCATTGTTGCCGAAGGAGATGAGGAGGTCAAGGCGAATTTATCAGTGAGATCTGTGGTTTTTAGTCTTCCGATAGGCGGCGATCTGAATTATGAGACAGCAGATGCCGGAGAGGAGCAGCATAGGGATCCAGCCGGTCGGTTTAACCAGCCAGAGTATTAGCCACGCAAGTATTAATCCTGTGCCGACCCACCACAGCATCAGGGAATCTCGTTGAGCTTGTAACCGACACCACGAACCGTCAGTACATATCGCGGATTTTTCGGATCAGTCTCGAGTTTTTTACGAAGTCGATTAATGTGTGGATCGATGTTGCGCTGATAGCCTTCGTAGTCTGTACTCCAAACTCGATCGAGCAACGCATTTCTGGACCAGGCGCGCCCTGGTTCAGACGCGAGCAACTCGAGAATCTGAAACTCCAGCGGTGTCAGGTCGACGCGATAGCCGTCTCGCATCACTTCATGACGACGCTTATCGATTACGAGATCGCCGACTTCGATGCGTTCGCCGTCAGACTCCTGTGGCGCCGTGCCGCCGCGTCTTAAGAGCGCTTCGACTCTGTATTCCAGTTCACGTGAACTAAACGGCTTCGCGAGATAGTCGTCAGCTCCGGCTTCGAAGCCGGCGACCTTATCTGCAAGCTGGTCGTGTGCAGTTAGGAACAGAGCCGGAGTTTGAATGCCGCGATCGCGAACTCGTTTGAGCAGCTCAATGCCGGACATACCGGGCATCGATACGTCGAAGATGAAACAGTCGAATCGTCCAGCGATGGCGGCTTCTAGTGCCGCCATGCCGCTTTCGCGTTCTTCTACTTCAAAGCCCAGCCGGCGAAAGTACTCGGCGAGAAGAAATCTCATGTCGGTATCGTCATCTGCGATGAGAAGACGTTTACCCGCGTGCTTGGTGTTTGGTGTTGCTTGCTGTGCCAAATGTCCTGATCCTGTCGGAGGGGATCTAAATTATCACCGCAGTTAGCGGCGGAATTATAACCTAAATTGAGGCAGACTCATGCGGGGAAAAGATTTGCATGAATTCACGCCCAGAAAGAAATCGAGCAAATCAGTCAGCCTTGACGCAAATAAGTGGGGGTAAGTATAGTTCTTTCTTACGGATTTTGGGCCGTTTTTCTACCTCCCTTATAGCAACTGATCAGAGATTTTCGCAACCAGAGATGCGTGATCTTCGCCGCCTGTTAAAGTATTTACGACCTCACTGGCCAATCTTCACACTGGCCA
>DASTTS010000021.1:0-18510 GCA_035760085.1 Pyrinomonadaceae bacterium
AACCTCGATATCGTTCTTCCGTGGCGACTGATCGAGCCAGCCCCACGAGCCGGTTGAGCTGTAACGCACGAACGCGCGCGTCTCTGCACCCAGCTCGACGAGACGCTCAGTCAGATGGCTGCCGATGAAACCACCGGCGCCGGTCACCAGAACCTTTTTGTCACTCCAGTTCATGCTAAAAAACTGTCTCCCGCAAAGACGCAAAGGCGCAAAGAAATCCGTTAGAAACGCGGCAGCGCTTTGCGCCGCTGCGCCGCTGCATGAGAAACATTTCTTACAAATCGATCCTCACGATCTTCCACGGCATCAGGAGGGCGCCTGAGATCTGCAGGCGCTCGCCTGATTGTAACTGCACTGTGTAAGTTCCCATGCGATCCGGATTCGCGGGACGTGGCAGATCGATGCCGATATTGAAGTCAAAGCCAACCACGTCTTTTGCGCCACGCTCCAGGCAAAACTCCCTAAAGACATCGAAGCTATAGACGTTGTAAAAAGCATTATAGCCGTCGCGGCCCGCCTCGGTAGTGTGTTCGCGTACGCGCGTCTCGAAATCGATGCGACCGTCGTAAAAGAGCGAGCTGATGAAGACCGCACGACGCGTTACCGCGATCAACTCTTCGACTGGTCGCTCGTACGACGGCAGCCACGAGAGCGTTTGCTTACAAACTGAAAGATCGAAACTCTTTGCGCCGAACTGATCGGAGAGCGCGTAGATATCGCCGGGTTCGAAGGTAACGTTTGGATTACCGGCGAAGTGTGTGCGCGCTTCGTCGATCAGAAACCCGGCTTTGTCGACACCAGTAAAACGAGCATTCGGATTGAGTTGCGCGAGGAAGTAAAGCAAGTCGCCGATCCCGCAACACGCATCGAGCACGGAAACGTCATCTGTGAGATATGGTCCAACGATCTCTTCGAAGAACTTAACCTGCTCAGGCTTGTTTTGCAGGTACGCCCGCATCGATTGCAGTGCGTACTCGCGTTCTCGCTCGTGCTGAAATTGGTAGGGATCTTTAACCACAGATTACTCGGATTTTAAAAGACGATTTAATAGCGGCCGGCAGCGATATCTGCTTTCGCCTGGTCGTATTGATCGACTTTGCCGATGTCGAGCCAGTATTCACGAATCGGGAAGCAGACGACGGTGCGAGCTTCGCTGATCAACCGTTCGATTAGATCAGGGATGTCGTAGGCTTGGCCGTTCGGGATCAAGCGACGCACCTGCGGGTTCAGCAGGTAGATCCCGGCGTTGATAAACTGCCGCACCACCGGCTTCTCCGAGATTCCCTTCACATTAACGCCGTCCGTATCGATCACGCCGTACGGCACATTGAACTCATACTGTCGCACGCAAACGGTCAGATCGGCTTTATGCTCGCGATGGAAGTGAAGCAACGCCCGAAAGTCGACACGCGTGAGTATGTCGCCGTTCATCACCAGCAGCGGCTCGTCGACTTCTTCGAGCAGGCTGAGCGCGCCCGCGGTGCCGAGCGGTTGATCTTCTTTGACGTAGCGAATGTCGACGCCAAACGCTTCACCGTTTTTGAAGTGCTCGGCAATCACTTCGCTTTTGTAATGCGTCGCGACGTTGACCTGGCGAATGCCCGCATGTTTGAGCTGTTCGACGATCAACTCGAGTAGCGGCTTGTTGCCGACGGGCAGCATCGGCTTCGGCAGTTCTTCCGTCAGCGGCCGCAGGCGGTTGCCATAACCACCCGCCATCACGAGTGCTCGTAGCGGCAGCTCATACTCTTTCACCAGCTCAGTGAGGAAAGAGATGTCTGCGACGCACCCGTCAGCGTCGACGAGCGGAATGTGCCGCACGCCGTTCTCGGTCATCAGGTGCAGGAGCGCTGTGTCGTCAGTGCCGAGTGGAGCTGTGATCGCGCCGGACGCAAAGACTGGTTGGCGTTGACTTAAGAGCTCGCTAATCGACAGCTCAAGGTCCATCCCGGCAAGTATCGCGCGACGGATGTCGCCATCGGTCACGGTGCCGATCAGGTGTCGCTGCTCGTCAAGCACGAGGGCAATGCCCTTCGCAGACTGATCGATGCACTCCATAACCTGCCGTACGGAGCTGTTTGGATTTACAGTTACTCGCTCTAACTCAGTCATCTTGCTGGTACACCCATTACGGTTTTCCCTGCTGGAACGTCTCGCACAACAACTGCGCCCGCACCAACAATCGCGCCCTCGCCGATCCGGATTTCCTGTCGCACAACCGCGCCGATACCGATATGCGAACCCGCTCCCACATGAACGCCGCCCGCCAATCGCGCGCCTGTGGCGATGTGCGTGTGATCGCCAATGACACAATCGTGTTCGACGATGGCGCCCGTGTTGACGATCACATTGTTTCCGATCACGGCATTCGCGTTGACGATCGCGCCCGCCATGATCGTTGGTCCATCTCCGATCGTTGCCGAAGAAGAAACAACAGCTACGGCATGTATCGCCGGCACGATCTGAAAACCGGAGCCTACTACCTTCTCATAAAGCTGTCGTCGCGGTTGTGCGTCACCAACTGTGCCGACTCCGATGAACGCGTTATTGGTGCCGCGCTCCTTCAGCTCCGCCATCAATGAATCGTCGCCCAGCACTTCAATACCCAAAACATGCTTGCCCCAAAGCTCTTGTCGCGAGTCCAGCAAGCCAACGATGTGATGTCCCTGCATCGATCGCAGGATCTCGATCACAACCTTCGCGTGGCCGCCCGCGCCGAAGCCGACAACGGGGATCATTAATTCACCTCGCGCACGAGCATGAACGCCTCCGCATACTCGACGCCGATCGTCGCGCCTCTCACCCGCGCCAAAGCCCTGAGACTGTCGAGGGCGCGCGGTAGCGGCGACGCCTGCAATTCCGACTCGTACAAACCCATGATCTCGAGCTTCCGTTCGAGAAACTCGGTCACATCAGTAAACACATTCGGCAAAAACGCGCGCGCCGGATTAACAGGCGCCGCATCAGTCGAAGAGAACACTTCGTAACTCAAAACTCGCGTCACGCCATGCTTGCCGCTGTAGAAAGGTTTCAGCACTGACATCGTCGCTTCAAAGAGTACGCGATGATCTGAATGCACATCGCCGGCGTGATTGACGTATACCCGGTCAGGCTTGGAACTGGTAATGGCATCGCGAATGGCGACTATGATCTCTTCGAGCGGTGTTTGGTCGAGCTTGATAGTCGGAAAGTTGAGCCGGAAAGTGTTCTCGAAACCGTAAGCGGCGGCGACGGCGTTGATCTCGCGCTCCTTTTGCGCGAGGAGCTGGCCCGACCACTGCGGCTCGTGGCCGCGCGTCGCTACGAGCCACGAGAGGCTATCGCCGTTTGACTTGTGTTTCAGTAAAGAGCCTCCGCATCCCAGGGTTTCGTCGTCGGGATGGGGAGCTATGACAAGTATTCGCATTCAAATCAGAGCGATTCAGCGGCGAAAACCCACCGAGAAAATTTCCGTTGGAAGTCAGGCCCGAGTCGCAACTCAGTGATTTCACTGTAGAGGATTCGAAAAAGACCGTCAAATAGCTCGTCTGTCTCGGCGCGCGAGAAAAAGTGCTGGACTAGCCCGCGCTCGTAGCCCTCGCTCACGACGAACGTGTTCATTCCGGCCGGCTCGCCCACGCCGTATTCATAGTCTTCTGTTGAGCGCAGATCGCAGTAAAAGAGGCCTTTCGGCTTTAGCACACGGCGGACTTCAGCGGCCGCTTTTTGCGCTGTTTCCATGTGAACGTGATCGAGCACGCCGTGCGAGACGACGACGTCGAAGGTCGCGTTTGCAAACGGCAGGTTCTCGATGTTGCCGGTGCGGAAGTCGATTTCGAGACCTTCGCGTCTCGCCCACTCTCGCGCCCACTCGATCGCTTGTTCCGAGACGTCAATACCCGACGCTTTGAAGCCCTGGCGCGCGAAATAGATTGCGTGACGGCCGTTACCGCAGCCGAGATCGAGCACACGCTCGACCGGACGTTTGACGTCGTATTTGTCGTGCGTGAGCTGTTTCTGGATCAGGCGCGCGCAGAACCGAATGATATCCTCATTCGGATACCACATCGTCATGAAGTTCTTGCTGTAAACCTCGTCCCAGTTCTGGTTCATACTCGAAGTCAACTGTAGGGGCGGCCCTCTGTGGCCGCCCCCGCGTGGAAACACAATGTGGCAACCTGGGACGGCCACGGAGGGCCGCCCCTACAGTTCGCTTTCAATAGCTCAAATCTTTATTCAACAATCTGGCATCGATCGGCGTCGTCGCCAATAACTCCGCTACGCGCGCACCGGTGTGGCCATCGCCGAAGGGATTTTCACATTCGCCAATGCCGTTATCTATGATCGCTCGCACCTGTCGCACTATTGCTTCGCGATCAGCGGGAACAAAGAACACGTTGCTTGCGTGATGACGCTCTGATTGCCTGCGGCCGACGTTGACGACTGGTAATTTCAGATACGGAGCCTCGAGTAGGCCCAGACTCGAGTTGCCGAGCAGGACTGTTGCGCGCCTTAACAAATTCACAAACTCGCGATCGGGGATATTTTTGAACACGGATAGACGCGGATTTTGGCGGTGTTCGTCGATTACGTTGATGATTTGATTGCTGCCCGGATCGGAGTTTGGATAACTCACGAACGCTTGCAATCCGAGATCGAGCACGGCTGAGAGGGTCGCACGCATGTGCTCGCCGGATTTATCAATCTCGGAAGTCAGTGGATGCTGAATGATCACTGCAAACTGGTCGGCGATGTCTTTCACTCCGAGCGCTTGAGCGAGTTCGGAAGTGCTTAGCTCTTCGGTTGAGCGAAGGCGATCGATGCCTGCGTGCCCGACGTTATGCACGCGCCACGCTTCTTCACCAGCTTTGATCAGGCGCTCGCGTGCCTGTTCGTGAGTCGTTAGTAGAAGATGAGAGAGACGCGATACCGCGTGACGAATCATGTCGTCGGCATTTCCTACGACGCGATCGCCGGCAGCGTAATGCGCGGTCGCGATGTTCATGTAAGTGCCGCAGAGCGCGAGCGTCATCGACTCTTCGCGATCCGCAGGCACGAGCAGCCAGTCGGGTCGTCGCTGATCGACAACGTGAGCAAGTACCTGTAATTGCGAGGCTGCGCCCTTGAGTCGCGCAGCATCGCGATCCGAGTAGATCAAGTTTTCGATGCGCGCGACGATGGGAAAACCATCCGCTTCGATGTCTTTGACGGTGTAACCATGCAGCGGCGACAGGTGAGCGCCGGTGACGACGAGCTCAAGCTCGAGCCCGGGATGATCGACAATCGCGCGCAGGATTGGATGCTGCAGGAAATACTCGGAGCGAATCGCAGTGATGCCCAGGACGCGGCGTTTGGTCATACGCTTTTGAGCGCCTCCCAACTTCCCGCGTTTGCGATCAGTTCTGCTGCCTGGTCGGGGTTGTTGAGCAAGAGATCGAGTGTCGATAGATCAGGAACGAAATCACCGTGCGGCTGGTTGTATGAAAACGGCTGCCAGCGCTGCACGAGAACTTCGCAGTCGATGCGTTTGAAATCTTCCACTTGCAGGTAAGCGAGTGCGCCCGTCCCGGTCAGGTATTGATCTCCTGCAAGCGCTTCACAGATCGAAGCAACGAGCTCTGACGCGCGTCCATGTGTTCCGGGGATCTCGGAAGCTCGCACCCGCTTGTTATTGACTTCCAACTTGTCGATCATCCATTCAGTCGATGCGATCGCGACCTCATCGAGTGTGCGATAGCCGCGGGTAAGGAGGCTGTGCAACTCCTCTTTCCAGCGTTGAAAACCGGGCGTGCGCGCGTAGTTTGCCTGCAACGTTTTCCAGTGCTTCACAATCGCGTTTGCCTCAGCGAGCGCCGTGTCTCGAATGCTACGGCCGAGCTCATGCGTCACGGCGATCGTCAGCCACTGCGCGCCCTGCGACGTCTTGATTTGATTGCGATTTTGAACGCCGTTCTTGCTGAACTGCACCGTGTCAAGGTACACGAATATATCAGCAGACATTACTTTGTGCACATAAGGCGGCCAGGGAAAATATTGCGGCTGGTGAATGGCGATCTTCACGAAGTTTGCTGCTGAACTCCGGTCAATTCATTGACGTGAGCGAGCAAGCGCTGCGCGACAAACTCTGCATCCTGATCGCGCATGCGAGCGTGCACTGGTAGGCAGATGTGTCGCGCCAGAATACTTTCCGAGCGCGGCAACATACCAGTGTGCGTGCCCATCGTACGTTGAAAAACCGGCTGTAAGTGCAACGGCGGATCGTAGGCCCAGTCGATCGTAATCTTGTCGGCGGCGAGACGATCGCGAAGCGCAGCACGATCGATCTCAACTGTCGGAATCGCAACATAGCGCCAGTAACTCGGCGCACTGCCATCTTCCGCAAGCAACGGAACGAAGAGCTCACTGCCGAGCAACATCTCGTCGTAAATCGCAGCGACACGCCTACGGCTCGCGAGAAACTCGGGCAACGATCGCAACTGGCTCAAACCCATCGCGGCCGCGATTTCAGTGAACCGATTATTTCTACCGGCGCGCACGTAGAGCTCGCCCGGTGCGTCGAGATCGCGACCACGTAGTTGCAAGCTCCTGGACGCTCGTGCGATATCTTGAAGATTGGTGACCAGCATTCCACCTTCGCCCGTCGACATGATCTTCGTCGGGTAAAACGAGAAACAGCCCGCGTCACCAATGCTTCCCGCTCGCTTACCATTCAACTCCGCACCGGGCGCGTGCGCCGCGTCTTCGATCACGAAGCGGCCGGACGCACGCATCTTCTCGACAAACGCAGGCAACTGCGGTGAGATGAAACCGCCGAAGTGGACCACGATCGCGCCGCGCGTTTTCTCTGTTACACGTGACCACGCATCGTCAAAATCCATCGAGAAGTTGCCGGCTGAGATCTCAGTGAAGACTGGCGTCGCGCCGACCAGCGACACGACCATGCCGGTCGCGATGAACGTCTCAACCGGCACAAGCACTTCATCGCCTGGTCCAACTCCGAACGCGAGCAACGCCGCTTCCATCGACGACGTGCAACTCGGAAACGCGATGCCGTACGGCTGGCCGCAGTACGCCGCAAACTCTTTTTCAAACTGCGCCACACGCGGACCCATCGCGAGCATGCCGTTGAGTATCTGGCTTAGCTCGCCGGCCAACCACTGCTGCTCCTCCGGTGGAAAGTAAGGAAACGCAGTCGTCAGCGGATGATTTGGATCATGCTCGTAGTTCGTCGGCATAGACTTTCATTGACTCGGCCAGCGACATGGGTGCGAAAGCGATCTGTTGTCGCGCGGCGGAGATGTCGGCGTAGAGATCGAATTGAGATGCTTCGCGATCGACGGGAATGATAGCGCTTTTGCTGTCGAGCGCATCAACGAGCGCACGCGCCCACTCCGCGGTTTTTATTCGCTGGCCGCAGCCGAGATTCAGGATCGAGAACGCGTCGTCAGGTGGTTGCGCGATGCAGTTGTCGATCGCGCGCACGACGTCGCTGACGTGCAACGCATCGCGAACCAGCTCGCCACGGGAAAAGAGCTCAATTGAATCGCCGAGTTGAGCAGTGCGCGCGAGTCCGTCGATAAAACTGTCAGCCTGGCCCGCGCCGTAAAGACTCGGCATACGCAGCACCACGATGCGCGAATAGCGCTGAAACGTTTCAAGCATTTGTTCGCCCCAGCGTTTGGTGGCGCCGTAGGGCAGCGAGCCGCCGGCAGGGCACGATTCGTCGACAGGGATCACGCTTGGGCGGCCGTAAACGCTGAGCGTCGAGGTGTAGATGATCAGGCGCGGCGGTTTTTGGGTTAGCCCTTCGATCAGATTTGAAGTCGCGTGGACGTTTGCGTCGACGAAGTCAGCGAGATCGCCGAGACCGGGTTGTTTGGAAGCGGCATGAATGACGACGTCGGGCGCGCCGGATTCCGCGACGAGTTTTTCGATCACGCGCGGAGATTCGCGGTTTGCGAGATCGATCGATACAGAGCGACTTGCGGCTGTGCAGTCCCGTCTCGCAATACCAGTAACGTGATGTTGTTCGGCGAAGTGTTTGGCGAGTCTGGCGCCAAGAAAACCACTACAACCCGTGATCCAGATGTTCATGATCGGCGTTTTATCCGTGTAAATCTGTGTTCCAGTGTTAGTCAAACATGTCGGCGTCTAAAAGGGTTCCGGCGTCGATGTCTTTTTTAACTCGACGACCGAGCAACGTCTCGATCATTGCGGGCGACATACCGGTGCCGGGACGGCGCATCATCACCATCTCGCGTTCCAATGTCGCGCCCGCCGGAATGTCACGCGCCGCTACTAAACTTCTTCGGGCGACTTTCGCAGTCTCGATCTCACTTGCGGTTGGCACCTTTCGCCCGTTGCCAAGCGCAGTCTCGACTCTGCGGATCGATCGTACTAACTCGCGCAACTCCGCAGGCTCGAGTGATGCACGATGATCCGGTCCGGGCAGAGTTCGGTCGAGGGTGAAGTGCTTCTCGATCACACAAGCTCCAAGCGCAACGGCAGCAAGCGCCACGTCGATGCCGTCCGTGTGATCTGAAAAACCTACCGGCACGTCGAAGGCTGATCGCATCGTCTGCATCGCGCGCAAGTTTACTTCAGACGCACCGGCTGGATAGTTCGAAACACAATGCAACAGCACGGGATTCTCACAACCTGCCGTATTCAACACGCTCACCGCCTCGATCAACTCGGAAAGCTCTGACATGCCGGTCGAGAGAATCACGGGCTTGCCTTTGCCGGCCACATGTTCGAGCAACGGCGAGTTTGTCAGATCGCCGGAGCTGATCTTGAACGCGGGCACGCCGAGTTCGTCCAGCAGATCGACGGCTTCTTCATCAAACGGCGTGGAAAGAAAAATGATGCCGCGCTCATGACAGTACGCTTGTAACTCGCGGTGTGCATCTGCAGATAATTCAAGACGCCGCAACATCTCGAATTGTGATTCAGCGTCGCCGGTAGTTTGTAGTTGATACTCGGCTTTCGGTGCGTCGGGAGTCGCGAGACGATCGGCGCGGAAGGTTTGAAACTTGACGGCATCGGCGCCCGCCTCGACCGCGACATCGATCAGCGCGCGCGCCAGCTTCCGCTCGCCATTGTGATTCACACCAGCCTCAGCGATCACAAAAACCGGCTGCCCCGGCCCAATCAACTTGTTCCCTACTTGAATATTTTGCATTTAAGTTTTGCGTGCTTTTTGTGCCTTCTGGTGGCTAAACAGTTCGTTTCGACGATCGGATAGCACAGGGAATTGCTGACGTATCTGATCGACCTGAGCCAAATCAAGATCCGCGGAGAGTATTGCCTCCATTTCGCCTGCCTCCACCAATACTTCACCCCACGGATTAATGATCATCGAATGCCCGAAAAACACAGTCTCGTTCACACATCCGACCGCATTACACGCAACAACGTAACACTGATTCTCGATCGCGCGTGCGCGCAGCAGCGTGCGCCAGTGTTCGAGTCGCGGATGCGGCCACTCGGCACAAACGAGTATCAATCGCGACCCATCGACGGCATACGACCGAAACAGCTCCGGGAAACGCAGATCGTAACAGATCGCCAAACCCGATTTGCCCCACGGAAGCTCGAGAGATACGGGCGCGTCGCCGGGCGACAGGAATTCTGGTTCATGCAAAGGGGCAAAGAGATGCAGCTTGCGGTAGACCGCGAGCAGCTCGCCGTGTGGTGAATAGATCGTGAACGCGTTGAAGAACTTTCCACCGCTCTTTTCGAGGACCGAGCCGCAGAGATACACACCAAACTCACGTGCAAGCTTCGCGATTTCGTTATCGCTTTTGAGATGAATGGCGAGCCCGGCAGCGCGTTCGAGGTCGTAGCCCGTGGTCCAAAGCTCCGGCAGCAAAACGATCTCAGCACCTTGTTGCTTCGCAGCAGACAGCAGTCCGCGCGCGCGGTTAATGTTGGCTTCGGGCTGGCCGAGCGTGATTTCGAGTTGTACTGCGGCTATTCTCAATTGAATTTTCTAAAGACAGGTTTAACTGCCGGTCCGATAAGAAATTTTTCAACACCGTCTGCAAGCGCGCGCGCATACACGTCCAGCGCATGTGTAGCTGCTTCGAGCGTTTGGTCCACTTCTTTCTCCGTGTGCGCGAAACTCGTCGCCACATAAGGAATCAACACGCCGTGCTGGATCATCTCCTGAAGAAACAACGTGCGAAACGGCATTGACACCTGCTTCTCGCGGTCGCGCGTCACGATCGCCGGACTACACGGGTAACCAACGCAACTGATGTGATCCGCGACGCCCATCTCCGCGGCAAGGTTATTGAAACCATCCTGAAGCGCTTTGCCGATCTTCCAGAGATGACTGACAACATCATGTTGCGCCATCGTTTTGATCGTCGCGACCGAAGCTGCGAGTGAATGAGTTTCACTGCCGTGCGTGGTCGAGAGTAGAAAAACTTTCGGCTTGCCATGCTTGATGCCGCCGAGCTCCATGACTTCTTTCCTGCCCGCCAGCACCGCGACAGAAAATCCATTTCCGATCGCTTTGCCGAAGGTCGAGATGTCGGGAATCACGTCGAAGTACGCCTGCGCGCCGGAAAGATGCCAGCGAAAGCCGGTGATCATCTCGTCGAAGATCAGTAGCGCGCCGTTTTTGTGAGTCAGATCGCGGACTTGTTGCAGGAAGTTATTCGCCGGTGCGTCGAGCGTCACCGGTTCGAGAATCACCGCCGCGATCTGGCCCGGATGTTCGGCAAACAACCGTTCGAGACTCTGAATATCGTTGTAATGAAACGCAAGACTCTGGCTCGTGATGACGTCCGGTATGCCGGCGTTTGCGGGCGTCGTGCCGATGAACCAATCGTCAAAACTGAAAAACGGATGCTCGCGACAGAACGCGATCAGCTCGCGACCCGTGTGCGCCCGCGCCAGACGAATCGCAGCCGAAGTCACATTCGATCCGTTCTTCGCAAACTTCACCATCTCCGCCGACGGAATGATCTCGTTCATCAACTCGGCGAGCTCGACTTCCACCGGCGACGGCCGCAAAAAGTTCACTCCCTTCGCGATCTGCGCAAATACAGCGTCGTTCACCGCCGGATAACCGTGGCCCAAAATCACTGAGCGCAGACCCATGCCCCAATCGAGAAACTGATTCCCGTCAACGTCCCAAACAGTGCAGCCTTCGCCACGCTCGATAAAGCCCGGCGCGTTTAACGGAAACTGATCGTCAGCCTTGCTGTACGTGTGCGCGCCCGCCGGAATCAGCTCATGCGCGCGGCGCGAGAGTGCCTTCGACTTCTCAAAAGAAAATTTCGTCATGCTGATTAGCTTATTGCGATCTGTGTGTGATTGTCCCAACTCTGTTCGATCGACGACAACAAGTCGAGCATGCGCTTGTCTTCTTCGAGTGAGTAGCCCCACTTCTTTTTGCCCGCACACGCGTCGACGAAAGCGCGCATCTCCTCGATGTAGAGGTTTTCGGCGGTTATGTAACCCGGCTCTTTGATCTGTTCCGGCTCCGGAATCGTTTCCCACTCTTTCGTGTCAGCACGAAACAGGCGCACGGTTTTCAACATCGCATCCCACTCGATCGTGGCCTGGTCGCTGCTGAGACGAAACGAGCGAACGGGCGCACGCGAGATCACGTCGACGAGTAAGTGGCCCAGCAAGCCTGAGCGAAACTGTAGCAGCACCTGGTAAGCATCGTCGATGTCGACATCGAGCGACGAGAGTTTGCCGCGCATTCCGGTGACAAACTCGACTGGCCCCAGTAGCCACGTGAGCCACGACAGCTCGAAGGGAACGATCTCGCGACACGCGCCCGTGATGCGGCGAGCGACATAGAACGATCTGTAATCTTCCCACGGGTGCCAGTCAGGCAGCCACAGACCCGATTGATACGTGAGCAGCAGCGGTTTGCCGAAAGTCTCGCTATCGACGATCTGTTTGATCGCCTGGATCGATGGGTGAAAGCGCATCGTGCACGAAGGCGCTGCCGTTAACTCAGCGTGTTGTTTCGAAAGACTGATAAGCTCGTCCATTTCGTCGTCAACAACGCTTGCTTCGGAGAAGAAGTGACAGTTGTTTTCGAGCGCGCGTTTTGCGTACCTGACGTGGAGATCGGGAGGCGTCGAGATGATGAGCGCTTCGGGTCGAAACGTTGCGAGTGCGTTGTCGAAATCTTCGAAAGTCGGAATCGAATATTTCGAGTGGGCCTCGTCGCGACGATCCGCGCGCGGATCAAACCCGGCAATCTCGCCGGCCTTCAGGTGTTGCAGGTTGCGAACGCGGCGCTTGCCCATCGAACCCAACCCTACAATTAAAAAGCGCATCCGTAACTCCCAGTGTTAACGAAATGTCTCCCGCAAAGGCGCAAAGGCGCAAAGAAAGACGCAAAGAAGCTTTCAACTCATGATCTCCCTTTGCGCCTTTGCGGGAGACTTTCTTCTTTCGATCACTTCAAACTCGCCGGCAAATTGCTATTGAAGTGTGCCCAGTAACGTTCTTCGAGACCCGCGTTGAGCGCGAGAATGTCGGGGCGCGCCCGGATCAAACGGATCGCATCTCTCAATCGCACCGGCTCACTCAGCTCTCGAAATACTGCGCGGAAGAATTGTAAGTCTTCCTCGTAGTCGAGCGTCATGCGAAGGTCCGGCTGTCGTAGCCCGGGATCGTCAAACACGAGCGTCTCGACCTTGAACTCACCCGCGTCGGTAAAGAACCTGCTCCAACCCGTTGCTGTATCATCATCAGGCTTTGTCGCGACGACGTGCACGAGCGCCTCAGCTCTGACGCCGAGCGGCGCGGCACCGAACGGCAACCCTTCACACTTTACGATATCCGCGCCCGTGGCCAGCAACGACTCCGCCACCTGGTCCACCTGCTCGGGATCGATCAGGATATCGTCCCCATCGACGTTCACGATCAGATCGACGGCGTTCTCCGCAACTGCCTGGCTGTAACGTTTGAGCAGATCCTCTTTGCTGCCGCGACACAGACGGATTTTACAAGACTCTGCAACTCCGGCGAGCGGATCGTCAGTAGCTTCGGCACTCGTGCAGAGCACGATCTCGTGTGGACGCGAAGCGAGTTTCAGACGCTCGATCAGATGCACGATCGCGGGTTTGCCTTCGATGTCGAGCAGCGCTTTACGCGGCAGTCTCGTGGAATCGAGACGCACCGGAATGAAAACCGCAATCTTCATCCTGAAAAATCCTGTGAATCCCGTCTAATACTTTCGAAAGTTCTCGTACTGCTCCCGCAACTGGTCGTCGCAACCAACCGCTCGCATATAATCAATCGTCTCTCGCACATATTCCCCAAACTCAGCCGACAAACCCCTCGCAATCGGCACCACAAACTGCTCGCAAAGCGCCATGTATCGCTCAATCTCCGGCGTTCTCTCAAAAAGTTGAAACGCGAGCAGGTTGTCGAGTTTATCTACACATTTGATCAGCGTGAGGTCATCGCCAAACGCCTTAATCCGACCGTAAAACTTTGCGAGGTACGCCTCATCGTACTGTTGTTTGCGATCGACCGTCGTCAATCGAATCCCAACTGCCAGCCGCTCGCTGAATCCCGCTTCAAGTAGATCGCCTTCTGTGAGTCCCGACACTTCAAACACATTGTGCACCAAACCCATCGCAACGATTTCCGCCGACGGCTGCTCGAGCAACTGAAACGCGATGTGCGCGACGCGCAGCGGATGACTGAAGTAAGCACGCATCGAAGGGTGATTCGGGTCCGTCGATTCGAGCGACTTTGCGTATGCCAGCGCGCGATTAACTGTTCTTAGCTGTGACTCAGACAACCGCTCTGAGCAGAGTTGCAACAGCGCTTTCTCTGACTCCTCCGGCCGCTGCATCATGCTGGCGACTTTACCGGTAGCCTCCACCGCAACAGGCCGCAAACAGAAGTTGATCATTAGAAGATGCTCTTGGAAGCGCCACCATCAACCGGAATGGCCGCGCCGTTGATGTAGCTCGCTTGCGGCGACACGAGAAACAGCGTCGTTGCCGCAAACTCTTCGGGCGTCGAGATGTGTCGCACGGGAATCGTCTTCTCGATCCGCGCGATGGCGTCCTGGAGCGACTCGCCCGTGTCTTTGATGTTTCGTTCGAGCAGTGAATTCAGTCGATCGGTCAACACGCCGCCGGTGAGGATCGTGTTCACCGTGATACCGAATGGCCCGACCTCCTGCGCGAGCGTCTTCGTATATGCTGCCACACCAGCGCGCGTTACGTTCGAAAGAACCAGGCCCGCCGCAGGTTCGCGCGCCGCCGTTGACGTGAGATTTACGATTCGTCCCCAGCCATTATCTTTCATCCGTGGAATGACGAGTGACGAGAGCCTGACAACGCTCAGCAGGTTGCTGTTGATGGCTGCGGTCCATTGTTCTTCGGTTAATGAAAGTGCTTCGCCCGCGGGTGGACCACCGCTGTTGTTGACGAGTATGTCGATTGATTTGAAACGCTCATGAGCTTGATTCACGAGCTGTTTTAAGAATTCCGGCTCGGCGATGTCGCCGGCGACTGCCAACACGCGCTCCGGGTTGCCGAGTTCTTTTTCGGCCGTGCGCAGGTTGTCTTCGTTGCGGGAACAAATGCATACGTTCGCCCCCGCGTCGAGGAGCGCTTTGCTAATGGCGAAGCCGATGCCTTTACTACTCGCAGTGACGAGCGCCGTCTTGCCGGTAAGATTAATGATCATTCGCACCCATATTAGACAGGATTTACAAGATTTGAACAGGATGAACAGGAATCTTGTTTATCTTGCTGAATCTTGTAAATCCTGTCAGAAAACTACCTCCACCTCATACAAACTCGTAATCTGTTTTTGCAGATCATATCCAAGCCTCTCATCGCCAAGAATGATCTGAATCAACGTGAGTATCCGGGCCTTCGCCCCGATCCCTAGTTCACCAGACGTATACTCATCACCCGGAAAACTCTTCCGCCACCCGCGCAACCACGTCGCTACCGCCGTCCGCTCTTTTAACTCGCGCTCCCGAAACTCCTCATCAACCATCGCCTGCCGGATCAGCTTGAACGCCGCAAACCCCAACCCCGACACAACCGAATACGGCTTCAAGTGTTCCAGATCGACAACGCAGGCCACGCGCTCATCAATCATGAGCAAGTTGAGCGGATGATAGTCGAGATGCATCGGCAGCACGCGACCATTCAGCAGCTCGCGATGCTTCTCGACCTCACTCAAACTTTCCAGAATCTTAGTGCGATGATCGACCTCAATAGATGATCTATCAAGCAACTCAATCAACCGACCCGGCACCGCATCTTCAACACCAGCATCTGAAAACAACGACTGCGCCGCACTTGTAAGCTCGCCAAACACCTCGGCCGCGGCCAGCAGCTCACCCCCGTTGCCCGAGAAATAATCACCCTCCTGAAATTCGTAAAGCACCCAACACTTGCCCGCGATGGAACTCACAAGCTCTTCATCCGGCGAACGAATAATCCGCGGCACCTTCTGGCCCAACTCGCCAAGCGCAAACGTCAGCTCAGCCTCCGCACGCATCTTCTCAACCGCACTCTGCTCACGCGACTTCAGAAAATACTTCCCTGACGGCGTCTCGATCTTGAAATTATTCGCGGAAACATTTGCACCAACAAAAGCCGAGACCTGGGCAAAGGGCGTGAATTCAGGAGTACGTCTCGAGAGATTATTCGGCTCGAATAACTTCATAGAAAAGCTTAAACGCGGATTTAAATCCGGATTTTATTCCGCGTTAATCCGCGTTTCCCAGTCGAGTAAGGGCTGCAGCACGCCGGGTCGTTTGATCCCGTTCAGCGATCCCGGTGTACCCGTATCTACGATCTGAAACACGAGCGCCTCGACGTTGTCGTAAACCACACCGCTCATCGCATTCGCGAGGGCCACAGTCAACGTGTAGCGCCCGACATTCAGCCACTTCGCCGGCACCGTCACTCGCGCGGTGTACTTCCCGGGCTCGCGCACACCAAGCAGCTCCGCATGTGCATCGATGTCTGCCGACGTAAAAGCGCACGTCCCATCGAGCGTATAGACCATCACTCCGAGACTCGTCCCCGACACCGTTTGATTTGTCTCATAATCAAACTCAAACGACAGACTCTCGTCGTACCTGATCTCGCTACGGATCTCTCCATCCGCACCTCTGAGCGCGACGCGCAGCAGGTTCATCGCCTTATCACGATTGCTTGATTGAATGTACTCAGGCCGTTGGACCAGCCCGCTCGTCATGTAATTCTGCACAACGCCCGCGGTCGGTCCCGACGCGATCAAACGTCCACCATCGAGCAGCAGACAACGATTACACAGGCGGCTGATCGCACCGAGATTGTGACTGACAAACAGCACCGTGCGCCCGCCGGTGGACACATCCTGCATCTTGTTCAAACACTTCTGCTGGAACGCGTAATCACCCACAGCCAGCACTTCATCGACGACGAGTATCTCGGGTTGCAAATGCGCCGCGACCGCAAACGCGAGCCGCACGTACATACCGCTGCTGTAACGTTTGACCGGCGTGTCGAGAAACCGTTCGACTTCAGAAAACGCAACGATCTCGTCAAACTTCCGCTCGATCTCGCGGCGCGTCATCCCGAGTATCGAGCCGTTAAGAAAAATATTCTCGCGACCAGTGAGCTCCGGATGAAAGCCGGTGCCGACTTCGAGCAAACTCGCCACGCGCCCAAACAACTCCACACGTCCGAGCGTCGGCTCAGTAATGCGCGAAAGGATCTTCAGCAACGTCGACTTACCCGCGCCGTTACGTCCGATGATGCCGACGATCTCACCCGGCGTGACCTCGAAGTCGAGATCTTTTATGGCCCAGATCGTAACCGGCTCGTTACCGTTCCGGCGGAGCGCGCGCACGGGTTTGAGCGCGAGGTCCATCAGCGACTCGCGCAAGGTTGAGTAGACGGCTGAAGCACCACCAAGCTGGTACTGCTTGCCAAGCCCCTGCACTCTAATGATCGGCTGCATCAAATGATGTCTGCAAAACTGCGTTCCACGCGTCCGAAAGCATAGATCGCGTAGAGCAGGACCACGATGGTCAGCGCAGACGCGATGCCGAGGGCGGGCCAGTCAAACGGAAGTCCGAACAGCGCGGCACGATAGCCCTCGATGATTCCCGACATGGGATTCAACATGAGTAGCCAACGCCACTTTTGCGGAATCGAAGTTGAAGGAAGAATGACCGACGACACAAACAACCACAATTGGATCAGAAAGGGGAGAGCAAACCGCACGTCGCGATACTTCACGTTAAGTGCCGACATCCACGTTCCCACACCGAGACTGAACAGCGCCGTCAACAGAATCAATACCGGCAGGAAAAGAATCTGTACTGTGACAGTGACACGGTAATAAAACATCAAGATAACGAGCATCAGAAAAGCGAGCAGGAAGTCGACCAGGCCTGCCAGCATCGCCGCGGCGGGCACTATCAAACGTGGAAAGTAAACTTTAGTAATCAGGTTCGCGCTGCCGACGAGACTGTTCCCGCTCGCGGTGATCGCATTCGCGAAGAACGTCCACGGCACGAGCCCGGCGAGCGCAAAGAGTGGATAAGGAATTCCTGCCGACGCCACACCAGCGAGCCTGCCGAAGAAGATCGTGAAGATGATCATCATGAACAGCGGTTGCAGGATGGCCCACGCGGCGCCGAGCGCAGTCTGCTTGTAGCGCACTTTAACGTCGCGCCAGGTCAGGAAGAAGAGCAGCTCGCGATACGCCCAGATGTCTTTGAAGCTGAGTATGGACCATCGCTTAGTCGGCTGGATGACGACGAGCGGCTCGGCCGGCAGATGCACTTCATGCATGGGACGACAGTATATTAGAAATCCTGTAAATCATGAAAAATCCTGTAATCCTGTCTAACTCTAACTCTTTCTCAGCACCACCACGTCCTGTAGATCGTTCAACGTTCTTGGAAAATACCCCAACACCTCAAAGTATTTCCCCCACTTCTCAAACACGTAATCTTTGGAGTGAAACGCATTCTGATACCACGCCGGAAACAATCCTTCCTCGTACGAGCGCTGAAACACGAAATTCTTCTCACCCACCAGCGAGCTATCGACGGTCAGCAGCAGCACCGCTCCAGGCTTCGCAATACGTCGCAGCTCTTCCAGCCAGCGAAACTGGTAGTCTTCATCCAAATGAGTAAACACTGAAATCGCGTAGATGAAATCGAAGGTATCCGCCGCGTATTCGATCGGTGGAGTTTCCTTGCTCAAACTGAAGCTCGCGAACGTGAGGTTCTGTTTGCACCACTCAATCGCTTCGGCATCGATGTCCGTGCCGTCGATGCGTGCGTGTGGCGCGAGATCTTTTACGTAGACCAACGTGCGCCCACAGCCACAGCCGAAATCCAGAATGCGCGGGAATGAATCCAGCTCACGACCGACTTTCTGAAGAGCCGACTGGATATCAGCGGCGCACCTTTTCCCGACCGCAACGAACGCGTCAGCATCCGGCGACGCACTGACGCGATAGCGCAGGCTCGGCGGCGGCAAGTGAGCGTACTGGCCGCTGAGTCGATCCTTC
>DASTTS010000022.1:0-6488 GCA_035760085.1 Pyrinomonadaceae bacterium
TTACCGGCGCCCAGCTTTGCTTCAAGCGCGCGGCGGATCGTGTGTCGATCTTTGGGATAGAGATTTTCTTCGGAGCCCTGCCACACGTAAGTCCAACCGTTGTTCATCGAGATCAACGAATCGGAAGTTGGACCAGTGACGAGAACTTTCGCCGTCTTCGCAAGTGGCAGGATGTTGTTGCTGTTTTTCAGGAGAGTTATCGACTCGCGCGCAGCTTCAAGGCTGACCTGTCGATATTCAGGCAAAGCAAACTTCGGCTTCAGCGACGCATCCGGCATCGGCTTCTCAAACAGCCCAAGCTCAAACTTCACCCACAATATGCGACGCACTGCTTCATCAATGCGCGACTGGGGAACCGCACCTTCTTTCACGAGCGCGATCAAGTGATCGGCGAAGCTCAGATCGTCCGGCACCATGCTCATATCGATCCCGGCCAGCACCGCGAGACGCGTTGCTTCTTTATCGTTCGCAGCGATGCGCCAAACGTTCACGAGTTTTTTGATGTCTTGCCAGTCGGAGACGACAAGACCTTTGAAACCGAGCTCGGTGCGAAGAATGTCGGTCAGGATGTGGCGATTGACGTGACCGGGAACGCCATTAATCTCGCCCGAGTTGATCATGATCGTGCGCGCGCCTGCTTTGACCGCAGTCTCGAACGTCGGGAGAAAATATTCGCGCAGGTAATTCTCGGGAATCCACGCGGGTGTGCGATCTCTTCCTGTCAGCGGAAAGCTGTAGCCCATGTAGTGTTTGAGACTCGACGCAACTGCGCTCGACGAAGAGACATCCGTGCCTTCCAGACCACGCACGAACGCGACGCCCATCACTTTCGCGAGATATGGATCCTCGCCGAACGTTTCCCAGAAACGCGGCCAGAGCGGATTGCGACCGAGATCAAGAACCGGCGAGAAGCTCCAGGGAATGCCGGCGACGCGGGTTTCGATCGCCGTGATCTCTGCGGCTCGCTTCATCAACTCGGGATTAAACGTCGCCGCCATTCCGATCTCCTGCGGAAAGAGCGTTGCGCCCTGAACATAATTCGCGCCGTGAATCGAGTCGATGCCATAGATCATCGGAATGCCGAGACGTGTTTTCTTAGTCGCTGCTTCCTGAATCTGGCCGATGATCTGGTGCCAGTGATCGACGGTGAGCGCCTGGTCGGCGACGTTGAGTATTGATCCCACACCGTACTTGACGATGGCTGTCTCGAGTTTTGCCGGGTCGACTTTGATCTGCTGATCTTGCCCGGCAGCGATCGCACCAATGGCTAGTTGCGTCATTTGCCCGACTTTTTCCTCGAGCGTCATGCGCTTGATCAGGTCGTCGATCTTGCGCGAGTGGTCACGTTCCGGACCGTTGCGACTGGCGCGCTGGAAAAATTCGTCGCTGTCGACGACTTGAGCATTAGTTGTGATCAGTGGTTGGAGAGCGAAACACAGTGACAGACTGACTGCCCATAAGGCACGTACAGGTTTCCGCATCTATTAGCTGTCCTCAGGCTGGAGATTTCAGGAACGCGTGTATTTTATCTAATTAGCCAGACTTTTCAATGGTCATCAAACAAAGTGAGCCACAAAAAGCACAAATTAAATAGAGAGCGGGGGCAATCCGCCCTTCCTGACTTGTTCATTCATTAAGGACCTGAAAAAAGAACAAGTCAGGAAGGGTGGCTTGCCCCGCTGCCTCTGGCTAAAGAAATTTGAGGCACACGGGTGAGGGGATCTCGTAGTTCTGGCCCGTCGGAGTCAGCCGGCCGGTGCTTTGGTCGATATTGAAGATGACGACGTTTTCACTACGTTGATTCGCAACCAGCAGGAACTTGCCCGTTGGATCGATCGTGAAGTTGCGTGGCCAGTTCCCCTCCGTCGACACGTGTTCGATCAATTTGAGTTTTCCTGTACGTGAATCGATCTCGAAGACGACGATGCTATTGTGACCACGATTCGAGCCGTAAAGAAATCTGCCTGATGGTGAGACGTGAACGTCAGCGCAGTAACTGGTCCCCTTGAAGTCGCCCGGCAAAGTCGAAACAGTTTCGATCGACGTGAGCGTGCCATTCACCTCGTTATATTTAAAGGACGACATCGTTGAATCGAGCTCGTTGATGACGTAGAGATACTTACCCTTCGGATGCAGTGTCAGATGTCTCGGTCCGGCGCCGACTGCGAGTTCTGCAAACGGTTGTTGGGCCGGACTAAGCTTTTCCGTCGCCCGATCAAACCGGTAGATCATCACCTTATCGATACCGAGATCCGCAACGAGCGCGTGACGTTCAACGCGATCGAGGATCACGCAATGCGCGTGTGGTCCTTTTTGTTGTTCCCTGGGGCCTGATCCTTCGTGCTGCTTTACATCGATCGCCATTCCGAGCGTGCCGTCAATGCGAACCGGCAACACAGTAACACTGCCGCCCGTGTAGTTCGCGACCAGCAACACTCGCTTTTTAGTATCGATGCTGAGGTAACACGGATCGGCGCCTTGCGTTGCCTGTTCATTTAGCAAACGCAGATTCCCAGTCGCCGGATCGATCGCAAAGGCGCTCACGCCGCCGCCCGGTTTCCCCGCGTACTCGCCAACCTCGTTCACGGCGTACAGGTAATGTTTGGTGTTATCGATCGTGAGGAACGACGGATTCACAGACTTGATGGAGCTGAACTGCGTTAACCTGCCTGTCGCACGGTCCATCCGGTAAACGTAAATGCCTTCGCTCTTTCCTGAAGTATACGTGCCGACGTAAAGCGTCAGCTCACGGTCCTGGATGGACCACGCGTTTGCTCGCAAAGCGAATGCACCAAACACACCAATGCCGCCAGCTTTCATAAACTGGCGGCGTGAAAACTTTTCAGTCGTCAATGGCGACTCCTCGAATCGTGTGAATTGAAAACCCGCGCGCTGATTTCCTAGTCGACTTCGAGACAAAAAGCAAGGCCCTGACTACGCGTCAGGGCCTTCGCTTCAGTGTGTGCTCCCCTTTTGATTACTTGCCACGATCGATCAGAATATGTTCTTGACGCCTCTCGGCTACAGCTTTCTCCAACGATTTCTCGCGTTTGGAGGCCGGGACTTTGTGTCCGGTTTTACTATCAACGATCCAGAACTCCGATAGAAAATAGAGCTCGTCGTAACGATTGAAGACCAGTCGTGTTTCCTCAACCACGTCGTTCGCACGAACAGGCGTCGTCAGCAGAATTGCGCTGCGGATATCGTCCTTGTGCCGGATCACCCACACCACGTCTGAGTTATTCCTGTTTCGCTCGATGACGTACTTGCCGGACGGAAAACTCTTCTCACCGACGGTAAAATTAAAAGGTATATGTATGATAGTTTGCCGGTCAGACTGCGCCAGCGCGGATGAGAACGTCAAGAGAACAAGAAGACCAGATAATGCGATCGCCCTTTGAATGTGTTTCATGGTGCTCTCCTTCAGGCACTTGGAAAATATCGGCAAGCTCAATTGCTGCCGTCATTCGAATAACGCGCGAAAGAGAGCGGAGAAGGGCCACTTTGGACGAATATTAACCGCGGATTACTTGATCAACTTCCCGAGCTCGCGCCACGTGATGAGTTTTATCTGGTTGTCCTGAAGGACCTTACGGAAGGCATCGCTGGTGAAGAATTCGAAATCCCGCTGGCGCCAGCCTGCACCCCAATTAGGATGATCGGCCGTTGCCGCACGCATCTCGGCGTCGTCGTATGCGAGATGAATTACAACTTCTGTGACGCCGGGTTCGAGCTTCGCGAGCGCGTCGCTGTAAAACCTGGCCCAATCCTGCGGTGCGACACCCGGGTTAATATCGAGAACTCGATCGATATAAACGTCATCCTGACTCAACACTGACGGCAGAAAGTCCGCGCGCGAAAACCACGCCTTCGCAACTCGCACCGGCAGCTTTTGACTACGCGCGACACGCAGAAACACTTCGAACAGCGCCTTGTTCTGGTAGAGCGTGCCCATGTGTGAATCGAGATGCGTGGGTTGAATGCCGAGCGAACGTGCACGCTCGATTTGTGCGGTGATCTCCATCTCAACGTGCTTTGGATCAGCTTGCGCCGCGGCTTCAGTTTCCGTCAGCCGGAAATAACCGTCCTTATCGAGCAGCGACGATACTTGATTCCGCGACGACACGGGTCCCCAGCGAAACGACGTCCATTCACTCGTAAGGGTTAAGTGCAAACCCAGATCGGCCTGTGGATTCGCACGCGCATACGCCGCGATCTCCGAAAGCCAGGGGCACGGAACCATGATGCTGCCGGAGTTAACGAGACCTGTTTCCAAAGCTTTGATCGTCGCGGCATTTACAGAGTGGGCCATGCCGAGATCGTCGGCGTGCACGATCAAGAGTTTTGCGTCGCGCGGGTAGCCGAGCCTCTCGGCAATGGTCTTTGTTGGTTCCTGACTGCGGGCTTCAACGAAAGGTAATAACGCCAGTAAGGCGACAGCAAGCATCAGTGTTCGTCTCATGGCGGTAGAGAATAGCACTCGCGGTTATCCGTCGAAAGATCGCGCCGCCGATCCACCTTTTGGTGGAGAGACGTTTACTTATGTCGTGAGGTACAATTAAGTCCGACAGCCCAGCTACCTGATATTCAGTTCCAGAAACTTTCGATGAAACCGCTGAAAATCGGCATCACCGGCGTGCGCGGAATCGTCGGTGAAACCTTTACCCCAGAACTGGCGGTAGAGTTTGCCGAGAGTTTTGGGACGTATTTAGACCGGGGCCGGATTCTTGTTTGTCGCGACACGCGGCCCTCGGGTCAGATGATCCGGTCTGCCGTGCTGGCCGGACTGCTGGCCGCCGGTTGTGAAGTTGTCGATCTCGGTGTTTGCCCGACTCCCAGTATGCAGCTCGCAGTGAAGTGGCTGAAGGCGGATGGCGGCATTGCGATTACTGCGGGTCACAATCCGTGGCAATGGAACGCACTCAAGTTCGTACGCGGTGATGGTCTGTATCTAAATTCCACTCAGGGAGAAGAGTTGCTCGACATCTTCCACCAGGGTGAATACGCGAAAGCGGGTTGGGACACGATCAAGCAAGTAGTCCAAACTGCTGATGCGATTGAAGAGCACGTCAAAGTCCTGCACGAGAATTTCGCGACCGACGTTATTCGATCGAAGAATCTGACTGTGGCAGTTGATTGTTGTAACGGCGCTTGTTCGTTTCTGAGTCCGAAGTGGTTGACGAAGTTGGGATGCGAAGTGCTTGCCGTTAACGATAATCCCAGTGCCCCCTTCCCGCACGCGCCAGAGCCGAAGCCCGAGACCATGGCCCAGCTCCGTGCGATTGTGAAGGCTGGCCGCGCCGCCATCGGCTTCGCCCATGATGCCGATGGCGAGCGCCTGGGAATCGTCAGCGACCTTGGCGAGCCACTCTCCGAGGAGATGACGCTCGCCATTGCCGCTGACATTCGTCTGCGCAAGAAAGTGGGGACGGTTGTTACGAATGTTTCCACGTCCAGTGCCGTTGACATCATTGCGGCTCGTCATGGTGGCAGTGTCGTGCGCACGCCGGTGGGCCAGGCTTATATCTCCGAAGGGTTGATCGAGCACCACGGCGTGCTTGGCGGTGAAGGTAGCGGTGGTATCACGGTGCCGGAGGTTCACTTGACGCACGACAGTGCGGCGGCGATCGGGTTGATACTCGAGTACATGGCCCAAACGGGCGAGCGTATTTCCGATCTCGTGACCGGATTACCGCGACTCACAACTTTGAAACACAACGTTACTGTTGAGCCGCATCGACTGTATTCGGTGTTGCAGGAGTTTCGGGCAATGATGGAACAGGAGGAGCTCGAGATCGATGCGACTGATGGGATTAAAGTGACGTTGCCTGATGGTTGGGTTCACGTGCGTGGGTCAAATACTGAGTCGATGATCCGGATCATTGTTGAGGCTAGTGAGGATGCGGCAGCGCGCGAACTTTTAGATTGGGCGCGTGATCGGATCAAGAGGTAGTTTTTTACAGGATTTTCAAGATTAACAAGATGAGAGCAATCCCTACTCTCAAGATCAGTATCTCCGGCGTGCGTGGTGTTGTGGGCCAATCGCTTACGCCGAAATTACTGACGCGTTTCGCCCAGGCGTTTGGTACGCACACTGGCTCGGGCACAATCGTCATCGGTCGGGATCCGCGAACCTCGGGTGAGATGGTGAAGCACGCAGTTGTTTCCGGACTTCTTTCAACCGGAAGTCGTGTGGTCGATATCGGCGTGTGTCCGGTTCCGACAGTTCAACTGCAGGTGCGTCACCGTCGCGCGCAGGGCGGCATCGCGATCACCGCAAGTCACAATCCCGCTGAATGGAACGCGCTGAAATTCATCGGCTCCAGCGGGCTCTTTCTCGACGCCGGCCAGGCGCGCGAATTACTCGACATCTATCACCAGGGTGAATACACCAAAGTCGGGGGCGCGGAACTGCGCACAGTTGAAGAAGTTGAAGGTGCGACCGATCTACATATCAAGTCGATTCTCGACGTGCTTGGTCCACTGCC
>DASTTS010000023.1:0-3056 GCA_035760085.1 Pyrinomonadaceae bacterium
CAACGGCGCGAGCAGCTTGAGATTGAGCTGTCCGAGATTATCGATCGGCACGTCGACTTTCATGACCTTCCTGCCGACGTATTGCAGCGAGCGCATCCAATACCAGTCAGCGGCGAGCCCGTTGAAACCAAGACTGACCCGTCGCGCGGTCTTGCCGTTTAAGTAGAGACTCTCATCGATCGCGTTTGGATCTGCTGGAGGACGCAATGTGTCCAGGCGCGGGACCAGAAGTGCGACGCACGCCATGCCGATCACGACGACGAGTCCGAGCGCGATAGTCTTTGTTCGATCGTTCATCGTTATTTGAAGTTGCGTCGACTAAAGACGAGTGTCGCAGCGGCGAGAATTACTGCGATATAGACGAGGGCATACAACGCTGTCGCAAAAACAAATCCCGCTGAAGGTGCGCGGCCATGTGCGGCTGGTGTGATGAAGCTGTAGTTGGCCAGGTTCGGCAGCAGATAGTAGAGGCCCGTAAATAGATAGCGTGCGCTCGTGCTGCCCAAAGAGACGGCGAGACTTTTCAAGTCGGCGCTGAAATGGCCGATGATAAAGACCATGAACGTCAGCAATGCCGAGAGCGCCGGTGAAGAGAAAGAAGAGAAGAGGAGCGCGACGGCAGTCAGCAACATCAACTCCATATAGATCAACAACACGGCCGGCCAGATCGTCGGAATCAAGGGATCCCAACCGCGGCTGACGTACAGCAACGCGAGCGACACACCCACGCCCATCACGAGCACGTTTACCAGCAACGTAAGACAGAGTCCGAGATACTTGCCGACGAGAAATTCACCACGACCAACAGGCTTGGAAAAGACAGCGTAGATCGTTCTGCGTTCGATCTCCTTGTAGACGAGTCCGACGCCGACGAAAATCGCGATGAACACGCCGAAGAGGAGCATCGCGCTGAGGCCGAGGTCCACGATGACTTTTCGTTCCTGGCCGCCGGACAACTCACCGATGAAGATCGAAGCGCCGGTCAGCAGGAGCACGAAAAGCACGAGGTTGTAGAGCACGCGATCGCGCACGGCTTCACGAAACGCATTCCGTGCGATCGCCGCGATGCGCCAGAGTTTTCCCTGGCGGGACTCAGTGCGCGTCGTTGATTGTGTAATCGCTGCGGTAGTTTCCATTAGAGTTCGAATGAAGATTTCTCACGCAGCGGCGCAACGGCGCAACGACAGAACCACTTGGGAGCCGGCAGGCATTGCGATGGTTGCGTGAGAAAAGACTCATGACCATTAGAGCTTCTGCCACTGCGTTACGACAAAGCATGACGTGAGTTTTGTCTGAAGCTTGTTGACCCACGGCTCGAGCTTCATCAACAGCGGCGCAAAGAACCTTTTGCTTTTGGGAGGAATGCGGAAAATCAATGAATTCAAAACCAGTAAGAAAGCGATATTGCCGAGATAGTTCACCTTCCTAAGCTCGAAACTGTCGCGAAAGTCTTTCTGCAACTTCCCGACATCGATCGCCGCTTCATTATCAGAAAAGAAACGATCGAAACGATACCAAACCTTTCGCACCACATCCGGAAGCGAGCCACTGTGCGGCTCCATAAAACAAAAATGCCCACCTGGTTTCAGCACGCGATGTATTTCACTCACCGCCGCCTTCACGTTCGGATGAATGTGATGCAAGCCACCCACCACCGCCACGCAGTCGAAACTGTTGTCCGGCAGTCCGGAATCGAGTAACGATCTCTTTACTACATTCGCGCTGGTCCAACGCGACTGAAAAGTGTCGATGACCTCGTTTGAAATATCCAGCCCCGTCACGCTTGCGCCGCGCGTGAGCAGGTAACTCGTTGTTTGCCCACTGCCACACATCGCATCCAGCACCTGAAGCTTCGTGAGCTCAAGACCTGCAAACATCGGCTCGTAAATAAACCGGCGACGGTATTCGACGCTCCACTCGTCGCTGTAATGCGTTTCGTAATCGGCGGCGATGCGATCGTAGTGTTCCTGCTGCTGACGTTCAGAAGCGCCAAGCTGGGCCTGCCACATGCCGGCGTCCATGGTGGGGTCGAGGACCTGCTTAGTCATTGTTTCGTCTCCGCCTGAACGGGACAGCGAGCATGCCAATGATTATTAAACCGCTCAAACTGCTCATTGTCGATATTTTTGTTTTGCGAGGCTCGCGGAAGTCGAGCGCAACTGAGGTTGCGTTTGATGGTAACGAGATCAAGAGAGCGCCATCGTTGTCGGGTCGTGTTGCCAGTGTGCCTGCTTCATTTGTGGCGGTCCAGTGTGGGTAGTAGAAAGTTCTGACGCGTGCTTCGGTGGCTGGACCTGCGGCGACTGAAAAGTTTCGGTGTTCGGGGCCCCACGCGTTCACTGTAACTGTGCGGCCGTTTGCTTCGACTTCGGTTGTCATCTTTCGCACGTCACTGCGGGCCCAGATCGGATACCAGTAGTTCACGCACGAGCTGCCGCGCACGTCGGTGACCATGGTTTCGAAACGTTGTTGGGGAAAGTACTGGGCCTCACGAACGACGTGAGAAAGCGTGAACGCCAGGGAGATTGCCATCGCGCCGAGCACGAGCATTCGTTTCGCTCGGACGCCGGTTGAGATCTTTGACATACCAGCGGCGGCGAGTATCGAGCCGCCCATCGAGATCAGCACCAGCCACCGCCACGGAAATTGGGTTTCCTGAAGCGGTTTCAACACCATCCAGATCGGACGGCTAAGCGGAGTCGACATAAAGATCGCAAAGAGGGTTAGTACAACGACAGGCGTTTTGTAGGGGTGGCCCTCCGTGGCCATCCCTGCGTGGAAGGGGACGCTGGGGCGGCCACGGAGGGCCGCCCCTACAGTTGTTTGCAGCCGGCCCAAAGCAAGCAGCAACGCAGGCGCGAAGAGCATGAGTGTCATCAACGCTATGATGTTCATCCACCACACGTTGAGATTTTCAGGTGAGAACGTTGAGAGGAGAAAGTTGACGCGGTAGTCAACGGACGCATCACGCTGCAAATGGTTAACTCCGATCCAGCGCACTTCCGAAACCATCGTGACCCAGTAGATGGCACTCACACTCAAGCCAAGCACGCCCG
>DASTTS010000024.1:0-7992 GCA_035760085.1 Pyrinomonadaceae bacterium
TTCAACTTACACACGCGGTCTTCTGCAATCGAAAGCAACACACTCCCATCCTTGTGCTTTCGTGCTCTGTCGGTGATCGGGTGAAGAGAATCCAGCGTCGAAGTGGTCGACATCGACATCAGGTGCCCCCAGTCTTTTCGCGCTATGCGCGGGTTAGTTTTTGACGGGTTGGTTGAAAGCTTGGGGGAAGCTGCGCCGCTGTCGTTGGACTCCAACTGAGATGGCCGGCGACTTTACTCCTTACAGCCAAAAAGGGGAAAAATTTTTATTTCTGCTTATAAAAGTAAGCAAGGTGCGTTTTTTGTTGGAGTTTTTGAACACCAGCGACGACGCAAGCGGCGATGTTTGCTTAGTAAACTAAGCAAACATTTGCTTCGAGGCTATCAAGCGTCGCCGGCAAGCTGTTCATAGTTCACGTGGACCACACGGTTGGCCCAGCTGGTTGGATAGGGTCGGTGCGAGATGACGATAGTGGTCACGTCGTGAAGATGCTGATCGAGAGCATTGAGCAGACGCTTCTCAGTGAGTTCATCGAGCGCTGAGGTACATTCATCCAGGATCAGGACCTTCGGATGTTGTAGCAGCGCCCGCGCCAATGCCACTCGTTGCCGCTCCCCGCCCGACAGCCGGTTGCCACGCGGGCCAAGCGACTCCTCCAGTCCTTTAGGTAAACGTTTTATCAACAAATCCAACTGCGCGAGTTTTGTGACGCGCTCGAGCTCGTCCGCACTAGCGTGCGGATTTCCATACAACAGATTCTCACGCAACGTGACGTCAAACAGAACCGGATCCTGCGGTACAAAGATCACCGTCGAACGCAAACTCTTAAGCTTTAAGTCGCGGATGTCCATGCCATCCACCAGCACAGCACCCGCACGCGCGTCGTACATGCGCGCAACTAACTTCGCGATCGTACTCTTCCCGTTACCACTCGTCCCCGTAAGCGCGACGCGTTCACCACGTCCCACACGCAAACTCATCTCATTCAGCACGGGACGGTCGTTGTGGTAACTGAAACAAACTTCCTTCAACTCAACGCTCGCGGGAGCGTCAACACGCAAAGGCCTCTCGCCATCAGGCAGGAACGTCCGCGCTTCAGCGATCTCCAGCAAACGCCGTGCGCTCGCCGAGATGCGCTGGACTTTCGCATATAGATCCACCACACCGTAAAGCGGAATGAAGAGTTGAAGCGTGTAGCCGTAAAACGCGACCAGACCTCCCGGAGTAAGCGCGCCACTCATCACCTGGTAACCGCCGTAACTCAAAACCCCCGCCATTCCCGCAACAATGATCAGGTATAGAACGGAGCTGAAAAAAAGCTCGGTACTGCGCCGCTTCATCTGCGCGCGAACCACACCACTCGAAATCCGTGCAAACCGACGCGCCTCTCGCTGCTCGCAGGAAAGCAGTTGGACCTGCACGATCGCGGATAGGTGTTCCTCCAGAAAACCGATCAACTTTCCCGATTGCTCCTGGACGGAATCAGAGGCATGGCGCAAGCGGTTCTGAAATCGTCGCCGCACGAGGATAAATAACGGAATCAACGGCACGACGACAATCGTGAGCCTGTAGTTCAACATCAACATCGTGCTCATCACGAGCGTGAAGACAGTCCCCGTCCGCAGCAGCACCGGAATCACTTCACCAGTGAGCGTGCCCACCTGGTCCACGTCGATTTGCAAACGATGCAACGTATCGCCGGGCGATGTGTTGTCGTGATACTCAGCCGACAGGCGTTGCAAGTGACGCAGCAGAGCCAGCCGGCTCCGGTAAGTCAGCTTTTGCACGGCGCGGAAATTCAGTATTCCGGCAAGACTGTCGAAACCCAGCCTTCCCATGTAAGTGAAAAAGAACGCGCCGGCCACGAGCGGCAGCCACGCGATGCGGCGGTTGGGAATAACTTCATCGATCAAGAACCTGATGATCAGCGGGTCGAGCAGTACCAGAATACTCGCCGCCACAATGCATAAATAACTTGCGAAATGCAGACGAAAAAATGGCTTCACCTGCGACAACAGCCACCAGAACTCACCGGAACGTCTTACTTGCATGACTTTCACACGCTCACACGCTTTGCCTCACAATTTGGATCGGGTCAGCTTGCACTGCATCCACACAGCTCGTGCTGTAGCCCACCACGCGACCAACGATCTCTGCCTCTCTCGGATAAGTGAACTGACGCACCGTCGCAGGCGAATAATGGTATGGGATGATCAGTAACTGGTTGCCCTGCAACTCACACCAGCCACACGCATACTCACGCCGCAGCTCAATGAAGAAGACCGGCCGGTCGTACTCGTTTCGCCACGTATTCGTCACGAGCTTGTTCTGGCTGGTATCGATCTTCAAAAGCGCACCAGGTCTGATCATTGGATACATCGTGAAGTCACCGAGACCGAGATGGCCGTAGATGATCGGAATCCGGCAGTCAGCACCGGGCAGATTCGGCCTCAGAGTCGTCGATAACTGATCACCAGGTTCCGAAATGTCTGATTCGCCGTGCCCGTTCCCGTTCGGAGAAATCGGTTGCGTGAAATGCTCATTCGTTACCGGCTCATATTTTTCTTTTTCGTTTATATCGATATTGTAGAGACGAAGAAGATCGAGCAAGTCAGTGCGATAGATGACGCTCAAACTAAACAGCTTCCAAATGCTTGGTTCGGAGTCGCCCTTTTCCAACTGAGCGAGCCAGCCATTTGAAATGCAGAATCGCTTGTCTCCCTTTACGTCAGCTATTCTGCGGCTTGCCTGTTCGACCTCTCGTACTGTGATGTTGCGGTGATTGCGAAGAGACTTCAGCTTCTGACCGCCCGGCACAATAATCCTCCAATTCTCTGCGCGGGGAGGAATTAGTTTCTGGGTGGTTAAATTTTTGCGGCGCTGGTTGCTCCAACGAAGAGATGTTTATCGCCCAACAAACATTCTCTGCCGACGAAGCGCGCAGAATATATAGAGCAGATGTTCGGCTGAAAAGGATTAGAATTATTTATCCGGTATCACGGATTAACCTGTCGCTCGTTTATCGGTTAACTCCGTTCGGTTCAATGGCTTGCAGCATGACTCAGGTGTTTACCCGATAACACCCTAAGGTGGGCTTACTACATTAAATCATTGATCCCATAAAACCCCGCTTCGCAGTAAATCATTGAGTCAACAAGCTTTTGAACATCGCAGCATTACAGCAATTGTTCTCAATCTCGGACAATTACGATCAAGGACGCAACTGCGACGACCTCATTACTTTTGAGACGGATAAAGAACACCAACCACTTGTCCGATGATCTCCACTTCGTCTCGATGAAACTCTTCGCGCATGTTCCCCGATGCGGGATGCGGTATCAACACGATTCGATCATTCGGCGCCGTCTCAGCATACATACAAGTGCAACCTCGCGGCGTCATAACATAGAACAACTCGCGCTGATAGAAACTCCCGTTGTCCGCTGGATGCACCTCCTTCAATAATTTGTTCACTAACAAACGACTACCAGGCGGCGCGATTGGTGTTGCATTAGTATCTTCATCACCAACGACAACATACGCAAGATGCGGTGGATAGAACGAGCCGAGATATTCCACTTCAACTTCAGCAAGGCGCGACGGCAACAACTGCGTGGATTCCAGATCAGCGTGGTCGCGAAGAATCGGCAGCTTCACGCGTCGCTGGCGCGTCACGATATCGATCGGTACTTCGTTCGTGCGCGCTCGCGTCATCTTCAGTTGTTCATTGAAACGACGCTCCGGCTGTAGACCAATCGCAGCATCCATTTCCGCGCGCGAGAGATGCAGAATCACTCGCAGGCTGTCGAGCTTCGCGGTGCCGGGCTGGCGAATGCTGCCACTGATGATGTTACCGAGCGTTGATTTTCCAATACGCATAGCGGGGTTGTGATTGATGTCGGCCAGTTGCCCACTCGCCGAGACAACGTCCTTGTAACTGAGCTTGAGAAGTTTCATTGCGTTAAGAATCAGGTTGCCGAGCGGTGCCGTCGTTTTCCGTTGCGGGCGGCCACGCTTGGCTTCACCAGACCATTGGCGAACGCTCATGCGGACGAGGGTCTCCTATTTCCAACGTTGCAACACGGAGGATGCCGGGCTTCACACAGACGCGTTGGCGGACGGGGGAAACCGCACTCGAATATTCAATTCTTACTTATCTGGGATTCGTACCGGGAGGTCGTGGGAAAGAATCTTACACCATGATGTTCCTTTTTAAATAAAAAATCCGCGTTTCTACTTAAAACGGTAATTTCCGCCAACTGGAGGTTTTATGTCCCGCCCATATCGTGACCTCGCGTGGAAGTTTTTCTCGCCGCTCTTCATCGTGTTTGCAAGTTTGTCTGTCTGTTATGCGACACAACAGGGCGCCAGCCGGGCCAATGCCGACAAGTTGATTGCGGAAGCCGAGGCGCTTACCGAAAAGAGAACGGAAAAGTCGTACCAGCAAGCGATCGAGAAATATCTGGCAGCCGTCTCTATTTGGCGCAGCCTTAACGACAAGCCAATGGAAGCTGCGACTCTTTATGAAGCGGGATGGCTGTATGGAGACATCGGCGAGTATCAGAAGGCCCTTGATTGCTACTCACAAGCACTAGGTCTTTACAAAACCTTGCAGGACCTCAAAGGCGAGTTCAACACAATCAATAACACCGCATGGGTTTATGGCGAACTGGGCGAGAACCAGGTCGCGCTGGACATGTATCTCCAGGTCCTGGACGCAAAGAAAAAGATCGGTGAGACGGACCAGGTGGCCATGAGTAATGTGGCTTCCACCTATGCCAAGCTGGGCCAGTATCAGCGTGCTCTCGAAATGCACTTTCAGTTACTGGCGCTGCGACAAGGTCCATCCGAAAAGGATAAGTCCGGTCGATCCATCACGCTCAGCAATATCGGTAACTGCTACTACAACCTCGGCGACGTAAAGAAAGCGCTCGATTATTACAACCAATCGCTTCCGCTCATGCGAGAAGTGAGTAACAACTATTACACCGCTGCCGTTCTTCATCACACCGGCGTTGCGTATCGAAGTCTTGGTGAGTTTGACAAAGCGATCCGCTATTTCAACGAGGCGCTCACCCTCCGCAAAATTGCCGGTGATTACAGAGGTATCGCGACCACGCTCTCAGACCTCGCGCGTCTCGAGCGCGACCGTGGAAACCTCGTCGCAGCACGCCAGCGAATCGAAGAGGCATTGGCGCAGGTCGAGCTCGTGCGCTTGAGAGTTACGAATCCGAAACTCCGGACTTCGTACTTCGCGTCAGTGCAGCAGTATCGCGAGTTTTATATCGACTTGTTGATGCGACTGAACGAAGACAAGCCTTCGAAACAACTGGAAAGCGATGCTTTCAACGCCAGTGAAACAGGACGCGCACGTTCACTGCTACAGCTACTTTCAGAGGCCGGCAGCAAAATTCGTCACGGTATCGATCCTTCATTGCTCGAGCGCAAGCAAACCCTTACCGGGATGATCGATCAGAAAGCTCAAAGCCAGATGCAGTTGCTTGCCGGCAAACATACCGAAGCCGAAGCGGAAGCTGCGCGCAAAGCACTCTCCGCGCTCACCGCTGAGCTCGAGCAGCTTGAAGATCGCATACGTGAAAGCAGTCCGCAGTTCAGTGCGCTCGTCCAACCTGTGCCGCTCAGGCTCACCGAGATCCAGGAAAAGATCCTCGATCGCGATACGCTCTTGCTGGAGTATTCGTTGGGTGAGGAGAGAAGTTTTGTCTGGGCCGTAACGTCCGATTCCATCAAGTCGTTCGAGCTGCCGAAACGTGCCGTGATCGAACCGGCAGCACGACGAGTTTACGAGCTACTAACGACACGCACAGCCGGTGTCGAGTATGCGAAGGCGTCTCTGACTCTGAGCCGGATGATACTTGGACCAGTAGCCGCCGAGTTAAAAGATAAGCGACTCCTGATCGTCAGCGACGGTGTATTGCAATACATTTCGTTTGCAGGTTTGCCTGATCCGATCAATACACGCTCCCTCATTGTCGATCACGAAGTTGTGATGGCGCCGTCTGCTTCGGTAGTCGGACTGTTGCGACAAGAAACTGCGAATCGTAAACCTGCGAGCAAGATGGTTGCCGTGCTTGGCGATCCCGTTTTCTCGACAGACGATCCACGCGTTGCGACGGCACGGTTCAGCCATCCGGCGCCGGTTGCGAAAGCCGCGGCTTTGAGATCCGAGTCAGGATTAGATCGTTTGCGAAGGTTACGCTTCAGTCGTCACGAAGCAGACGAGATCGCGCGATTGGCAGGCAGTAATCCGAAACTCGAAGCAGTCGACTTTGAAGCGAGCCGAAAGCTCGCCACCAGCGATGAGTTGGGCCAGTACCGCATCGTGCACTTCGCGACGCACGGCATCATCAATAACGATCATCCCGAGCTTTCGGGAATCGTCCTTTCGCTCGTCGATGCGAAAGGTCAGCCGCAGAATGGATTTTTGCGACTGTACGATCTGTACAATTTGAAACTGTCAGCAGATCTCGTGGTGTTGAGTGCGTGTCAGACTGCGCTTGGAAAAGAGATTCGCGGTGAAGGGCTTGTCGGACTAACGCGTGGGTTCATGTACGCAGGTGCACCGCGTGTGATTGCGAGTCTCTG
The DNA here is from genome assembly GCA_035760085.1 of Pyrinomonadaceae bacterium. Classification (GTDB taxonomy): domain Bacteria; phylum Acidobacteriota; class Blastocatellia; order Pyrinomonadales; family Pyrinomonadaceae; genus PSRF01. The sequence goes on from DASTTS010000024.1 coordinate 6,607, forward strand.
GCAGATCGATGATCGAGCGTCAGCCGAGTTTATGAAACGTTTTTACGGAGCGCTGCTGGGGCAAAAGCTTCGGCCCGCTGCCGCGCTTCGCGCCGCCCAGGTCTCAATGTCCAAAGATCCACGCTGGCACCAGCCGCACTACTGGGCCGCGTTCACCCTTCAAGGAGAGTGGAACTAATCTTTGGCATTTCACTTGCGCTAGTCTCCTCTGCAACGAAATTTGTGATCTGGAACAGAACAGAGGACAGGAGTCTGTGTGATGCTCGACCAGGAAGTTGACGATAAGGGAACCGGCCAGGAAGAAGCCCAACACATGCTCGAGGCACTGCGCGATCAGGGTTTCGATTCCGACAACGAAAAGTTCGCAAAAGCCCTCGGGCGTACCATCGAGCAAGTCGACGGTATGATAAATGGCGCTGAAACAATTGACGATGACGTCGTTATGAAAGCGAGGGGAATCGCCCTGAATCGTGGCATCAAAATCGAGTAGAGGAGTCGAAAATTTGAAGCGCGCAACCGCGACATCGAACCCCGGTGCTCCGTGGTGGTGGTTTGACGGCGGCACCGAAATCTGTTCGTCGTGTCAACAGTCGTACGCATATCAAACAGGCGCTTACTGTCTCGATTGCGACGGTAACGTTTGTTCCTTATGCATACAGGAATCGGAAACAGGCGACGCGCGATGTTCCACGTGTTGTGAGTAAAGAGAGTTGTTATGGCAGCGCGGGCAATTTGGAAAGGCGAAATTAAACTCGGCACTACAAAAGTGCCGGTGAAACTCTATTCAGCCGTGCAGGATCGCACGGTGCGTTTTCACGTACTCGACGATCGAGCGAAGAAACGTGTGAAGCAACACATGATCGATCCGGATTCGGGCGATGAAGTGCCGGCTGAAGAGATTCAAAAGGGTTACGAGATCGAACCCGGAAGATATGTGATTCTCACTGCAGAGGATCTCGAAAAACTTCAGCCGCCACCTTCGCGCGATATCGAGATCGTCGAGTTTGTTCCGCAAACAAAGATCAGCGAACAGTGGTATGACCGGCCTTACTACCTCGGCCCGGATGGTGACGAGAAAGACTATTTCGCGCTTGCGGAGGCACTCCAAAACAAAGAGAGTGAAGGCATCGCGCACTGGGTCATGCGTAACAAGTATTACGCGGGCGCGCTTCGTGCCATCGACGATTATCTTTTCCTGTTTACGTTAAGAGATGCGAACGAAGTAATCCTCGCTGACGATCTCACGAAGCCATCGGGCGCTGCGCCGACGCAGAAAGAGCTCGCGATGGCGAAGCAGTTAGTCGAGATGCTTGAAGGTGAGTTCAATCCGAAAGAGTATAAAGACGAGTATCGCGAGCGTGTGATGGAGTTCATCGAGAAGAAGGC
>DASTTS010000025.1:0-5962 GCA_035760085.1 Pyrinomonadaceae bacterium
CCGTTGAGATCCTGTGCAAATACATCACCGACATAGGCGAGCGTTTCGTCGCTGCTCATCTTTTCGAAGCCAGCCCTGGTCCACGTCTCCGGATCGCATTCGACAATAAACGTGCTTGTCGACGGGCTGAATTTGTACGAATGCGCTGCAAACACCCCGGCGCCGTTCTCGCGAAATGTGAGGGTCAACCCGTGAAATAGCTGGTGCGTGCCGTACCAGATATAACGATTCGCGCGCACATCGAGCTCCGGCTGAAACTGCTCTTCATACCGCAACCGCACGGTGCTATTCACACCGTCAGCAGCGAGCAGAAGATCGCAGTCCTGCGCAGCGCCTCGACATCCTGAATCTCGCTATGAAACTCAATCTCTACGCCTAGCTGCTCAGCGCGTCGCTGAAGAATCTTCAGTAACTGAAGCCGCGCAATTCCCGAGAAGCTGTTTCCATGAATCGAGATCTTCGCATCGCGGTGAACGACATCAACGTTATCCCACGCCTCGAACTGTTTCGTTATTTCGGCATGCGAGACGTCATCAGCGGCGCGCAAGTTGGCGAGCGTCTTTCCCGAAAAAACGACCCCCCAACCAAACGTATCATCCGGCCCATTGCGCTCATGAATTTTGATCTGATGCGAGGCATCAGCCTTCTTCATCAGAATCGCAAAATAAAGCCCCGCCGGCCCCCCACCGATGATGTTGATCTTCATATCAGTTGCCACAAAAGGCACAAAGGAAAACCTTAACTCTCCTTCAAGAGCTGGCCCGCGATGACGAGTTTCTGGATTTCGGAGGTGCCTTCGTAGATGCGCAGGGCGCGGACGTCGCGATACATGCGCTCGACTACGGTTCCGCTCACGAGGCCGGCGCCGCCGTGGATTTGGACCGCGCTGTCGATGATGCGTCCGGCGGCTTCGGTTGCGAACAACTTTGCTTCACTCGCCTCGCGTGTCATTCGTCCGGTTTCGGTGTCGCGCGCGTAAGCCGCACGATAGACGAGCAGTCGCGCGGCGTCGAGCTCGGTGATCATGTCAGCCAGTTTCGCCTGGACCAGTTGATGCTCCGACAGCAATTTACCGAACTGTTTGCGACCGGATGCGTAACGAATTGCCTGGTCCAATGCGCGTCGCGCCATACCACAGGCTGCGGCTCCGACACTAGCGCGAAACGTGTCCATCGTTTCCATCGCCAGTTTGAATCCATCACCTTCGTCGCCAACCATGTCTTCAGCGGGCACGCGGCATTCGTTGAATGCGATCTCTCCGATCGGATGCGGCGCTATCAACGAGGTACGCTCGACCACACGAAAGCCCGGCATCTTTGAGCCGACTACAAACGCCGAAAGCACGGGCCGGCCGTCTTCACGCATTCCCGTTTTTGCGAATACGCTGTAGAAATCGGCGATTCCGGCGTTTGAGATAAAACGTTTTCGACCGTCGATCACGTACGTTTCGCCGTCGCGGCGCGCGGTGGTCTCGATTGCAGCGACGTCAGATCCGGCGTTGGGTTCGGTCAGCGCGAAGGCCGCGATTGCTTTGCCGTTTGCGGCGCGTGAAAGCCAGAAGTCACGAACGTGATCGGGTGCGGCGCGAGCAATCGCGTAAGTGCCCAGACCTTGCATGACAAAGGCCAGATCGGCGAGCGCGGAAGAGTATGCAAGCTCTTCGCGAATCAAACACAGCGAACGAACGTCCAGCTTCGACTCCGCGACCGCGTAATTCAAAAGCCCGGCACCGGCGAGCAGCTGTACGAACTCCCGCGCAACGTCCTCAACATTCTCTTCGATCGCGGCGCGCGGTTCGATCTCATCTTTGACGAACTGCGCCACGCTTTGCGCGAGATTGCGATGTTCGGGAGTGAAGAAGGGGAGTTGAGCGATCAAACGATCCATTATTGAAATTTTGCCTCGCGCTTCGCGACAAACGCTTCGTATGCTTCGCGATAATCCGGGTGCTGCATGCAGATGGCTTGCGCCTGTGCTTCGCTTTCGAGTGCTGTTTGCAGGTTCATGTCGAGCTCGCGATTCAGCATCTCTTTCGTTTTACCGAGTGCGAACGCGGGCCCGCGGGCCAGTTTTTCGGCGAAGCTTCGCGTGGTTGTGGCCAACTCGCCAGCGGGCACGACGCGATTATAAAGCCCGATGCGTTCGGCTTCAGTTGCCCCAACGAAGTCTCCGGTGAAAAGCATCTCGGTGGCTTTCGCAAGTCCAACGACGCGCGGCAATAAATAAGACGCCGCCATGTCCGTGCCGGCGAGACCCACTTTCACAAACAGGAATGCGATCTTTGCTTCTTCACTCGCGATACGAATGTCGGAAGCGAGCGCGATACATGCTCCGGCGCCCGCTGTGGTGCCATTCAAACTCGCAATCACTGGCTTCGGTAATGCACGGATGTTCTGTATCAGCTCGCACGTCATACGTGTGAACTCGAGCAAGCCTTCCATGTTGCGACTGAACAGCTCGCCGATAATGTCGTGCACGTCGCCACCGGAACAGAACGCTCGTCCGGCGCCGGTGATCACGACCACACGTACTGCGCTTTCATCACGTAACGCCGCAAACAGGTCGGTCAGCTCGCGATAGACTTCAAACGTCAGCGCGTTGAGACGCTCGGGACGATTGAGCGTGATCGTTGCAATGCCTTGTTGGTCCTGGTCGTAAAGAAAAGTTGTTGGCTGCTTCATGCCGGAATTACCGCCATGCCTTCGATTTCAACTTTAGCGCGGTCGTCAAGGAGGCCTGCGACCTGGACCAGAACCATCGCGGGGAAGTGCTTGCCTAAATGTTTGCGATACCGCTCGCCGACTTCTCTCGTGCGTTCGCGGTACTCGCTTTTGCTCGTGACGTAGATTACGAGCCTCGCGATATTCTCTGGCTCACCGTCAGCCGTGCGGAGCACTGTGATCACGTTTGCCAGTGCTTTATCGAACTGCTCGACAAAGTCATCACTGACGATCTTCTGGTCTTGATCCCATGCGATCTGTCCGGCGATGAAGAGTAGTTTGCCGCCGCCGTCTACGAGCAGGCCGTTCGCGTAACCACTCGGCGCACCAAGAGCCTCAGGGTTGATTAACTTGAAGGACATTGTGAGGACAGGTTAACAGATCCGCGTTTATCCGCGTAAACCTGGGCTAAGATTTTTACAGCAGCTTATCGAGTCGCGATGCCAGTTGTGCGGCGAGATTTCCATTCGGATCGAGCCCGCCGATTGGCCCATCAGACATGTTGCCCTGTTTGTCAAGAATCACGATCGACGGCAGTTGGTCCACGCCAAATTTCTTCGAAACCGCACCATCGGGATCTCGCAGCACCGTGACTTTCAAACCGTACTTGTTCGCGAACGCTCGCAGTTGATCGTCGCTAGCGAAATTTTTTGACTTCGGATCGGCTGACTCAGTGCTGACCCAGTAAACGACAACGCCCCGGCTGCTGTACTCGTCGGCCAGTTTTCTCACGCCCTGAAGCTGCGTCTTTGAAAGCGGCAACCACGACGCGCCAAACGCGAGGACCACAACCTCACCACGAAGGCTTTCGGACGTGACTGTTTGACCGTCCACCGATCGCAGCGAGAAGTCGGCGCGCGCCGGATTTTGTGCCAGGGCGATGCTGGTTACCAGCAGGGTCATTAACCCGGCCAGAACTCGTTTTCGACTTTTTCGAACCATCTTTCTCCTTCGCCAAGCGCTGCTAAACACGCTCGACTAAGTGGCTTAGATGAGTGCCGCGGGAGTTTCGTTGGTCTAATCCAGCGGCGGCTCGGGCGCCGGTTGGCCAGTAATTTCCAGGTGCAAAGCCCGGTAATCATCCCACGTATCCATGTCGCGAGCAATGAACGGCGAGTCAACCGGTAAGCGTTTTACTTCGCTCGCGTGGGCGTCAAAAAGCGCACGCAATCCACCGGTTGCAGGCAGGTTCAGTAATTCCGTCCTGAAACTCAGATCCACGAGCACCGGGTGACCGCCACGGTTTTGCCAGGTTGGTATGACGAGACGAGCGCCGCTTTTCCACGATTGGAGTAGTTCTCCGACGACGGTTGGAGGAACAGCGGGGTGATCGACCAGTGCGATTAAGGTTGCCTGAGCGCCCTCGGGAACCTCGCGTACGCCCGCCGCGATGGATGCACCCATCTCGCTGTCGGGATCGGGATTAAGAGCGAAGGTGACTCCGGAAACTCGTTGTCGAACATCTTCCGCGCGGTGGCCCAACACGACGACGATCTCTTCGACTCCGCCCTCGCGCAGGTAGTCGACGCAACACTCGATGACAGTTTTGTTTCCGAAACGTAGTAGCGGCTTGAACGCGCCCATGCGGCGGGAACGCCCGGCGGCGAGGAGAATTGCTGAACAGGATTTACAAGATTTCACATGATTATCTTGTGAAATCTTGTAAATCCTGTCTAGCTCTGAAGATCTTTCAAGGCGCGCAGTGTGTATTGTCGCGCCATCTGCTTGCGCCACTGGTAGACGAAATCAGTGTTGTCGAGTGGACGGGCTTTGATGTACGCAGCTTCAGCTGCGGCCTGAATTTGATCGTCCGCGAACGGTTTTCCGATCAAAGCAGTGGCGGCTTCTTTGATCTCGACTGGAGATGGCGCGATGCCGCCGAGGATGATCCGCGCGTCTGTGACTGCGGTGCTGTCAGTCGTGATCCAGGTGGCGACACCGAGCACGGGAAAATCGAACGCGCCGCGACGACGTAGTTTCTGGTACGAAGCACGCCAGCCGTTTGTCGGTGGTAGTTGGATGTCGACGAGGAGCTCGTCAGGACGTTTGTGCAGGTAGTCGATGCCGTCGTCGTTGTACAAACCCGCAGCGTCTATTACACGCTCACCGAGTGTTGAAGAGAACCGCAACTTCGCGCCGATCGCGACCATCACGGGTACGAGATCGGAGGATTGCACGGCCCAACATTTCGAGCTGCCCGGAGCGACCCAGCACACGTCGCCATCTTTCTTGAGACAAAAGTTAATGCCCTTGCGCCACTCGTAATTCTGATCGTAGTAGTTGCAACGCGTGTCGAGCAGGAGGTTGCCGCCGATCGTTCCCATGTTGCGGAGTAGGGGTGTGGAGATCGTGCGCGCGGCTTTGGCGACGACGGGATAATCACGATTGATGATCGGGTGTTCGCAGATTTCGGTCAGCGTCACTGAAGCACCGATACGCAAACCGCTGCTTCCGTCGCCCGTGATTTGATTCAGCTCCGGCAGACGCATTACGGAGATGACGGTCCTGGGCGTTTGCTGCCGGCGCTTCATATTCGGATACAGATCGGTGCCCCCGGCGACGAACTGCCCCGCAGGCCCCGCCTCGCCGCGAATCCTCACCGCCTCCGCGATGGTCTGCGGAACGTGATATTCAAATTTGGGCAATCGCATCATAAGATTTCAATCCTGTACATCGTGCAAATCATGTAATCCTGTCTAAAACTACTTTCGCATTCACGAATGCACAGCAACTCGCGGCATTTCGCTCCCGTCGCCACCCTCAGAAGGCGTCAGGACTCGCAGCGGCTCAGGCCACGCTACCGGCGGAATACTATCCGGGCCGTAGCGGGCCTCGCGACCGCGGGATTTGTCTTTCAATGCACGTAAAACTTTTTCCGGTGTGATGGGGACTTCGTCGATACGAACTCCGACCGCGTTGTAGACCGCATTCGCAACCGCCGGCGGCACGGGTAACAACGGACCCTGCCCGACTTCTTTCGCACCGTATGGGCCATTCGGATCAGGATCTTCAATCAGGTAAGTCTCGACGTCGCACATCTCCATTGTCGTCGGGCTCTTGTACTCCAGCATCGACGGAAACTTGTGCACGACGTTGCGGTTCTCGCGATAGACCATTTCTTCCATCAGGATCTCGCCGAGTCCCATGTAGACACTGCCTTCAACCTGACCAATCACGAGCATCGGATTGATCGAACGACCAATGTCGTGCGCGATCCAAACGCGATCGACCACCACGATCCC
>DASTTS010000026.1:0-23497 GCA_035760085.1 Pyrinomonadaceae bacterium
TGGATTGCGACGTAACACACCTTCAAGCGTCGCTACGATCTCGAGTGTGTCTTCTGCGGGCTTGCCGTCGAGCGTCCAGAGATGCCACGGCCGCAAGTTCATCATGCTTTCAGCGTACAGCGTGGCCGCGTCGAGATCGTCTGGATAATTTTTAGCAAGCTCACCCATCGCGTTCTTGTAGTCGACTTCGAGCTTTTTTCGATCGACATTGATATCGGACGAATAGCGTTTCGAGAGAGCGCTGATGTAAGCGCGGTCGTGCTCAGACGCTTTGGGCGCGAGTGCGATCGCCTTTTGCAAATTGTTGTAAGCCTCGAGCAGCGACGGGCCGTCGGCCGGCACGTTGTAATTCGAGCCGAGCGCGAGCGCGACGCCCCAGTAAGCCATGGCGAGCTGGGGATCGAGTTGCGACGCTTGCTTGAACGAACGGATCGCCTCTTCGTGATTGAAGGCGTACATGTAAGCAAGTCCCTGATTGAAAAACTTCTGGGCTTCAGGGTTGCTCGTTGAAACTGGATGACTGATATCGCCTAGTCCTGTTTCGAGCGTCGCGGGCGCCGCTTCTTTAGCCGGCGCGTGGCTATGTTGCCCGAAAACGACGATGGGAAAGAGCAGCAGAATCGCTAATAACACATGCTTCATTTTGGAATCTCCTTAGACTCTACATTCCCTAACGCGCATTTTTGCCACAAAAAGGCACAAGTTGTGCATTTTTGCGTACTTACTCGCTGCCGTACTTTAGTGGTACGACTTTAGCTTTGCCCTTCGCATAAACGGTAACGATGAAGAGATTGTCGAACTTTTTCTCGTCAATTGTAGGCACGACATCGCCGCCGAGCATTTTGATTACGTCCGGAATGGAGTTGCTGTGGCCCACGACGAGCACACTGCCGCCGCCGCTTTGCAGGATCTTGTTGGTGACTTCCGCTGTCGATTCTTCCGCGATCTGTCGTGGGTTTGACGGGTTTAACTTAAGACTAATCGGCGTGACTGTTATTCCGAGTTTCGTCGCAAGCGGCTCGGCAGTTTGTTTCGTCCTGGTGAATTGCGAACTAAGAATCGTTTTGATGCCGGCGTCGCTGAGCAGCCGCGCGAGTGCCTGAGAACGGTCGATACCCGCTTTCGTCAAAGGCGGATCTTGTCTTGGCTCGTCTTCCCTTTCTGCGTGCCGGATCAGAAATACAGTGATTGGTTTGAATTCATCCTGAGCAACCGCGGGTGGACTAAATACTACCGTGGCGAGAGCCATTGAGATCAAAAGCAACGTCGTCTTTTTCATCTATTTTCCTTTTTAGATTTCTTTTCGCATTGGAACGAACTCAAGTTTAACTGTCTCGGTCAGATTCAGATCGAGATTTCCAGTCTCGACGAACCCGCACGACTTATAAAAGTCGATTCCCGGAAGGGTCGACAGCAACTCCAGCGCGCGAAAACCCTGTGCCCGCGCTTCGTCTTCACAGCGCGAGAGGATCGCCCGGGCGATTCCCTTGCGTGCATGATCGGGATGAATGAAGAACGCGCGTATCTTTGCCGGTTCGGTTTTTGGATCACTATACGCGACGTCTCTTGACGAATACTGATCGCCGCCGAAAAGTGTCTTCCTCTTACTCCATCCACCGCAACCGGCTAACTGCCCATCACTTTCGACAACGAAATACGTGTCATCTTCGATCAGAGTGGTATCGACACCAAACACCTTGGCGATGGCCGCTTCGATTTGGATATCACTGTAGTGTTCGCGACTTAGTTTTCGCGCCGACTCGACAATCAACTGCTTGATCGCGTCGCGATCTTCCATCGTCGCCTTACGAATGATCATTTGTGTGTCTTGCATCAACTGTAGGGGTGGCCCTCCGTGGCCACCCCAGCGTGATTGGCGAACAGATAGCTAAGACAGTCCGTAACCATATTTGAATAACGGATCGTAATTTCGATCACCGGCATTGATCGGAATCTGGTCCATCGAGCGCGGCCATGAGAACGAGAGTTTCCCAACGAACCGGTAGTCACCAAAAAGCACGTCGGTTACGCCGCGACCTTCAGTTCCCGGCAACCACGCCGCGACAAACGCGTCCGCCCTGTCGATCACCTTATCGATGATCATCGGTCGACCCGAGATCAGGACCACCACGATCGGCATTCCGGCTTGTTTCATCTTTTCCACCACTGCAACGTCTTCTTCAGCCAGTTCCAGGTTTTGCCGGTCGCCCATCCATTCCGCGTACGGGGTTTCACCAATCACGACGATGCCGAGATCTCCTTCGGCGTTAGTTCCGTCTTTCGAATAAGTCACCATTGTTTGCGGGGAAACTGATTGTTTAATCGCTTCCAGGATGGTCGTGCCGCCGGTGGTTTGCGCTCCGCTCTTTCCTTGCCAGCTTATGGTCCAACCGCCACACTGGTTTCCGATGTCGTCCGCGCTCTTGCCTGCGACGTGAATCCGATTAAGTTTTTTCGAAGCCGGCAACACGCGTTTTTCATTTTTCAGCAACACGAGCGTTTCGCGTACGCATTCGCGCGCGACCTGGCGATGCGCCGCTGAGCCGAAGCTCGCATGTAGCTTTCGATCAGCGAGGTTGGATCGACCGTCCATTAGTCCCATCGCAAACTTGACGCGCAGTATTCGCGTGACTGCATCGTCGATGCGCGACACCGGCACGCGGTTCTCACGCACCAGCTCCAGCAGCAGGCCGTAAAGCTCGCGATACTTCGTCGAGACCATGAACATGTCCATGCCCGCGTTCGCGGATGTTTCGATCTGCGACTTGTAGTCACCGGGCATTTCATCGATCGCGTCGTAGTCAGAGATCAGGAAACCTTCAAACTTCAATTCGTTTTTGAGAATCTCGGTCAACAGACGTTTGCTGCCGGAACATTTCACGCCGTTCCAACTGTTATACGAGGGCATGATCGTGCCGACGCCTGCTTTGATCGCGCTGACGTAACCCGCCATGTGTAGCTGGCGCAATTCACTTTCGCTGAGGGTGACGTCGCCGCGGTCGAGAATTTGCAGATCGGGTTTGAGTTTTCTGCCGGTGCCGTATTTCGTGGCGCCGTCGCCGATCCAATGCTTGGCGCAGGCGAGTAAACGCGTGGGATCGCTGAGGTCGTTGCCCTGGTAGCCGCGGACTGCGGCTTCGCCCAGGATGCGCGCGAGGTCGGGTGTCTCGCCGAAGCCTTCGTAGCTTCTGCCCCAGCGTTCGTCGCGCGGCACCGTGACGCAGGGCGCGAAAGTCCAGTTGATGCCGGTGGCTCTTGTTTCGATCGCGGTGATGCGGGCGGCGTTTTCGACGAGTTTCGGATTGCGTGAGCAGCCGAGCCCGATGTTGTGCGGGAAGATCGTAGCGCCGAGAACGTTGTTGTGACCGTGAACGGCGTCGATGCCGTAGAGGAGCGGAATGCGCAGCCGGGTCTTTTGCGTGCGCGACTGGAAGCTGTCGTAGTGATCGGTCCAATCGACGAGGCCGTTGCCCGTTTTCGGATCGGAGCTGCCGCCGCTGAGTATGGAGCCGAGAAAAAGGTTCTCGACGTCAGCAAGATCTTTAAGACTGGCCGAATTCGCCTGGACCATCTGACCAACCTTTTCCTCGAGTGTCATGCGTGACAGGAGGGCGCGAACCTTCGCGTCGTTGGCCGTAAGACCGGGTTGCTTCGCTTTAAGAAGTCTCGCTGACGCTGTTGCGCCCACGATCGACATCGTTGATGATTGGAGAAATTTTCGTCTGTTGATTTTCATGTTGTAAATCGTAGACAGGATTTCAAGATTTACAGGATTAACAAGATTAGCTCATCAGTTGTGCGACGATCTCTTTGGCGGCGTTGGGGCGGCCCATTCGTAGTGAATTGGCCTGCATCGCTTTGAAACGATCGGGATCATTCAACAGCCGGTCGAGTTTGTACGACAACGTTGGAAGGTTGTTACAACGGATCGCTACTGCACCCTCGAGCAAATGATCCGAGTTTCTCTCCTCCTGCCCGGGGATCGGATTGACGATCACAAACACGAGCCCTTTCGCCAGCGCCTCAGACGTTGTCAGTCCGCCGGGCTTGCCGAGCACCAGATCCGAGGCCGTCATCAGCTCGTCCATCTCTTTCGTGTAGCCAAACGGTTTCAAGAGCACATTCGCATCCGGCTTCGCGCGCGCCGCCAGCTTCGTCAAACGCTTATGTAACTCTTCATTGCGACCACAGATCGCAACAACCTGCGCCCGCTGTCGCAGCGTCAGCAACGCATGGACCAGCGCATCAACCGATCCGACACCAAAACCACCTGCGGACAACAAAATCGTCGTTCGATCCGGCGCGAGGCCATGCTTCGCGCGCATCTCCTGCTTGTCTTTCCTAACGCCAAACACCGGATCGATCGGAATCCCGCTCACGGTGATCTTCCCGGCCGGTATGCCGAGCGCCTCGAGGTAAACACGCGCTTCGTCAAGCGCAACAAAGTAACGCTCGTAATGATGGACGAGCCACATCGCGTGCACGTCAAAGTCAGTAACTATAATGACCTGTCGACTCGCCAGACGCTCCTTCGCTTTCAACCACGAAACGATCTCAGCCGGAAGAAAGTGAGTACAGACGATGAGATCCGGCTGGTACTCGCGCAACATTTTGACGAACGGACGCGTGTTGAGCTTGTCGAGTGCAAGTCGACGGCGCTCGTTCTTCCACGGCTTATCGAGCTTGTCGTAAAACCAGCCTGGTACTTCCGGCATTTTGTTAACCAGGTCGATGTAGGCCTTCGAGTAGAGATGGCGAAAGAGCTTGTTCGTGTAGTTAAGCACGTCGATATGACGCACTTCCCTCTGGTCCGCATCCTTCGCCTGGTTGAAAGCCTTTTCGATGGCCTCGGCGGCGCGTATATGTCCCGCGCCCGCGGAGGCCGATAGGAGGAGAACTTTTCTAAGCATTTATGGTCGCGGAGTGGGCCGAGTTGCCGGTGTGGTTGTCGGGCGCGCCGGCGGCGCGGCAGCGGGAGCAGCTCCGGCCGGATGCGTACGGTTGTAATCAGCGATGAAATCCTTCGTGATGTCGAGATTCGCAGCCGCATAGACAACCGGGACGCGATTCACATCGATCAGCAAATTGATTCCTCTCGATTGTGCATACGCCGTCAACGCCGTACCGATGTCTTGCTGCAACGGATCGAGGACGGCCAGCGATTCTTTTTGATAATTGGCTTGCGCGTCTTCTGCTTTGCGCTTGATGTCTATCTCGAGTCGATTGGCTGCCTCTGTCTGCTGCGCAGTCAAACTCGGATCCTGGACCTGGCGCTTCTTCTGAATGTCGGATCTCATCGTGCTCAGACGTTCACGCATGCCGCGGATCTCAGCGCGCAGCGGTTGAAACTTCGCTTCGATCTGCCGCATCCCGGCCATCACGCGCGCGATGCCTGCTTTCTCATCACTGAATGCTGACGAATCGATAATAGCTACGTTCGTCGCTGCCGGCGCCGGTCGCGTTTGCGTCTGGGCTAGAATCGCAAAGCCTGCGATGGCGGCTACGGCGACAATTATGCGAATTACTTTCATTGCTTTGGCTCCTTAAAAGTGTTGCGGCCGTCGGGGATAATTATTGCTGTAATTTGAATTTACCACCTTCAATACGCAGCATGTAAACCGGCACTTGCGCATTGCGGTTTGGGTCGAGCGTAATCTTACCAGTCACGCCCGGAAAGTCTTTCGTTTGCGCGAGCGCGTTTCGCACGGCGGCGCTCTCGGTCGACTTCGCCCGCTTGAATGCGTCGATCAGCATCCGCGCTGCGTCGTATGCCGTGGCGGCTCCGGCGTCGGGCTCTACACCATACTTCGCGCGATAGTCGGCGACAAACTTCGTCACCAGCGGATCGTTACTGCCAGCAAAGAAGTGGTTTGCAAAGTAGACGCCTTCAAACGGTTCATTGCCGCCCTCGAGGAGCTTTGGCGAGTCCCAACCATCGCTACCGATCAGCGTCGCTTTGATACCGGCTTTCTTGACTTCACGCGCGACGAGCGGCGCGGTCGTGTAAAAACCCGGCGCGAAGACGACGTCAGGCGCCGCAGCCTTGATCGCGTTCATCTGGGCGCTCAAATCGGTGGCATTTGCGTCGTACTTCTGCTCAATCAGACTCTTACCGCCGCGTTTCATGAACGACTCGACAAAGAAACCAGCGAGCACGACTGCGTAGTCGTTCTTGTCATCGAGGAGGATGGCGGCGCTCTTCGCTTTCAGATGATCGACGGCAAACTTCGCGATCGCGTCGCCTTCAGTCGAACTGATGAAGCACGCACGGAAGATGTAGTCGCCCTGCATCGTCAACTCCGGTTTAACTGAAGCTGACGAGATCATTACGACCTGGTTCTGTTGCGCGATCGGCGCCGCGACCATTGCGCGCGTGCTGACGGGTTCGGCGATGAGAGCGTGAACTTTATGTTCTTTGACGAGGTGGTTGACAATGTCCGGCACTGCCTGTGTGTTTGATTCATCGTCTTCGACATCGAGCTGGATCTGCTTGCCCTCAATACCGCCACTGCTATTCGCCTCGTCGACTGCGAGCTGAATAGCGTTCGAGGCTGAAATTCCGTAGGCGGAGGTGGCGCCACTCAGTGAGAGGAACGCGCCGATTTTGATGTTGTCGGCGGGTCGTTGCCCGGGCATGGAACACGCCGCCGCCAGACACAGACCGACTAAAAGACCACAAATTTTCTGCATGGCTCGTATTAAAGCAATTTCACTTCAGGATTTACAGGATTTTCGCAGGATTTACGTGTTTATCCTGAATAGTCTGGGCCAAATTGGTTGGCCTTTTTTACGAACCTATGGTAGTTTTGTCCCGCTTTTCAGGCTTTTCCAGACGTTTACCTCAGGCTTAGTACCCCGAGTTACGTGCACCGGTAGTAACTCCTCGAAGGTGGTCCTCGTTTGTCTTTTAGAACACATAATCCCGAAGGAGACAAGGTATGCGAATCAGAATTCTTGTTCTGGTAGCAGCAGTTCTGCTTTTTGGCGCGATCGTGATGGTTCCTCGCATTATCGAGGCTTCCAAGTCAGCGGCCGCCACCGCAAATTCAGCGGTCCCCAACCCCGTGCAGGGACGCAACCAGGAAATCACCGTCGGCGAGTCAATTCGCAACGACACGTCGGCGCCAGTGCGTGACATGAAGCAGCAACCTGTCTTCAAGGCGAAGAAGGAAGCCAACGAGAACCCCCGGATTAAGCACGTCCACAGAGACGCTCCCGACCGCAAGGTCCAACAGACGATAGCTGCGCCGTTCACAGAGCCTAACATGCCGACTGCGGACATGAACTTCAATGGCATGGCGTTTCCCGGTGTCGCGTGCAACTGCGCACCGCCGGATACGAACGGTGAAGTCGGTGCAACTCAATACGTCCAGATGGTCAATGAAGGCTTTCAGGTCTTCGATAAGACAACCGGAGCTTCTTTGCTTGGACCATCAGGCATCTCCACCATCTGGGGCGGCTTCGGCGGCGTTTGTGAATTCAATGGCAGCGGCGATCCGGTGGTGATGTACGACCAGCTTGCTGACCGTTGGATCATTACGCAGTTTGCCGGTGTCTCTGTCCCAACCGATGAATGCGTGGCCGTTTCGACTACAGGAGATGCGACCGGCTCATATCATCGCTACGACTTTCACCTCGGTTCAAACTTCTTTGATTATCCACACCTGAGTGTTTGGCCCGACGGTTACTACATGAGCATGAACGTGTTCAACTCGAGTGGGACGGCGTTCCTCGGCCCCCAAGCTTTTGCATTTGACAGGGCCAAGATGCTCCAGGGCCTGCCGGCTACATTCGTTACCCCTGGCATCACGGGCGGATCAGGAGAAGAAGTTTTCCTGCCTGCGGATCTCGATGGTTCGACTCTTCCGCCGGCCGGCGCGCCTGCAACCTTTGTTGAATTTCCTGGTGGCGGCAGTTACCGGCTCTTTCACTTCCATGCCGATTTTGCAACACCGGCAAACTCGAGCTTCACACTCTTTGCAAGTCCCGCGGCGGGTGGATTCTCATCGCTTTGCCCGCTGACTCGATCCTGTGTTCCGCAAAGCGGCACGACGTCGCGTCTTGACGGAATTGGAGACCGGCTCATGTTCCGGGTCGCGTATCGAAATTTCGGGACTCACGAGTCGGTTGTCGGCAACTACACCGTGAGCTCAGGGACTGTTGCTGGTATTCGCTGGTTTGAATTACGCAACGTGACGAACGGGCCGGTAACGGTGGCCCAGGAGAGCACGTACCAGCCTGATTCAACCTGGCGCTGGATGGGAAGCGCGGCGATGGACAAGGATGGAAACATCGCGATCGGCTATAGCGCTTCCAGCGCGACGATCTTCCCGCAATTGCGTTATGCGGGTCGACTCGCGACAGATCCGCTGAACACGTTGGGCCAGGGCGAAGCTACTTTGTTCGCTGGAACGGGAAGTCAGGTCAGCACTGGCAGTCGTTGGGGTGACTATTCGTCGCTGACTGTCGATCCGGTGGATGATTGCACTTTCTGGTTCACGTCTGAGTATTACGCGACGACAAGCCAATTTAACTGGCGTACGAGGATCGGATCTTTCCGTTTCCCGACGTGTGGTGGTAATCCGACGCCAACCCCGACACCTACGCCAACTCCAACACCAACGCCTACACCGACTCCAACACCGACGCCAACGCCGACTCCGACACCGACACCTCAGCCTGTGCCGAGCGCGCCGAGCAATCTCACTGGAAACGCCGTATCTACGACGCAGATCAATCTGTCGTGGACCGACAATTCCAGCAACGAGCTAGGCTTCCAGATCGAGCGTTGTACTGGAAATAGCTGTACCAACTTCGCGCAGGTGGGCCAGGTTGGTGCAAACGTGACGACATTCCCGAGTACGGGGTTGACCAAGAACTTGTGGTATCGATTCCGGGTGAGGGCGTTTAATGCGGCGGGCAATTCGGCATACTCGAATGTGATTGCCGTGAAGACGCCGAATAAGTAAAAACCTTTGACCGGATGACAGGATTTACAGGATTCACCAGATATCCTGTAAATCCTGAAAATCCTGTCATCCTGTCTAACATGCTTAGTTAATAGTGAAGTTGATGTCGTCAGCCGTCTCAGAAAGCTTCCTGTCACTCTTATTGAACGCCTCAACCTTGATCCGGTAAGTCCCCTTCTCCAGCGGCTTGTTGACCTTGAACGACGCGCCATCCACGCGCTCGTTAATGTACGGCGGTGTAACGAGGTGATCGTTTGGAGAGAGTGAGAACTTGTAGTAAGCCGCATCCGGATAGTCCTGCCACTTCAACTCGAGATCCTGACCGCTCACAGTCGATCCAGCCTTCGGATTAATCACCTGCAAGTCGCCCTTAAACAAATGCGTCGGCTGGACGAAGAGCGTCTTGTCAGCCACGACGTTGTATTTCGCCGACGCGATGCCCGCAATGCCCGTCGTCGCAAACACGTACGAATCAGTGTCGAAGACGCGTACTGTCAGTCCCTCATACTCTTTCGGCGGAACATTCGTGATTACAAAATCGCCATCTTTATCAGTTTTCGCCGTGTAGATCTTGCCGCCACAACCGCTAAGAAAGCGGCTGAACGTTTCGCACAATCGCACCTCGATATTTTCAACCGGCGCGTTGTTGTAAAGCACTTTCCCCTGCACGTTTCCGGTTCCGGGCGCAGGCTTCACTTTCTCAACTCCTTCAACCGGCTCGGCTGAATTCGCCGTCTTCGTGGGACCATCCTTCTTCGCACAGCCGGAAAAAGCAAAAACGACCGACAGGCAGATCAGAGCAATCACGAACCTTTTGAGCATCGCCAAAATGTACCTTTCGTTTTAGTATTAGCCGCGGATTGTATCACTATGAAAACACTAACGACCCTTTCTTTACTCCTGTTGCTCACCGGAGCCGAATCGGCTGAGACGTTCTTTCAAAGTTTCAAAACTGCCGTCAGCAAACGCGACGTGGAAACTATTGCGCGGCTTTCGAAGTTTCCGATCGGGATGTCATACGGAATTCCTGCGATAAAGACGAAGGCCCAGCTTAGCAGGCGCTATCGTCAACTCTTCAACGAGCAAACTGACGCCGCGGCTTGTTTCAGCAAAGCAAAGATCGAGATGGATCCTGAGAACCCGAAGCGCTTCAGTGTGGCGTGTCCCGACGCGGCTGGAAACGAAGTCGTGATTTATCACTTCGAGCAAACGAAACTGGGCTGGAAGTTTACGGGCCTCGATAACCTCAACGAATAGCAGCACCGGCTAAGCATTCTCTGTGGATTGCTTTGACAGCGCCGGCTTCTTTGCTTCGTGCACGATCTGTGGGCTCAGAAAGATCGTCGCGAGGATAAACGCGGACGCGATCAGGTAAGGCGACGACACGCCGAGCTTATCAAACGACCAGCCAAAGAAGAGCGGCGCGATCGCACGCGCGACACCGCCGTAGGTCTGTTGCATTCCCATGTAGAGCCCGCGCTCTCTCGGACTGATCACGCGCGACAGTAGTGCAGTCACACACGGAAACGTGAACGCTGTTCCGAGCGGAATCAAAGCGACGGCTATTCCGAGCATCCATAACGTGTGCGATTGCGACATTCCCACCACGCCGAGTGCGAGCAGCGAAAGTCCGAGTCGCGAAAGTTTTGTCTCACCGAGCCAGTCGACCATGCGTCCCAGCAACAACACGCGCGTGAAGACCGAGATCGATCCGACGTACATGAAGAAATATCCGATCGTCTGTTCAGTTACCTGGAAACGAGCGTTAAGAAAGAGTGCGAGAACTGAGAAACTGCCCTGGTATGCGCCCATCGCGATGGCGTAGATCCAGATCAGTCGTGACGAAGTCTCTTTCGAGTGAGAAACCACGCGCAGGAGTACTTCGCGCGAAGTTCGTTTAACCTCACCTGCAACGGGCGCGTGTTCACTCGCGTCACGCGACTCCGTTAGATAACGGGCGGCGAAGGCAATGTTGATGAAGCAGAGTAAGGCGGCAATGATGCCCGGTCCGGCGTTGCCCATATAAAACGTTGCTGGACCAGGCATCAGGTCGCGCTTTCCAAGCGTGATAGCAAATGATCCCAACACCGGACCAAGCGCTACGCCGAGGTTTGTTGTAGCTGAAAGCCACCCGAGGGCACGAGTGCGGTCCTGCGGCGCGGTCGAGTCAGCCACGTACGCCTGAATGACGCCCACCGTGCCACCGCCGGCGCCCTGCACGACGCGCGATAGAAAGAGTAGAAACAGCGAATTAGCAAAGCCGAAGATCAGGTAAGCGATGCCGGACGCGGTGAGCGCGATGAGCAATGTGGGCCTGCGGCCCACGCGATCCGAAAAGCGTCCCCACATCGGCGCGCTGATTAGTTGTGCGACGGTGAAAGAGCTGATAATGAAACCGGCTATGATGCCGATGCCGAAGTTAAATCCAAGAATGTTGATGCCGTTTCCACCGAATTGCTTAACGTAAAATGGCAGGAGTGGAAAGATCATCAACACGCCGACCATGTCGATGAAGGCCGTCGCCATGAGGACCATCAACTTGGCGGGGATTTTCCGCACTTCGCGCCACAGGATGTAAAGCAACCCGAGCGCGATGATGACGACGATGATGCGAATAAATGGCGAATTAAACGATTGCGCGAAGTTCGATTGCAGGAACACGGGCGTCATAATACACGGCTGGGTTAATATTTTGCAGGAGGCAAAATTAGAAGATGAAACTTACCGAGTTTTTCCGCGAGCAGTTGGATCGCGAAGTTGAACGTTCACGCAAAGCACTCGAGCAGGTTCCTGAAGGAAAGTACGACTGGAAGCCGCACGAGAAGTCGATGATCTTTGGTTATCTTGCAGATATGGTCGCGACGATACCGACGTGGATCACGATGGAGATCAATCGTGACGATCTTGACGTCGCACCCGCCGAGGGCCAGGGGACGAAGAAAGCGCAGAAAGAAACGCGAGCTGATTTACTGAAAGCATTGGATGAAGCGGCCGCTGAGGCGCGCAGTGCGCTCGAGAAGACGACGGATGAGCATCTGGCGACAAACTGGAAGTTACTCGCGCGTGGAAACGTTGTGTGGGAAGGACCACGTTCCGAGGTGATCCAGGATACGATCAGTCACTGGTCGCACCATCGCGGGCAGATGACGGTCTACTTGCGACTGATGGGCGAGAAGGTGCCGGCGATCTTCGGGCCGTCCGCGGATGACAGGAGTTTTTAGACAGGATGACAGGATTTGCAGGATTCACAGGATTAAATCTTGTCAATCCTGCAAATCTTGAAATCCTGTCTAAAAACTATCTCAGATCGCACGCGCGACAATGAAAGTAATCGGTCGCTGCAATCTTTTCGCCCACGACGTATCCAATGATTTCGAAGATACGTCCATCCCACGCTCTACAATCTCAAACCCCGCAGCTCTGTAATTCTCAACAAGCACATCATCGATAAACTCCGGCTTAATCCCCAAACGCTCAATCTCCGTTTTATCCCTCACGGGATCGATCCCGATCACGACTTCGAGCAATGCTCCCTTAGCACACACGCGCCGCAAGTTCTTCATCACTTCCACATCGCCTGTCGCCACCGCACGCAACAAGCTGCCCCACGGAAAGTGCACATGCACCTCATTCGCAACCCCATCCAGCTCCGCGGGCAGATCTTCAACCGCCGACTGTATGAACAGCACGTTAGGAGCGCCGCCTTTCGCTGGCTTCCGATGAATCTTTTCCGAGATTTTCTCGAGCGGGCGAGTGTTGGGATCGATGCCGATGTAAAACTTGTTCGGGTTCCGGCGCGCAGACTGGTACACAAAGCGACCGTCTCCCGTCCCAATGTCGATGATCACCCCTTCGCCGGTAAGGCTCGATGAGCCGGTCGAAGGCGTCTCTATCGAGTTATCAGATGGTGCTACCACGGATTGATTTAATCATGACGGTTAGAGTAGTGACTTGATCCAGCCGCCGTCAACTTGTATCGAGGTGCCCGTTACATAACTGGCGCGCTCAGAGGCGAGGAACGCGACCACTGCCGCAAACTCGCGCGGCTCACCAAGTCGGCCCATCGGGATTTCTTTTTCCCACTTCCCTCTGAACTCATTTGGGCTAATTCCCTGCTTCGCTGCCATCATCTCAGCCAGCTCATCGAGCCGGTCCGTGCGCGTGTAACCGGGCAGGACGTTGTTGACTGTAATCCCGTCCGCCGCGACTTCATTCGCAAGCGTGCGCGCAAACCCTGTTAAGCCTGCCCGGAGACTGTTCGACAACAGCAGGTTCTCAACTGGCTGTTTGACAGCGATCGAGGTGATGTTGAGTATGCGTCCCCAGCGTCTTTCTTTCATTCCGGGCAAAACCTGACGTGTCAGCTCGACAGCGCTCAGCAAAGTCAACCGTATTGCCTGTTCCCACTGCTCACGAGTTAACTGATCAAAACGTCCGGCGGGTGGTCCACCAGCGTTCGTCACGAGAATGTCGATGTGCCCGAACCTCTCGATACCAGCGTCAACCAATCGCTTGATGTCGTTTGTATTAGTGACGTCCGCAGGCACCGCGAGCACGCGCGTATTACTACGCTCCGCGATCGCGGCTGCGGTTTGATCGAGAATTGGCGCGTCGCGCGCGCAGAGCACGAGCGACGCGCCCTCAGCCGCGAGTTCTTCAGCAACCGCGCGACCAAGCCCCTGGCTGCTGGCAGCCACGAGAGCAACTTTGTCTTTGAGTCCGAGGTCCATACGGCTATTTCTGCCTGAGATAGTCGTCGGTTTTGTCGAGCCAGTCCTGCCGTGGCGGACTGAAGATGTCGACGTCAAGCGTATCTTCGAGTGCTTCCGCTTTGTGTTGGACGTGGGAAGGAATGTGTAAAACTTCGCCGGCCATCACGTCGATCACCTGTGCTTCGTCTTCGCCGATCCAGAAACGCAGGCCGCCTTCGAGAATGTAAGTAATCTGTTCGTTCTCGTGAAAATGTCGGGGGACGATCGCGCCTTTCTTCAGGTAGACATGGGCCAGCATCATTCGGTCGCCGGTTATCAGGCGGCGATCAAATTCCTCAGACACTTTTTCCTTTGGCATCTCATCCCAGCGATAGAAGGTGACGCTGCGTTCGCTCATTGTTTGGCTCCGTTTTCAGTTTCACGGATTTTAGCCACAAACGGCACAAAAAGCACAAAAGAAAAAGCCTAAGAACCCGTCAGCTCTTAGGCTTTTTTCTTTTGTGCCTTTTGTGGCTAATTCTTGCCGGGCTCGATGCGAGCCTTGAGAATCTTGCGCAGCTTCATACGCGCTTTATGAAGCTGGGATTTGGATGTACCGACCGCCACGCCGAGCATCCGTGCGATCTCTTCGTGCTCGTGACCCTCGACATCATGCAGTACAAATACTGTCCGATATCCTGGCGGCAGTTGTGTTAACGCGTTATCGAGTGCGATCCGGTCCATTACCGGCATCGCGTTTGGATTTTCAGTTCCGCTGACAATTTGAACCGGAGTGTCGCCTTCTTCCGTGGTTCGCTCCAGCTTCACACTCCGCTTCCGGAAGTGCATCAGACACTGATTGACCGTCAGCCGGTGCAGCCAGGTCGTGAAAGCCGAGTCGCCTCTAAAACTGCCGATCTTGCGGAATAACTGTATGAATGCTTCCTGGGCAAGATCTTCAGCCTCAGCGGCATTCTGCGTCATTCGCAGGCACAACGAGTACACGCGCCTGTTGTGGCGTTCGTAAAGCTTTTCAAACGCCGCCATGTCGCCTTTTCCAGCCGCGATTGCCAGGGCGAGATCGGAGTTTGGCGCCGGTTCAGGTTTCTGTGTGGCCGTGAAGCCACCGTGCACAATTGGGAAGACCTCAGAGTTAGTCATGTTTCTCTCTTTAGCAAACGCGGGGCCACGAAAAGGGGTAAGTAAATACTTACCAATTACGAAAATGCTGCGTCTTAGTGGGGAAATTTTTAGACGAAACGGGGTTTGTGACAACTAAACCGTGTAGGGGACACAAAAAAGCACAAAAGGCGCAAAACACTGGAAAACGTGCTTTGTGCCTCTCGTGCTGTATGTTTGCCGTGTTCGACTTACGGTCGGGTCGGGGCCGGGGTCGACGATTGACTCAAACCACGGTTGATAATCATCTTCACTTCAACGCGCCGATTCTGCTCGCGGCCTTCACGAGTCGCGTTATCGGCGACCGATTCGGTCTTGCCATAACCCATCGGGGTGACAAACCGGCGTAGCGGAATCTTGTGCTGAACAGCCAGATACTGCACCACCGCATCCGCACGAGCACGGCTCAATCTGAAATTCTTGGCGTCACTGCCGGTAGAGTCCGTGTGCCCCGCAACTTCGATCATGAACGCTCTTGCACTGGTTGTTTTCGAGGCGAGTTCATCCAGCTTCTGCTTGGCTTCCGGCGAAAGGACGGCACTGTTCACACGGAAAGTGACGGCAACCGTCTCCTGCACGTCGTAGTCATCGAGTGCGGAAACACGTTCATTAACCGCCTTCACTTCGGCACGCGCTTCCGCTGCAACTGCGTAGAGCTCATCCATTTGACCAGCCACGCGTTCCATGTTTGCTTCAACCGGACCCACGCGGGTGTCTGATGTAATTGCAGCGCGCATGTCTGACTCGTTAAAACGAATCTTGTCGGCCACGAGCTGGCCCTGCGCATCACCCTTTCCTTCCACTTCGACAATCAAGCCTCGCAGGATATCTGTAACCGGGTACTTCTTGCCGGAACGAAGGAAACCGCCGTGGGTTTTAATGCTGGTATTGTCAGTAATCAGGACCTGGTAGTCTTGCCGTGTGCGGTCTCGAATCGTAAAAATGTCGGCATCGCGGCTGATCACGACGCCTCTAAACTTCATCTTGGCTCCGGCGGGCACTGAACGCGCGTTCAAGCTTCGTTCACGCGTCGCCTGCGTGTTTGTTGTGGTCGTTTCTTGCCCGAAAGCAGCGGGCGCCACCGAAATCAAGACGGCTAGAACACAGCCCACCGCTAACGGGTGAAATTTCTTAAAGCTCATAGTTTTTTGCTCCTTCAATACTCAATGGGAATGCACACAGGCACATTCCAGCAACGTCTTAAATGTCGGGGCAATGTGGTGGGGGTCCAAAAAGGTTAGCAAAACAGAAGCCGAAATTGAAGGGTGTCGTTAAATTAGAACAAAGAGCCCTGTCGCGGGTTCGCAGCACGGCGGCGCCGGTCGTCAAACACTGTTCTTCCGTTCAATGAAGGCGATATTGCATTTTCGTGACGGATGAGGGCGTCGAGATCCACGCCGGGTTCACGCTGTGTTTCTACCATGCGGACAAAACGATCGAGACGGCGGAATCCATCCAGTTTCTCTGAATGACCAACTTTCGCCGCATCGAGTGACTTGCGCAAAAAACCCAATGATTCGTCATAAGTTTTTAGCGGGACTGGATGCGGATGACCGTCTTTTCCGCCGTGTGCGAAAGCAAAACGTGCCGGATCGCTAAAGCGGCTCGGCGCGCCGTGCACTACTTCCGCCACGAGGGCGAGCGATTGCAGTGTACGTGGGCCGAGCTTTTCGAGTAGCAATAGCTCGGTGAAGTCCTGTAAGCCTTTGTCATACGCGACGGCGAGCACTGCACCAAGTCGCTTCAGATCGACGTCTTTCTCTCGTACATCGTGATGCGCCGGCAGGCGCAGGTGTCGTGCGGCCGTGATCGTCTTTTCAGGACGCTCGTTTGCGATCTCGAGCAGTGCGGTTTGTGCGCGATCAGCTTTCACATCGACGAGGTTCATGATAGTGCCCTGGTTCTCGCCGAAGATGGCGGTGTGCGGATCGGCGACGAAATCGCGAACCGAAGCGGAGTGCCAGTGATAGCGCCGCGCGAGACCGTTTTGATCGTTCAGGCCTTGTTGCACTACAGCCCACTCGCCTTCAGACGTGACCACAAAACTGTGCAGGTAGATCTGAAAGCCGTCGGCGATCGCGTTGTTGTCGATGCGGGCGGTGAGACGGCTTGTACGCACTAGAGCGTCGGCGTCGAAGCCGCGCTTGTCTGCAAGTGCGCGCAGCTCGCTGGGTGTGTTGCGCGAGAAGCGGCCGCGGCCGCCGCAGACATAAAGACCGAGCTCGTTTGCGCGTGGTGCGAGACCGCGTTTGAGTGCACCCATTACGGAAGTCGTGATGCCGGAGGAGTGCCAGTCCATTCCCATCACTGCACCGAACGCCTGAAACCAGAATGGATCGCTTAGGCGTGAGAGGAACGCTGAGGTGCCGTAGTCGCGAACGATGGTTTCAGTGATCGCGGTGCCGAGCTTTGTCATGCGCTCGGCGAGCCACGGCGGAACACGTCCACCGTGTAGAGGAAGATCCGCTATTCCTGATCTCTTCATTAGCCACAGATTATACGGAATCACAAAACGATCAGCACAGATCTGCGTTAACTGTCTTTCTTGCTGACGCGGCCGATATAAACGCCTGCTCCGAAAATCATTGTGAGCAGGAAAAACACGGGGATCAGCATGATGAAATTATCCCAAAGCTGTTGCAGCATTAAACGACCTCCACTGTCCGAAGTGACGTGAGGTCACGGGGCGTGATGCAGTTAATGTAATTGATCGCGATCGCGAACGGCAAGGTTTTGTTAGAAAGTTTTCGCCGCTCAGGCTACCAACCTACGAAAATATGCATCAATAGCGTTAGCCACAGAGTAGGTTCCTCGCGCGGTCTCCCCCGCATGGTCCAAAGATATCTGAGGCCACGTTTCTCGGTCTCAACTAAAACACAACCAGCGATCACCTGGGCAGCGGCACGCTTGCTGTGCGCTAGCACGACGGCGATGTGTGTCCGCGGATAAGGATAAGACAATGCGCCGCAGATCAATTCTTAAATGGATTGTATTAACTGCTCTTTCCCTTGCCGTCGTCTTTATGATCTCCACCGTGCTGCGCGACGAAACTGTCGCCGCGGCCCAAACCGAAGCGGTCCCTGACGCCGGAAGTCTGCAGTTCATCGATAAAGACGGTAAGCCTGCTGATTGTCCTTTGAAGCACACGGAAGTGAAGGCTGCGGTGAGTGGTTTTCTTTCACGCGTCACTGTCACACAGGACTTCGAGAACACTGCGGATCGAAAGATCGAAGCGGTCTATAAGTTTCCACTCCCGCAAGCCGCCGCTGTTGACGATCTCACGATGCTGATCGGTGATCGCATTGTTAAGGGGAAGATCATGCGCCGTGAAGAAGCGCAGGAAGCTTACGTCGCCGCTAAACAAATCGGAAAGATCGCAAGCCTTCTTAACCAGGAACGACCAAACATCTTCATACAGCAAGTTGCAAACATCCTGCCCGGTCAACGCATTCGCATCATCATCAGCTACGTCGAAACGTTGAAGTATGAAGATGGCTCATACGAGTGGTCGTTCCCGATGGTTGTTGCTCCACGTTACGTCCCCGCCGCCGATGCCAGTCAGGAATCAGATGCCTCCCAAATTTCCCCCGCCTACGCGCCCGCAGGAATGCGTGCCGGTCACGATGTTTCTCTCGAAATCGATTTGGATGCTGGTGTGCCGATCGTCGGCGTTAACTCCGAGTCGCACGAAACTGAAGTGCAACAGGTTAACGAAAGACGCGCTGTCGTGCGTCTGAAAGATCGCGCCACCATTCCAAATAAAGATTTTCTACTGACCTATCGTGTCGCCGGCGACACTATCAACGATGCCGTCCTTACCCATCGCTCCGAACGGGGTGGCTTCTTCACTCTCATCTTACAGCCACCCCAGCGCGTTGCCGCTGAAGACGTGATGCCGAAAGAGTTGGTCTTCGTACTCGACACCTCCGGCTCAATGAGTGGCTTTCCGCTCGTCAAAGCAGTAGAAACTGCGGAACTGGCCCTCAACAATCTCTACCCGCACGACACGTTCAACCTGATCACTTTCTCCGGCGATACCAGTTTCCTCTTCCCGGAACCAGTTCCCGCCACTCCTGAAAACCTGGAAAAGGCGAAGCAGTTTCTTTACGGGTACGGCAACGGCGACGGCGGCACGGAAATGATGAAGGCCGTCAAAGCCGCCCTGAAACCTACATTGTCTCAGCACCACATCCGCATCGTTTGCTTTATGACTGACGGCCAGGTTGGCGATGATCAGCAAATCCTGGCCGAGGTGAAAAAGTATTCGAATGCGCGCGTGTTTGCGATGGGTTTCGGCAGCTCTCCAAATCGTTACCTGCTCGACAAGATGGCTGAATACGGGCGCGGCGAAGTTGATTACATTTCTGAAGTAGGTGACACGTCTTCCGTCGCACGCCGGTTCAATGAACGCATTCGCAATCCTTTGTTGACTGACATCTCGATCGATTGGTCCAGCCTGCCTGTCACAGACATCTATCCGAAACGCATTCCGGATCTTTTTGGCGTCAAGCCTTTGATTTTCTCCGGTCGTTACAACGGCAGTGCGCAAGGAAGTATTCATTTAAGAGGAAAGATGGCGGGGCAGGACTTCGTGCGCGACATTCCGGTCGAGCTGCCGGCGGTCAAAGCTGATCATGATGTGCTCGCGACCTTATGGGGCCGCCGCAAGATCGATGAGCTGATGGCTGGGGAGCTCACGAGCCCGGGAAATAAAAAACGCGAGGAGATCGTGCGGCTTGGTCTCGATTTTAGATTGATGACGCAGTACACGTCGTTCGTCGCGATCGACGAGATAGTTTCCACCGGCGGAGAAGATCCTGTAAGAGTCAACGTGCCGGTTGAAGCATTGGAAGCGGCCGCGTCAGGCCGCTTGTATACCGTTTGTGTCCTCACCGGCAGTGCAAGCGGTACTGCTCAAGGTACCGTCAGCACTCAAAACTGCGTCTCCTCCCGCGAAGCTCAGCAGTTGCCGCTTCAGGGGCGGAGCTTTACCGGCCTCATTACGTTAACGCCTGGCACGATTGGAGCTCCAAACTCCACGGGGGTTTCGGTCAACGGACAGCGTTCGAGCTCAAACGAATTCAACATTGACGGAGTTAGCGCAAACTTCGGCATCGCTGCGGGCGGTGAAAGCCCCGGCGCATCCGCATCAGGCAACATGCCTGCATTGACAGCTAGTGGCGGTGCAAACGGCCTCTCGGCCCTCGGCGCGACTCAGGAAGTTACCATTCGTTCATCTTCCGTCGATGCAGAATACGGTCGTGTTGCGGGGGCGCAGGTGAACGTCGTAACGCATAGCGGAACGAATGCGTTTCACGGTTCTCTATTCCACTTTTTCGGCAACGACGCGCTTGATGCGAGCGACTGGTTCGCCAACAGTCGGGCGCTCAAACAACCTCCGAAGAGATTGAACTTTTTTGGCGGCACGTTTGGTGGTCCAATCGCGAGAGACAAGACGTTCTTCTTTGCGTCGTACGAAGGAATGCGTTTGCGGCAGCCGATGGTCGGCATCACTGACGTGCCTTCCCTCGCTTCACGGGCCGGCGCTACAGCCGGTATGCGACCGTTTTTGGACGTCTTTCCCGTTCCGAATGGTGCATCGCGGCCTGATGGGTTCGCAGAGTTTGCAGCGAGTTTTGCAAATCCGGCGCGCCATGACGTCGGCAGTTTCAACCTGGATAATTCGTTCAATGCAAAAACGCTGTTGCATGGACGTTATAGCTTCGCCGATTCTGATGCGACGTTACGTGGTCCAAACGGTTTTTCACTCAATACGTTGAATCGCATTCAGAATCGCTCACAGGCGATCACCGGATCAATGACTCACACGCTTTCAACAACGACCATTCTGGATTTCCGTGCGAACTACAGCCGCTCGCGTGTTAACGGCTCTTACCTGTTAGACGACTTTGGCGGCGCAGTTGTACCCGCTGGACCATTCCCGGCTTCGGCCTTCAGCTTCGATCTGAATTCACGAAATGCCGGCTGGATGCTTGGCGACGAGCAGTCGAACCTGCAACGGCAGTTCAACGTTGTGGGCTCAGTTGTAAATGTTCGAGGGGCTCACACGCTGAAGTACGGTGGTGATTACCGTCGACTCTCCCCTTCGATCGATCTGCGAGCCTCGGAGCTCAACGCGCTCTTCGACGGAATCGATCCGGCAACCGCAGGTATCGCAACGCGCGTTAATCTTTTGCGCTTCGGCGATCCGCAGAATCCCGTATTTCATAACCTGTCGCTGTTTGCGCAGGATGAGTGGAGAACGACTCCGCGACTGACGCTGAACTACGGCGTGCGTTGGGAGCTCGCACCCCCGCCTTCGACTGACGGGCAAGCGTTTGCTGTCGATCAAGTCAACGATCCCACTACGCTGAAGCTCGCAGAGTCCGGCAGCTCGCTTTGGAAGACGCGGTTTCTCAATTTCGCACCACGTGCCGGAGTTGTTTACCAGATCTACGATAAATCATGGGGCGAGATGGTAGTGCGTGGCGGCGCCGGCATCGCCTACGACCTGGGCCAGGATCGCTCCGGCGACATCTTCGCGAGCTCGATTCCGTATGTCTCAGGCGGTTCCCAATTCAACACGCCATTCACAATCTTCTTCAATCCAAACACAAACAGCAGCGATCTACCGTTGCTGGCTTTTGATCCGGGATTGAAGACGCCTTACGTCATCAACTGGAATGTGTCGCTCCAACAGAGCCTGGGACAACATGTGATCTCTGCGGCTTACCTCGGCTCGTCAGGAAAGAGACTCTTGCATACGGAAACTCTCCTGGACCAGAACCCGGATTTCAGTTTCCTGCGTGTCACGACGAATCGAGGCAAGTCTGATTACAACTCGCTCCAACTGAAGTTTGAACGTCGGGTGACAGACCAATTTGGAGCGCTCGTTTCCTACACGTTTTCGCGCTCGAAGGACAACGTGACAGACGATTCCGCGCGCCGCGTGATAATGACGGGATTCGATCTCAGGCCATCTGACTTCGACGTCCGGCATCAACTCACCGGATTTGCTACATACGGATTGCCCACGCTGCTCCGAACCGGCATCGGTAACAAGATCGTTCGCAACTGGGCGGTGGACTCGATCTTCAACGCTCGCTCGGCCAGACCTTTGAGATTCGTATCGATGACACCGACGTCATTCGGCGTCGCATACCTCGAGCAGGATTTCAGCCAGCGAGGTTTTCCGCTTTATCAGGTTGATATGGCGCTGCGACGGAAGTTCAACTTGAGTGAGATGGTTGGATTGCAGTTCCAGGCAGACGCGTTCAATCTGTTCAATCATCCGAACTTCGAAGATCCAATGGGGAACGATCTCGTTTTGGGAAGCCCACTCTTCGGGCAGTCAGCGTCGATGAGTGGCAGAAGCCTCACCGGTGGTGGCTTTCCGTCCTTCTACAGTTTCGGCGGGCCACGCGCAATGCGGTTCTCAGTCAAGCTGACTTTCTAGGAAGATTTCTCACGCAAAGGCGCAAAGGCGCAAAGGAAGACGCAAAGACGGTTAAACTCCTTTGCGGTTCTTTGCGTCTTTGCGCCTTTGCGTGAGAAATAAGCTAGAATACGAACCGCTAACGAGAAAACTCGTATTGCTACTCATGACTGATGCTGAAGATTCCACAGCTAAGCTCAAAGATGAGCAGTCTGTAAAAAAGAAGCGCGAGGAAGCATTACCCGAACGCCTCCTGCGTCGCGTCCTTGAAGGAATGGGCAGCGTCGTCGACCGCAGGCTCGGCCGCACCGTCGACCCCCGCAGCGGGCTCACCACTTCCAAACTCATCGAGCGCATGAAACGCTTGATTGATGAGCGCGTCCGCGATGAGGGGAATAAAGGACGAATCGCGCCACACCACCTGGTGCTGAAGGTCGAGTGGGGCACGCACTCCGAAGCGCCACCTGAGATTCTTTACGATCTGAAAAACGAAGTACTCGCCGCCGCGATCGATCACATCAACGATCATCGTTATCGCACACTCGCGCCTGTCGACGTCGAAGCTGAAGTCGACATCTTCACGACCGGAATCTCGGTCGATCCAAACTTCGGCGAGTTTGAAGAAGATCTCAGACGACAGGACGAAGAGATGCGCGCGGCCAGGACCGGTGTGCCGATTCCCGGCGCCGCGCCGCCGATGCCTGACATCCAGGTGACAGCGCGCGTTACGATGCCAAACGGCACGCGCGAGATACCATTAATATTTAAGCCTGGTGGCAGGAGACTCAACGTCGGGCGTGCCTCCGACAACGACTTAACTCTGAACGATTCGAGCGTCTCAAAGATCCATGCAGCACTCTTGATGACTACCGAAGGCACACTCCTCGTCGCCGACACAGGCTCGACCAACGGCACCTATCTCAACGGGCGACGCATCTCATACGGCGAATCCAGATTGGTTGAAGATGGTGATGTAGTAGGCTTTGGAGATGTAGAAGTACGACTGCGTAAAAGTGAGTAGCGAACTGGATGAACCTGGTCACATTTCTTCTACTTCTCCTACAAACTCCCACGCCTTCTCCCCTTCCCACTCCGCACGTCCCGGAACGAACGCCGGCGCTGCTCACGCTGATCTACGTCGGCGGCTTTGGACTGATCATTCTGCTTCTGCTGCTCGGACTTCTTCGTAGTCGTCGACAGACAACTCCACCGATTCCCGAAGA
>DASTTS010000027.1:0-5226 GCA_035760085.1 Pyrinomonadaceae bacterium
ACCTCCGATTAAATTCGAGATCCAGGCCACAGCCGGTGAGGCACGTGCGGGTGTGTTGATGACGCGCCGCGGTGTGATTGAGACGCCAGTCTTCATGCCGGTCGGTACCGCAGGCACTGTCAAAGGGATTCGCTTTGAAGCACTCGAGTCCGAAGATCTCGACGCGAAGATCATCCTCGGCAACACGTATCACCTCTGGCTACGACCAGGCATCGACGTCATCAAGTCTGCCGGTGGCCTGCATCGCTTCACCAGTTGGGACCGCGCCTTGTTAACGGATTCCGGGGGATTTCAGGTCTGGAGTCTTGGCGCGCTCCGCAAGATCTCCGAAGAAGGCACGCAGTTTCGTTCTCACGTCGACGGTTCGCTCCGTTTTCTGTCCCCTGAGATCTCGATGGAAGTACAGGCCGCGCTCGGGTCTGACATCGTGATGGTTTTCGACGAGTGCGCGCCCGGTGAAGCTAGCCAAGAAGAAACCGAGCGCAGCATGAATCTCACCGCTCGCTGGGCAAAACGCTCAAAAACAGCCTTCGATCAATTGCAATCCGGCGGCGCGGACACCGGCCGTCGCGAAGTCGAAGGTCTGAGCGGACGGCAGGCGCTGTTTGGCATCATCCAGGGCGCCGGACATCTGGATCTGCGGCGGATCAGTCTCGAACAGACCGTTGAGGTCGGCTTCGACGGCTACGCCATCGGCGGCTTGAGTGTCGGAGAAGAGAAGTCGGTGATGTTTGAAGTAATAGAAGACATCGCCCCACGAATGCCAGGAGATGCGCCGCGGTACCTGATGGGCGTCGGCACGCCGGAAGATCTCGTCGAGGCCGTCGCGCGCGGTGTCGACATGTTCGACTGCGTTTTGCCGACACGCAACGGCCGCACGGGCCAGGCATTCACATCGCGCGGCAAGTTGAATATCAAAAATGCTAAATGGATAAACGACCAGCGCCCGCTCGACGAATCGTGTCGCTGTTCCGTCTGCCGGCGACACTCGCGGGCCTATCTCCGTCATTTATATATAGCGGGCGAAATGCTTGCGAGTATGCTCCTAACCCACCATAATCTGGCCTTCTTCCTTGACACCATGCGAGGCGTGAGGCAATCTATCCGGTCTGGCGATTTCCCAAAATTTCGGCGTGAGTTCACCGAGCGGCTGGGTGCGAATGGTGAATAGTGGTTCGCGAGCTGGCCGTTTCTGTTTGTTCACCTGGGAAATTCACGGTCAAATCTTCTAAACAACAATGCCTACTTTACTAATATTCTTTCAGGGTGGTCTCGGTGGACTTTCCGGGCTCCTGCCACTGCTCCTGATAATCGTTATCTTCTACTTCCTATTGGTAAGACCGCAGCAGAAACGACAAAGACAACTTCAGGAAACGATCTCCAGTCTGAAGATTGGCGATCGTGTGATCACTAACGGCGGCATCATCGGAATCATAACCTCCATCAAAGACTCGAGTTTTCTGATCCGCAGCGCCGACAAGTCAATTATTGAAATAGCTCGCTCAGCAATCGCGGATCTTGATCGCGAGCCTGAAAAGGGTGCGTAAAGCGAGCGCTAAATTTCTGCAATGAAGAAAAAGAACCTTCTCACCCGCGTAATAATCATCGCTATCGTTACTATCGGGGGCCTTTATCTCGTAATTGGTCCGCGCCATCGTCCAACTTTAAAGGACTTCTCCTGGTCGGGAATCAAGCAAAATCTTGCTCATAACATCCATCTCGGACTCGACCTACAGGGCGGCTCGCATCTCGTGATGCGAGTGAAAACCGAGGAATTCCTGCGACGGCTGACCGAAGAAGACTACGTTGCGGCCCAGAACGCGGCAAAAGACGCCGGATTTGAACCCAAAGGCGGTCGCGCGGACACGAGTCCCGGTAACTATCGTGTAGTCCTTCAGCTTGCCGACGGTTCCAAGGTCAACGAAGCCAAAGAAGCGGTCGAAAAGAAAGTTGAGCTCGGAGACACTTCAGTTTGGAGTTACTCGGCTTCAGGCGACACGCTTACCTGGACCATGACCACGACTGCGGAAAGAGTTCTCGCCGATAACGCCACGACGCAGGCGCTCAACATCATCGACAGCCGCATCAACGCCCTCGGAATCGCCGAGCCAACGCTCCAAACGCACGGTTCTCAGACGTCGCACCAGATTCTCTTGCAGATGCCCGGCGTTCAGGATCCGGAGCGCGTGAAGGAGATTCTTAAGGGCGAGTCACGACTCGAGCTGGTGCACGTGATCAGTCCACCAAACCCGGCTCCCGCGACGACTTACGCAACTGAAGCAGAGGCAATCGCTTCGCTCAACAGCGGCGGCACGGTTCCACCGAATCGGAAGGTTTTGCCGTATAGCGAGCGCATCGAGAGGACGGCGGATCCAAGCCAGCAACCGCAAAAACGCTGGGTAGTGGTCGAAATTCCTGCGATCATCGACGGCAGCGAGCTGAGAAATGCCAGCGCGATTCCCGCCCAGGGCGGCCGTGCTGACGACTTCGAGATCAATTTCTCGCTCAAAAAGACAGGCGCCGACAAGTTTGGCGCGTGGACGGGATCCCACATCAATGAGTACATGGGCGTCGTGCTCAACGGCGAAGTTAAGTCAATCGCCTTCATCCGCTCGCAGATCTTCGATTCCGGACAGATTACCGGACGGTTTACGAAACAATCGGCGGAAGACTTAGCCCTGACCTTGCGTTCCGGCGCGTTGCCGGCTCCGATTGAATATCTCGAAGAGCGCACGGTTGGACCAAGCCTTGGTGCGGATTCGATTAGAGCGGGCGTCAGAGCATCACTCGTCGGTCTCGGGCTCGTCGTAGTCTTCATGCTCTTTTACTATCGCGGCTCCGGCGTCAACGCGGTGGTCGCGTTGATTCTGAACATGATCCTGATGCTGGCCGGATTGATCGTGTTTGGCGCGACGCTGACGCTTCCCGGCATCGCCGGCATCATTCTTACCATCGGTATGGCGGTCGACTCGAACGTGCTGATCTTTGAGCGTATTCGTGAAGAGTTGCGCTCAGGG
The DNA here is from genome assembly GCA_035760085.1 of Pyrinomonadaceae bacterium. Lineage (GTDB taxonomy): Bacteria > Acidobacteriota > Blastocatellia > Pyrinomonadales > Pyrinomonadaceae > PSRF01. The sequence goes on from DASTTS010000027.1 coordinate 3,018, forward strand.
AAGACGATTCCGTCCTCCGTCGATCTCGGTTTTAATCGCGCTTTCATTACCATTATCGATACTCACGTAACTACGATCATTTCGTCTCTGTTTCTCTTCGTGTTCGGCACCGGGCCCATTCGCGGGTTTGCGGTCACGCTCGTTATCGGACTGCTCGTTAACTTGTTCTCGGCAGTCTATGTTTCGCGCACGATCTTTATCTGGTTGCTGTCGCGCAGGAAAATGGAGTCGTTGAGTATCTAGAGAGTCATCATGTTTCAAATTCTTCACGATATAAATATTGACTGGATGGGTAATCGCCGGTGGTTTATCGGCATTTCCGTGCTACTCATGCTGTTGGGTTTGGGATCGGCTATTGTTCGGCAGGCTACGGGTCGACAGGCGTTCAATCTCGGCGTTGATTTCAAAGGCGGAACGGTAGTAACCGCTCGCTTCAAGCAGCGCCCAAATGACGATCAGATTCGCGCCGCGCTTGTGAACAAAGGTATTAACGATGCGGTTGTGCAGCCCGTAACTGATCGTCCTGACACAGTACTGATCAAAGTGCCGCTCGAGGGTGAAGGCCAGGACGGCCGCGTGCGTGTGCGCGAAGCCCTGAACGAATTTGGCCGGGAAGCGGAAGCGAAGACCGAGCTGGAGGCAGATCCGAACGCGTCTTACAAGATAGTCGGAACGGATGCGGTCGGAGCGATCGCCGGAGCGCAGCTAAGAAATAAGGCCATCGCTGTTACTCTTGCGGCCCTTGTCGGAATTCTTATCTATATTGCGGCGCGATTTGAGTGGACTTACGGCGCGGCTGCTGTTATCGCTGTGTTTCACGACGTGCTCGTGACGCTCGGTTTCTTCTCGATCTTCCAGATTGAAGTCAGTCTCAACGTGATTGCGGCGCTGCTGACACTCGTCGGATTTTCGGTAAACGACACGATCGTGGTGTTCGATCGTATTCGTGAAAATCGCAAACTCCACCGGCGCGACTCGCTTTACAAGATCACCAACGACTCGATCAACCAGACGCTTTCTCGCACCGTCATCACGAATGGTCTCGTGTTTCTATCGGTGCTGGCGCTCGTGTTGTTTGGTGGCGACGTGCTGCGGGCATTTTCGCTCGCGCTGTTTATCGGCGTCGTGTTTGGAACGTATTCGTCGATCGCGATCGCGAGCCCCATCATGGTCTGGTGGGAGCAGCGTATCGAGGCAGCGAATCGTGAAGCGGCATTAGCTTTTAATCAACCAAGAGTGGTGAAACCGGCAGCGCGAGGTGCGAAGCAGGGTCTAAAGAATGCTTCGAAACCACTGCACTAATTCAACCACGGGTGACACGGATCGACCCAGACGGAACAAATTGGCCCCAACCGGTGTCCTAAGCGGTAGTTGTTTTCATAAGCCATAGGCTTTGGGGTGGGTGTCTTAATTTGAAAATCTTCTCTGCGGTTCTCGGCGTATCTCTGCGCCCTCTGCGTTTGAGTTGCCGTTAACGCAGAGAACACTGAGATACGCCGAGGACGCAGAGAAAATCCTTCAATTTAAGACACCGCTCTTTTGGGGTTACCGCTTGACTTTGAAACACTATGCGGACTAGACTGCGACCGTTGCTGGCCAATTTAATATATCAAGTGTCGACGCCGCAGTGTGTGTGAAAGCAAGTATGTTGGGCGCGGCGGTGGTGTGTTGAGCGGGCCGGCGAGATGTCTCGCGCAGCGGCTTTCCAAATCTAAATTCGGTGTGCTCAATATCGCAGGAGCTGCTGCTATCCCCTTCATTACTGACGGAACGTAAGCGGTATTTTAAATCGACAGTTGCGATGCAATTACTGCTTAAACTTTCGTAACCCCTGATCCATTTGGCGCCGGAGTCGGAGGAGAATTATGTTCGATAATCTTGTTGAGTCCAGTTCGCACAAAGGCGATATCACGCGAAAAGGCTCATTCATCGGTGTCACCGCTTTAATCTACGGTGTGCTGCTTGTGACGTTCTTTGTTGCCGGTATTTACTGGTACGACGCCCGTCTCGGCGATATGGAGCTTGAGCTGACCACGCTCGTTGCTCCCGTGCCTGTGCCGCAACAGCAGAAAGAACCCGAAAAACAACAGGAAGCCAAGCCGCAGAAGGTCGAGCAGAACGTCGACGTTCGTAAGGAGTTGGTCGCCAGCGTTGATGAAAGTCGACTCCCGCCGAAAGAGATCTCGGCCAAAGCCAGCGACGTGCCGCC
>DASTTS010000028.1:0-4275 GCA_035760085.1 Pyrinomonadaceae bacterium
CATGCTCGACAAGACCTCAATTGTGGAATCGATTCAAAAGCTCGATCCATGGTGGCACTGCATCGATCTCGGTGATGGTATTCGAACCAAGACGAGCAGCGTCATGGGCGAACCGATCGACCATCCGCAGGATCGGTGGCAAGTGCTTAGCAACTGCCTTCCGGCTGATCTCTCCGGCAAGAGTGTGCTCGACGTTGGCTGCAACGCGGGCTTTTTTGCTATTGAAGCCAAGCGCCGGAATGCGGCCCGGGTGCTGGGAATAGATGCACAGCGCCACGAAATCATGCAAGCGGAGTTCGTGAAACGGGTTCTCAGCCTGGATATTCAGTACCAGCAAATGAACATCTACGACGTCAGCCCGGCGACAGTAGGGACGTTCGATGTCACGCTGGCGCTGGGGCTCCTGTACCATTGCAAGCACCTGCTGCTGGCGATGGAGATTCTGTTCGCTGTCACCAATGAATTGCTCATCGTCGACTCTTCGGTCTTGCCCCAAGATAGCGTGGCGAAGGATGTGTCGTTCGAATGGGGTAGTCTGCATGAAAAGGTCCACCTGTTGGGTTACGTGGAACAGTCCTGGAAACCGCGCAATGAGAATCACGCTAATTGGTTCTTAACCACGGGTGAATGTCTGAAGGCGATGTTGCTGGACGTTGGTTTCGCCAATGTGGATCTCGTACACAATGAAGGGCGGCGGGCCGTGTTGACGTGCCATAAGAACCAGACGTTGTTGGATAGTCGCACGCCGCGCGGGTTGAATGCGCGGATCGCGGTGGTCAGCGGACCCGCGGTCTGTTCACCGGGGGAGGAACTGGTTTTTCAGGTTAGAGTGGAAAACGTCGGATTTGCCAAGTGGCTGGCGCGCAAAGGCGATTCTGATGAAGCCGGTTTCGTCTGGCTCGGCGCTCACCTGTCCTCCGAGACGTTTGACATTGAGTGGAATTACGCAGGAGCAGGTATAGACCGGGACGTAAAGCCACAGGAGGCGGTCACGGTTCAACTGACTGCCCGTGCGCCGAGTAATCCGGGCAAGTACCATATCGAATTCGACATGGTGTCAGAACATGTGACCTGGTTCCAGGATGTGGGATCCCGCTCATTAGTGCACGAGTTTCAGGTCCGGTGAATAGAGGATCAAATCATGAAGGAATCTGCAATAAACTTTGGACCTCAAACTTAGTCCGAAACGCGCTTTGCATTAGCTCGCAACATTTCGCAGGTCCGTAACTCGTGCTCTGGTTGAGGCTGAACGTCTCGCGCCAACCTTGAGAGCCCTGGTCCAACCGGTGCTTTCGGTTTTGGCTTAATTGAAGTTCCGAGAGTAGACCACCAGAATGAAATCTAATACTCACGATTTGATTTCAACCCCTAGCTAACGAATTCGGCGCTACTGTGTCATGAGCGAGTTGCATAGGTTTTGGTTTGAGTTCGACACGTCTACGGATGACTTGCGTAGTACGTGCTCGGCTGGCGGTTGGGTTATGGGTGTGGCGTCACTGCATGAGATTATGGCGACTCGCTGGTCCTGATTAACGAGCAGTTGCTTCTTGGCGAACCCATGCGCCAATACCTCGCGTCGTGCCCGACACTAACGACTGCGGATTCGTCATGTCGTAACTGCCGCCATAAGGGTCGGGTTGATCAAACCTGGACCACCAACGGTTATAGCGGCGAAACATCGCTTCGTCTGAAGCATTCTGGTCGCGCTCATAGTTGTTGAATTTGTGCGACTGAAGTCCATCGTTATTGTTTCTACTGGTGTTGCCTCCCCAGGGGTCAAGCTCGATAGTGCTTACCACCTTTCCGCTACCATTTGTTATGCGTTTACTTTTGACTATCGGATCCTGGTGGACCCAGTAAACCGCGTTCTGCTGCTGAACGGCTAGCAACTGGCTTCCAATGTAGACATAGCCGCGCTGCATTTGGCCGCTTCCATTAACCTCTGCTACAACCTGTCCACCCAGCACACTGCTCCGCAGATAGTAGGTCGGCGTCACATTTTCACTCTTTTTCACGCGGAAGCCATCACCATCGTAATTCTGCTGTAGCAGGTAACCGGGATAACTCGCCGTCGCGGCCTGACCCGTCGCGTCATAAGTGAAATTCTGTCTCCCATCGTTTGTCAGGTTGCCGGCAAGATCATAGGTCAGACCTACTCGCTTATTGTTCGAATAGCTTGCCGTGAACCAAGGGTTGTCGCCGCCCCAGCCTTCCCGCTGCGTGATGTTGCCCCATTGATCGTAGTAATAGCGTTGCGCGTATGGACCATCAACTATGCCGCCTGGACCAATACCCACGTGCGCACGCGCCTCAGCCCCCGCCGCCGAGGCATAATTGTCGGGCTTGCCGAGCAGCTCCGCGAAAAGTGCGTGGTAGCAAGCGAGACTCGGTAGCGTGTTCTGAGTGTGCTGCGTCAACTAATATTACCCTGATTTGGCTTCATCACTCTTCGACCTTAGGGCTCCTTGACCAGCGGTAACTCGATGAAACTCTGCCGGCCCGGGGCGTTGTAGATGCGTTGAGTCGCCTTGCGATAGTCCTCGGGCTTGGCCCAGAAGATGTTCTTCACAAACGTCTGTGGATTGCGATCGTAGAGCGGAAACCAGCTCGATTGAATCTGCACCATGATCCGATGGCCCGGCAGAAAAACATGGTTCGCTGTCGGCAACGCAAAGCGATAGAGCAACGGCGTGTTCGACGCGATCGCTTTCGGAAACTCGAGACTCTCGCGATAACGTCCGCGAAAGACGTCAGCCGAGATCATCAACTGATAACCACCCATAGTCGGTTGGCTCGCAACCTGATCGGGATAGACGTCGATCAGTTTGACGACCCAATCGGAGTCGGTGCCGCTCGTCGACGCCATCAGGTTCGCGATTGGTTCGCCGCTGATCTTCACCGGCGACGTCAGAACTTCCGACGTAAAGACGAGCACGTCCGGACGTCCTGACTGCTCGCGCTGATCGTCGACCAGCCAACGAGACCAACTCGTCGCATCGATCGGACGCGCACGGAACGGAACTGGTTTCGCAGGATCTGACACGTATTCCTCGTAACCCGGTTCGGCTGTTTTTGCGGTGAAGCTCGCCTGCAGACCGGAAGCGAGATAAAGCGGCGTCGGTTTAATCGTGCAGCCCTTCTCACACCCCGCAGGCCACTGCGACAGGCGGCGCCACCTGTTCGTTCCGGTCTCAAATGCAACGACCGGCGACATGTCCATCGGAGGTGCGCCGTCTCTCAGGTAATGATCCAGAAACGGCCGCAGGACGTCGTGACGAAACGTCAGGGACGTGTCGCTGTTGAACTTGATCGCGCCGAGCGAGCTGCCGTCGCGGATCATCTGCCCGTGGTGCCATGGACCAAGCACGAGAAACACCTTGTCGTTGTTTGTGTCTTTCGGCTCGATCGCTTTGTAGACCGCGATGTCGCCGTAGATGTCTTCCTGGTCCCACAAACTGTGCACCAGCATCACCGGGACTTTCAGCGGTTGCGCCCCAAGGATCTTGTCGACTGCCTGATCGCGCCAGTAAGCGTCGTAACTCGGATGCTCGAGGATCTTGCGCCAGAAGCCGACCTGTTCGAGTCCGCGCCGGCGTCCGAGTTCGCCCGCCGAACCGGCTTCCATGAACATGTCGTAGTCGTCGAAGTGGCTGGTCCACCACGTGACTTCGTTCGCGCGCGTCGCCTCCTGATCGTAGATGTAACTCATGCCCTGCTGGCGAAACGCGCCGTAGTGAAACCAGTCGTCGCCCATCCAGCCGTCGACCATCGGATTCATCGGCACGGAGACCTTCAGCGCCGGATGCGGATTGATCAGCGCCATCAGCGGCAGAAAACCGTCGTACGAGATGCCGAGAATGCCGACGCGTCCGTTGCTCTCGGGGACGTTCTTCACGAGCCAGTCGATGGTGTCGTACGTATCGGTGGCGTGATCGACGTTGGTCGGGTTCTGTGGACCACGCACGGGACGGTTCATCACGTAGTCGCCTTCGGAGCCGTACTTGCCGCGAATGTCCTGGACCACGCGAATGTAGCCGCCTTCGACGATCACGTCGGTGGCGTTGTCGTAGCCTTGAAGGATCGACGCGAGGTCCGAACTGTTGGCATGGCTCGTCAGTCCGTTTGCGTTGTACGGCGTGCGCGTCATGAGCATCGGTGCGTTGCGCGCGCCTTTCGGTATGAGGATCACGGTGAACAACTTCACGCCGTCGCGCATGGGGATCATCGCCGTGCGACGCTCATAGTTGAAACCCGCATTAGTCGGTACAACTTTGT
>DASTTS010000029.1:0-9328 GCA_035760085.1 Pyrinomonadaceae bacterium
GGGATTAGGACCAGGCGAATCCGCAGTACTCGCATGGGCTCACACTCATGAAGGTTCTGAAGCAATCATCGACGACTTGGCGGGCAGACGCTGCGCAGTAGCTTTCAATATTCCCGTGCGCGGCACTCTCGGTTTAGTGTTGACAGCCAAGCAACGTGGTCACATCTCTTCAGCGCGTCATCTCCTCTACCAACTGCGCCAGGCCGGAATGTACTTGTCCGACCGGGTGTTGAACGAAGCGTTGGTAAGAGTAGGAGAGTAAGGCCGTTTTATTGAAGCCCAGGATTATCAACCCCACACCCCCTGTTAACACTCGAACATTTCCCAGCGTCTCCACGTTAACCGCAACGGATCTCCCGGTTCGGTCACTAACAAGGGGTCACCGCTCGTAAAACTTGGTGCAAAACAGGGTTCGGGACTACAATATCCCGCGAAAATGCCGCAGTTTGTCGGCCGGGGCAGATATTTGCCACAACTCCCCGGCTTGCGGTGTTTGCATCGTTGAGAGAGCGGTGATTGATGAACGGACAAGCTAGAGCTTTGATCGATTCCATGTCTAACGACATCGGAACTGAAGCGGTAGATCCGCTCAGTTTCGACGAGGCGTTTACCCTCCATCACCGCGCCGTTTTCAGGACGGCAAGAGCTGTCGTACGCGACTCAGCCCTGGCTGAGGACGTGACGCAGGAAGTGTTTTTACGACTTTATCGCAATCTCAACTCCACCCCGGGCGAGGATCTGCTCCGGGCGTGGCTGCTGCGCGTGACTCTTAACGTGGCGCGAAACACCTTGCGGGGTCAAAGCCGCTCGATGGTTCGCGATAACGAGTATCACAAGAGCACCGCCGAAAACGGCTTTTTTGTCGACGCGCCGGAAGATGACTACGAACGCCGAATGGCAATCGAAGAAGCACGCCGCGCCCTCGACAAAATCAAAGAGCCGATGAGAAGTTGCCTGCTACTCAAACAGCAGGGACTCTCATACCGCGAGATCGCCGTCAGTTTGTCGCTCAAAGAGACAAACATCGGCAGCCTCGTGGCGCGCGGGCGCAAAGAGTTTGCGAGGGTTTACGGTAAGATCGGAGGCAAACGATGATTCGGTGTTTGGACGAAGGCAAGCTGCAAGCTTATTTCGACGGCGAGCTTTCCATCGACATGATGGAGAGCGTCACGTCGCATCTTGCTGCATGTGTAACCTGTGCGGCTGCGGCGCGCGAGCTGGAAGAGGAGTCGGCACTCCTCACGTCGGCATTCGCAGCGGAGTTCGAGTCGAGCGTACCGACCGAACGTCTGCGCGAACGCATCAACGAGGCGGTACTGGGTGACCGTCTCGCCGTCGCCCGCTCATCACAAAAAGCCACCGGTCTGGCAGGATTCTTCTCCGGTCTACTTAATTTCGGAACACAGCGCACGCTCGGTTATGCGAGCCTCGCAGTCGTGTTGGCGTTTGCCGCAATCATCGGTGTAGTGAAGATGAGAACTACGCCCGATCAAGGTGTTACTAAGACTGTGGAGCCGGCAAAGAGCGAAGAAATCGCGAAGGTTGAGCCTCCTAAAGCGCCAGGCACAGGGACTACAGAAGTTTCAGCTCCAACGACGACTACAACAACTCAGACATCAAAAGCGCCAACCATCGTCACTCCTCGTAAAGAGTACAAGGCGGTGGCAGTAAGCACGACGCCGAAGGCTGCTCATGCCGTGAAGCTCATTCCTGGTGAGCGCTCTTATTTGCAAGCCATCGCGCGACTTGATTCCACGATTAAGTCCAACAAGAAGAATATGAGACCCGGGTTGCAGGTTGAATATGAGCGTAATCTCGCAGTGGTTGATCGCGCTATCGCAGCCACTCGCAGCGCAGTTAAGAGCAATCCAAATGACCCCGACGCGGCCGATTTCATGTTTGCTGCTTATCAAAGCAAAGTAGACCTGCTCAATACGATCGCTGACGCCCGTGTCGGCGGAGGTCGTGGACACTGAAAGGGCCGGTCCTAAGTTGACAAAGAAGTTGTTCGGAGTCTGGGCAGTAATCGGCCTCCTCCTCTCCCTGGCAGGTTCCTCCGAAGCTCACGAAAATACAAATCCTGAATCAGTTCAAAAAATCGATCGTTCCATGACGGTCGATCCCGCGGCGATTGTGACGCTTTGTGTTGCCTCGGGAACGCTGAAAGTGCGTGGCTGGGACAAAAACGAGATTCACGTTCGCTCGCTCGACGCGGCACAGATCGAATTCCGGCGCATCGACAAAGTCAAAAATACGACGACACCGGCGACTCGCGTTGACGTGATGGTGTTAGACAGATCCACTGCGACTCGTCCGAGACTTGACTGCCAGGCGCTCGCGAGTGTTGAAATGGATGTGCCGGCGAATGCGACGGTGCAAGTGCAAACACGTGACGGCGACATCATGATTGCCGGAGTTGCAGGTGCTTATGCGGGATCACAAAACGGCGACATCGTGATCGAGCGTGCGACGAAGATGGTTGAAGCGGGAAGTCTGGGCGGCAGTATTTTCCTGAAGGATTCGAGTGGTCGGGTGAATCTGAGCTCGGCGGGCGGTGTGGTTGAGGTTACGAACCTTAAGCCGGTGACCGATGAAGATACGCTGGAAGTCGGCACGGTTAGTGGCGACATTCAATTGAGCCGTGTCAGCAATCCGAAAGTAATTGCAAAGACTGTTAACGGAACGCTGACGATGACGGGACCGCTGGCGAAATCAGGTTTCTATGGGTTCACGAACATGACGGGCGACCTGGTGCTCGCGATGCCGCACGATGCGTCGTTTCAGTTGAATGCAAAAGTCTCGGACAAACACGACATCGTTTCGGATTTTGCGTTGAAATACTTGAGCGAGCCGCCACCACCGCCGCCAGCGAGGCCTGGCAGGCCTAGCAAGGCATCACCCGAAGGCGCGCCCAAACCTCCGGAGGCAAAGGGAAAAGTATTGCCGCGGAGTGGACCAGTCGTGGCGCCGATCACCGTTGAAAAGCCAACTGCGATCGCTTCGCCGTACGTTTTGCGACGAGTGAACGCTGTCTTTGGAACCGGCGACGCCACGATCCAGATCGCTTCCTTCGGCGGTACCGTCCACCTCAAAAAGATCTAAAGAAAAATTTCTCGCGCAAAGGCGCAAAGACGCAAAGTTAAAGACCTTCGGCTGCCGGAGGTCTTCTTTGCGTCTTTGCGCCTTTGCGCGAGAATTCTTCGGTTTTTTCGCGTAAAATTCTTGCCACAACCCCGTTATGTCCGGTGTATTGACTATAGAGCAACGCAGAAGGGCCGGAGGCGGTTGGAACTAGTTACTTCAGAACTGACTGCTCTCCGGTCCTAAAATTAAGGGGTCAAGGGAATGAAAAACACGGGAAGACACAGCGAAAAATCAGGCTACCTCGTGATACTGCTTTTGGTGGTGGGCTTGACCGCGTTCTCGCACTCCATGAAGGAGTTGACGGAAATCCACCAGCTAACGTGGGACGCGAGCCGGTTAGTTGCTCAGTGGTCCGGCAACGTCACACCCACTGAAATCCCGCAGATTCCACAGACCCGGCAGACAATCGTCAAAATCGAAAAGCACGAAAGTTGTGACAGCCAGCAGCAGTCAGCCCCGGCAGTCGAACTTCCGTGGCTAAATAGACCGAGCGCAGAACCGCCGAGTCGTACGCAGAAACCCAAAACCCAGAGGATCGAGCGACGCGTTGTCACCATCCCTGGCGAAGCTGAAATCGCGAAGCTCAGGAAACTTCAGCGTATTGACGTCGATGCCGGCGCGTTTGAGGTACGGATACCGAATGTTCAATTCCCCGACTCAGATGCCTCCGAGTTTCCCGCGTTTACGTTTAAGACAAAGACCCGCAAGCACGGTACAATCAAATTCAACCCTCGCGATCGTGAAATGCTTTTGAAGACACTGAACCGTAGTATTAATCTACGTATTGCCAGTTAACAACCTTTTTAACAGGAACGGAAAAGACAATGTTAAGGAAAAGCCTCATCGGTATAGTTCTGCTGATTATCGCGCTGGCCAGTAACGGCACCGGGCCAGCGGCCGCAAGCGGTCAGGATCTTCGCCCGGTTCCATCTGTTCCCGCGGATCCTACAGCGGCTGTCGGTGAAACAGTCCAGGATCTGCGTGAAGAGTTTCATCAGACGTATCCGTTATCGCAGACCGGCCGGATCAGTCTCGAGAACATCAATGGCGGCGTGCAGATTAAAGTTTGGGATCGAGCCGCAGTACAAGTTGACGCAATCAAAAAAGCGTATCGCAGAGACCGTCTGAACGAAGCGAAAATCGAAGTCAACGCAACTGAAGAAAACATCAGAATCAAGACTGAGTATCCGTTCGAGAACCAGAACTTCCGCAATGACGAGCGACGTTACGAGAATCCAGCCATAGTCGAGTATTCATTAACAGTTCCGCGCAAGGCGATACTCGAGTCCATCGAGCTCGTCAATGGCTCACTCGATATCGACGGTGTTGAAGGCAACGTCAAAGCCAGCTCAATCAATGGACGTGTTGAGGCGCGTGGCTTGATGGGTGAAGCGCGCTTGTCGACGATCAATGGTCCACTGGTCGCCACCTTCACTCAACTTGACGACACCAGGCCGATCTCGCTTGGCTCAGTCAATGGCCCCGTAACGCTCATCATTCCCTCGAACGCGAATGCTTCGATTCGCGCGGGCACCGTCCACGGTGGCATCAGCAACGACTTTGGCTTGAAGGTCAAACATGGCGAGTACGTGGGACACAGCATGGACGGCCAGATCGGTAACGGTGGTCCACGAGTCAAGCTCGCAAACGTAAACGGCGGAATCAGGATCACTCACGCGCAGGACGGTCTGCCATTGAGCCCGGCAGCACAGCTTCAGGGCGATGCGGCAGTTAAAGAAGCAGACCGTGTGGTTGAAGTTGATATCAGTCAGGCAGTCGCGGCGGCGGAAGCTGCGCATGCTATGCGAGTGCGTGTTGAGTCAGCGCGTGCCGCGCGAGAGGCCCAGCGTGAAGCGCAACGACAAGTCGACCAGGCGCTGCGTGACTCGCAACGTGAAATCGAGATGGCCCAGCGCCAGATCGAACGCGAACGCGCCCGTGCAGAACGAATGGAAGTCCGGTCGAAAGTCATCGCGCGTGCGGGCAGCGGTGGTTACAACAGCGAGCGATTCACTGCCAAAGAATCCAAAACGTTCAGTGTCAGTGGTGCGCCGCGAATTACGTTGTCGACCTTCGACGGCCAGGTGACGATTCGCGGTTGGGACAAACCGGAAGTCACCTTCAACGCCACCAAAGGCGCAGCCGACGAGGAAACACTCAAAGCGATCTCGATCCAGTCGCAGCAGACTGGTGACGTAATCTCGATCAACACCACCAACCCCGAAGACTACAGCGGTCGCGTGAATTTCGACCTTTACGTGCCGCGCCAATCGACATTGCATGTTTCGTCCGGTGATGGCGCGCTGAACCTCGACGGCGTCACGGGCCAGATCACGCTGCGCTCGGGCGATGGCCCGATCGAGGTTGCAAATGGCGGCGGCCAGCTTCAACTGAACACGGGCGACGGTGTTATTCGTGTGATCAAGTTTGACGGACAGGTCGATGCGCGCACAGGCGACGGCGCGATTGCCCTCGACGGAAATTTCAACTCACTTTCAGCACGGACTGGTGACGGGACGATCTCCCTCAGCGTTCCCGCCGGTTCAAGTTTCACCATCGAAACCAACTCCATGGAGGATCTCGGCAACGAAGGGTTTGTTGTTGCCGAGGACATCACCCCCTCGCCGCGCGTGAAGCGCTGGAGAATCGGCAACGGCGGCAAGGTGTTTATTCTCAGAACTGGCGACGGAAAAATACTCCTCCGTCCGCGCCAGTAAGAAAATTTCTCACGCGAAGACGCAAAGGCGCAAAGAAAGCCGCAAAGGAATTCAGGCCCGCCTTTGCGCTTCCTTGGCGCCTTGGCGTCTTTGCGTGAGAAAGACTTTATTTTGCGCTCGGGAAGATTCTTTGGACCGCGTGCGTCCAAGTGAGCGGGAACCTTTCGGGCAGCTTTAACTGCGACAGGGAAACGTTTTCATGAAGGCCGCATTGCTCTGTATTGCTCTGATTCTGTTTTGCTGCCTCGCGGTCTATTCTCAGTCCCTTACTAATGAAGCACCGCCCGGCGTCAAAACCGGTAAAGCCGCCCTCGCCCTTCCACCCGAAAAAGCCAATCCAGTAAAAGCTGTTCTCTTCGCCAAGCCGCCCGTCATCGACGGAAAGCTCGACGATGAAGTGTGGAAAACGGCAATCGTCCTCAAAGACTTCTACCAGATTCAACCCGGCGACAATCTCATCCCCGAAAATCGCACCGAAGTACGACTCGGTTACGATGCGCGCTTCCTCTACATCGCGTTTCACTGTTTCGACGATCCCGCGAAAGTGCGTGCGAACATCGCGAAGCGCGATCAAATCTGGGACGACGACTACGTCGGCATTCTCTTCGACACATTCAACGATCAGCGACGTGCTTACGAGTTTGACTTCAATCCGCTCGGTGTTCAGGCCGATGGCATCTGGACCGAAGGACAAGGCGAAGACTTCAGTCTCGATCTCGTGATGGAGTCGAAAGGAATGGTCACGAGTGACGGCTACACGATCGAGGTCGCGATTCCGTTCAAGTCGCTGCGCTATGTCGCAGGCAAAGACAAGCTGTGGGGAATTCATTTCTGGCGTCGCACGAAGCGTTTGAATAATTCGCTCGACATGTGGATTCCGATGGACCGCGACAAAAACAGTTGGCTCGCACAAGCAGGTCATCTCACTGGCCTCGAAGGTATTTCGGCGGAGAAAACTATCGAGCTGATTCCGAGTTTGACTATTTCCGAAACCGGCAAACGAAAAACTGCGCTCCCGCTCAACGCGCTTGCCGGAACTCCCAATCCCGGTCGCTTTGTTAACGAGCCGATCGATTTCGATCCAGGCTTGACCGGCAAATACACGCTCACGCCCACAGTCACACTCGACTTCACTCTCAATCCTGACTTCGCCCAGGTCGAGTCAGACCAGCTAGTCGTAACTGCCAACCAGCGTTTCCCGATCTTCTTCGAAGAGAAGCGGCCGTTCTTTCTCGAAGGCATCGACATCTTCCAAACGCAGATCGCCGCGGTCCACACGCGCGCGATCGTCGATCCTGACTACGCCGTGAAACTCACGGGCAAGCTCGATCGAAACACGTTTGGCTTGTTGCTCGCTTCGGATAATGCGCCGGGAAACTTTACTGAAGACGATCGCACGAACCCGAATGTCTTTCCGGGCATTCAACGATTTGTCGACAAGAACGCAGCGGTCGGCATCCTGCGTTTAAAACGCGATGTCGGCAAGTCAGATTCGTTTGTCGGTTTTCTCGGGACTTACCGTCGTTTCGTCGACGAGTACAACGAGCTCGGCGGATTCGACGGTCGCTTTCGCATCGACAAGCAGACCACGTTCAGTTGGCAAGTGCTCGGCACGCACAGCCGTCACGTGTTCTTCTTTCCTGAAGAAGGGCAGTTTCGCGACAGCAAGCAGAACGGTTTCATTTACGCGCTCGATTACAACCAGAGTGGGCGTCACTTCGGCCACGAGTTCTCGATGGTGGGCCGCACGCGTTACTACGTCGCTGACGTCGGTTTCAATCGCCGGCCCAACACCAACAACCCGAACTGGTTCATTCGCTACAACTCCGAGCCCAAACCAAAAGCGAAGCTGATCTCATGGCGCGTCTACACAGACTTCAACGCCAACTTCGACTGGCAGGGACGTTCACAAAACTTCAACAACGAATCGCAGCTCCAGCTTCAACTGCGACGGCAAACGTATTTCGGCACGGGTGTCTCCAAAGGTTACGACCGTGTTTTCGAAAGCGAGTTTGGACCAGAACGAAAAGCGGTCTCGAATTGCGAGGTCGAGAACACATGTACGTTTGCTGGTGGAGATAACGAGCGATCGACACCGACGACGGGCTGGTATTTCTTTGGCGGCTCGACGCCGAGCAAGAAGTACAACTTCAACTTTTTCGTGAATCGAGTTTGGGGCGCAATGGATTTTGACTTTGGTGCGGGACAGAAGTATCCGCGCGTGAGTCCGCCGGCGCTTGCCGCCCGTGATGCGCGTGAGTCTGGTCAGTGCGATACGATCCCGTTGCCCGCGAGATGTCGTGCGCCTCAGGATCCTGGACCAGGCGACTTCTGGCACTTCGACGGTGGTATCACTTATCAACCAACGAGCGCGCTCAATGCGAGACTGAGTTATACAAAGGAGCGTCTCACCCGTTATGACACGGGCCTGGTCGCATTCGATGTAAACATCGTCTCGCTCAGAACGACCTACCAGTTTACGCGTTTCCTTTTTGCACGCGGCCGCGTCGATTACGACTCGCTAGCTTCCAACGTCAAAGGGCAGTTTCTGCTGGGTTGGACACCCAATCCGGGCACGGCGTTCTACGCCGGCTACAACGACGATCTGAATCGCAATGGATTTAGTCCGTTTACAGGGCAACTTGAGCCGGGCTTTCGGCGTAATGGAAGAACGTTCTTTATAAAGATGTCCTACTTGTTCCGGCGCAGTTTCTGATCATGTTAATCCTGAAAAATCTTGTAAATCCTGTCAAAAAACTACTGATTATTCTCTGCGCCGCTTTGTGTGCTAATGCGCAGACCGCTTCGACTTCTACAACAGCAGCGATCGTCGTTCCACCAGAAAAATCACAACCCGTCACGATCCCGAAATTCGAAAAACCTCCCACCATCGACGGCAAACTCGACGACGAAGTCTGGCAAAAAGCGGCCGTGCTGAAAGACTTCTACCAGATCCAGCCCGGCGACAACATCCCACCTTCAAAACCAACAGAAGTCCTGATCGGTTTCGATCCAAAGTTTCTCTACATCGCTTTCAAAGCCACCGACGAGCCCGACAAAATTCGCTGGACAGTCGCCAAGCGCGACAACATCTTCAACGACGACTACGTCGGCTTCATGCTCGACACGTTCAACGACAAACGCAAAGCCTTCGAAATCTTTTTCAATCCTCTCGGCATTCAGGGCGACGGCACCATCACCGAAGGACGTGGTGAGGACTTCAGCGTCGATCTCCTGATGGAGTCAAAGGGCATCATTCATGAAACGGGTTTCAACGTTGAGATCGCGATTCCATTCAAGTCGCTGCGCTTCGAGGCCGGCAAAGGAAAACTGTGGGGTGCGCATTTCTTCCGTCGCATCAAGCGTTTTGAGAACGAGCTCGATTCGTGGATGCCGATGTCGCGAAGCATCGACAGCAATCTGAGCCAGGCAGGTCACTTGACCGGTCTCGAAGGAATATCTGTCGA
>DASTTS010000030.1:0-2569 GCA_035760085.1 Pyrinomonadaceae bacterium
GACTCTCACGCGTGCGTCGGTGTCTTTTGTGGCGGCAGTTACAAGTGGTTCGAAAGATTGCTTGTCTTCAGTCACGCCGAGCACACGAGCGGCATTGCCGCGCACCACCGGATCGAGATCCGATGCGACTAGTTTTCGTAATTGATCGTTACCGTCTTTCAGTCGTAAACGTGCCAGGGCGTTTGCTGCGTCGGCGCGTACGCGCGGGTTTGTGTGCGTCAAAAACTTCGCGATCGCTGGACCGGCGTTAGCAGGTCGTGCTCGAAGGGCTGCCGTGAGGCCTAATAAGATTGTCGGTTGGTCCGTAGAATTTAGCGCTTCGAGAATGGCGGCGCCGAGCTCGCGTTGTCGTGGTTCCTGTTCACGTGGCAGCGCAGCGGCGATTTTGCCCAGTGCTTCCACCGCACGTGCGCGGACGTCAGCGGGTGTAGCCGCGTTTTTCACAACTGCTATTAGAGCGTTTGCGGCAGTTTCTGACTCGATCTCACCGAGAGCGAAGGCGGCCATGGCGCGCACATTCATGTCGGCATCCTTTTCGAGCAACGGCGTGAGCGCGCTGACAGCGTCTTCGTTGCCGATACGACCGGCGGCGAGTGCGGCGCGTGAGCGGAGCGATGGATTCCGGCTCGAGAGCAGGTTGCGCAGGTCGTCGTCCCAACGTCGCTCGTCTTCCGATTTTACGATTTGGAGGAGAGTTGGAAGAGGGATGGGGCGCTGTTGGGCGAAGATTGAGGGGGATAGAACGACGGAGAACAGAAGGGCATAAATAATTTTGTTGGGCATAGGAGACGAATCTTACTAGACAGGATGACAGGATTAACAGGATTTTCAGGATGTCAAAAGAAAAGGGTGGCCCTAACGAGGACCACCCCTAAAAATTTAACCCACTAAATGCGTTTAGCTCACGACGCTGGTCGCCGCCGGAATGTCTGCCGGCTTCGCTGCGTCTGACGGAATCGGCTTCATCCGCGACGTGTAGAGCGGCTCTTCCTTCTTGGCGCTCTTTGCCTTGTCGGCAGCCTGGCTCATCTGCAACATTTTGCAGCTACCTTCGAAGATCGCGCCCTGCTCGATGATCAGCGATGGCGTCTGAATGTTGCCGTTGACCTTAGCGGCGCGGCCCAGTTCCAACCGTTGCGTGGCGATGATGTCGCCGTTGATGGTTCCATGAATCACGGCCACGGCGACTTCGATATTTGCGTCAACTTTGCCATTTGCCCCCACGATGAGGGTTCCGCTTGACGAACTGACACGGCCCGAAAGGTGGCCGTCAACTCTCATCATGGCCTTAAAATTAGCTTCGCCGGTGACGACCGTTCCACCGCCTACGAAACCACTTAGCGTCCCCTCCTTGATGTCTCGGGCCAGCGTCTCGCTCTCCGTCATTGCGCGGGAGCCGCTGGTTGTGGCCTCAACTGCCGGTTTCGACTCCGTGCTGGTCGTTGGCTGGTACGACTGGTAAGAAGTCTTGGCAGTGTAATCAGGAACCTCCGGTTTGGAGTTGGAGTTATCGTTCTTTTCCTGATCTTGATTCTTTCCTATCCTGAGCATTTTTACCTCCGTAAATATGGGGGCGCGGAAGTTTGGTCACCGGCCGTCGGAACCTTGATGCAACGAAACAGACGCGCTTGCCTTTTGTTAGTGGATTCCTAGCTTGAATGCTAGACAACGATGATTCGCCGCGCAAAAGCGGGCTCCCCATCATAGACAAACTCTGCGGTCTATGTCTAGCTTTGTAATAAAATTACAATTCCCGGCGTTTGAAAAACTCGCGGACCACGTGGCATTCTGAATCACGGAATGAATATCGAGAGCAAAGTTCAACTGAAATTATTACGCGGGATGGGCGAAGCTATCGCCGATTTCGGCATGATCGAGGACGGCGACCGCCTGATGGTGTGTCTTTCCGGTGGCAAAGACAGTCATACGCTGCTGGACCTTTTGATCGACATGCGTCGCCGCGCGCCTGTGCATTTTGACCTACTGGCCATCAATCTCGATCAAAAACAGCCCGGATTTCCGGCTGAAGTGCTTCCGGCGTATCTCAGCAAGCTCGACGTGCCGTTCCGCATTGTCGAGCGCGACACGTATTCGATAGTCAAACGGCTTGTCCCCGAAGGCAAAACGTATTGCTCCGTCTGTTCGCGGCTGCGTCGCGGGATTCTTTACAACATTGCGGTCGAGGAAGGCTGCAACAAGATCGCGCTCGGCCATCATGCCGACGACATCATCACCACGCTGCTGCTGAATCTGTTTTATGTCGGCTCACTGAAAGCGATGCCGCCAAAGCTGCGCTCGAATGACGGGCGCAACACGGTGATTCGACCGCTGGCTTACTGTTCTGAAAAAGACATCAGCGAGTATGCAGCGGAACGCCAGTTTCCGATTATCCCGTGCGACCTTTGCGGATCGCAGAGCAATTTGAAGCGCGTGCGTATTAAGAAACTGATCGCCGATCTCGAGCAGGAGATTCCTCATGTGCGCGCGTCGATGCTGAACGCGCTCGGCAACGCGGTTCCATCGCATCTTTTGGACCACGAGCTTTTCGATTTCAAGTCACTCGGCACGA
>DASTTS010000031.1:0-7888 GCA_035760085.1 Pyrinomonadaceae bacterium
TGCGAACAGGAGTGACGTGATCACTCTGTTGAGCATCACCGCGCCCGCGATGCCGGCTGCAAGCCCGAACAGCATCAACGTCAACGCCTGCCTCATCATCATGGTCAAAATCCGAACCCGCGAGGCCCCGAGGGCGATCCGGATTCCGATCTCACGCGTCCGTTGCGTCACCGCCAACGCCATTACGCCCGTGAGCCCGGCCGCCGTGATGAAGAGCGCGAGCAACGCAAACACTCCAAGCAACCACGTCGTTTCGCGCGGAGACGCCACTGAATCGTCGACCGCCTGCTGAAGAGTTTTGACTTGATCGATCGCGGTCTCCGCATCAACCTTATGGACCACGTCACGCAGTAGCCTCGCCTCCTGCAATGGCGCGCCTTTCGTCTTAACCACCAGGAACGATCCGAAAGGCGTTTGCGCGATCGGCCCGTAAATCTCCTGTGCCGGCTCTTTGTCCAGACCGTACTGCTTGACGTTGCCCACGACGCCGACGACGGTGATCCACGTGGTCCCATTGTCGAACGAAAATCTCTTGCCGATTGGATCTTCCGCACCCCAGCGACCGCGCGCAGCCGCCTCGTTCACGATCGCAACTCGCGGTGCCTTGTCGTCATCACCATCAGTAAACATTCGACCTCGAAGCAGCGGGATGTCGAGGGCGCGGAAATAGGCGGGACTTACCGCACGTGGATCGACCTGCGCTGCGTTGTTTGCTTCGTCCGCCGGACGCCCTTCCAATTGGATCGTCACATTGTTTGGCCCGCGTGTAATGCCGGCCGGATTCAGTGGGTAAGTTGACGATACAGCCGCGTCTACCACGCCCGGTTGCTGACTCACGCTTTCGAGCACTCGCCGGAAATAGTCGCGGAATTGCCCGGTGCCGGTGGTGGCGTTAGTAAACCTGGACCAGTTCGGCTGGAGTCGCATCACAAACACGTTCTCCGGGTTGAAGCCAGGCTTCACACGCTGAAGCTTGACCATGCTTTGGAGCATGAGGCCCGCCGCTGTCAGCAAGGTAAACGAGATCGCGACTTGCGCCGCAACGAGCAGGCCGCGCACGCGGTTCTTCGCGCCTGAGCTCGATCGATCACCCGACTCCTTGAGCGCAACGCTGAGACTCTTTCTCGAGTCAAAGGCTGACGAGAGTGCCGGGATCACACCGAATGCCAAACCTGTGCCCGCAGAGACGACGAGAGTAAAGAGCAGCACGGACGAGTCGATATGGATCTCTCCGGTGCGTGTCGTGAAGCGACCGGCAAATGATGTGAGTAGCGGCAGTCCAATCCAGGCGAGCAGCAGACCCAGCGCGCCGCCGGCGAGCGAGAGGAGCAAGCTCTCCGTCAACATCTGCGTGACGAGCCTGCTGCGACTCGCTCCCAACGCAGTTCGCACGGCAACTTCAGACTGCCGTTGCAACACGCGCGCGAGATTAAGATTCGCTACGTTCGCGCAGACGATTAATAGGACCAGAGCAGTTGTCCCGAGCAGTATCAGAAACGTAGGTCGCGCTTCTTGCGTGAGCACAGTGTCGAGCCGGTCGAGCTGGGCAGCGTAACCGATGTGATTCGGATACACGTCCGGATTAGCTCGCTGCATGTTGGCCGCGACGCCGTTGACATCAGCCTGCGCCTGGGCCACTTCGACGCCGGGTTTGAGCCTGCCAAAAACCACCGACAATAGCCGCGCGCGCCGGTTCTCGATCGTGGCTGTGCTGGACCGGAACGGGCAATTCGCGGTCGGCATGTAAACATCACTCTCTGATGGGTACTCAGGAACCGGAGGGAGCACGCCGATGACGGTGTGCGGTCGATTGTTCATTCGGAAGACTGTGCCAACGATGTTCGTGTCGCCGCTGTGACTCTGTTTCCAGTATTTGTGGCTCAGCACCAGCACGGCGTCGCCGCCAGGCTTTTCGTCGTCGGGAACGAAGGTTCTGCCGAGAATCGGTTTCACGCCGAGCACGTCGAAGAAGTTTGCCGATACGACACTGGTCTGCACGCGCTCGGGCTCGCCGCGACCGTAGAGTATGAAACTCATGGCGTGGTGCTCGACCATCTCCATCGTCTTGTTCTGATCGCGGTAATCCTCGAATTCCTTTACCGAAAAACCGAGGCTGTTCACGTTATTGAGACGAGCTTGTTGATTCAGCACCACCAGACGGTGTCCGTCTTTATACGGGAGTGGGCGCAGCAACACACCATAGATCACACTGAAGATGGCGGTGTTGGCGCCGATGCCGAGGGCCAACGTTATTAGGGCCGTGAGTGTAAAGCCCGGATTCCGGCGCAGAACTCTTAGACCAAACCTGACGTCCTGCCCGAGCGATTCAATAAATCGTGCGAGACTTCCGTTTTTCACACCACACCTCCGAGATTAGGGGCTCAGATTCATGGTGCTTTATAAGCGCTGCGCCAGCGTCTCCACTGCGGTTTGCCGTGAACTGCTCCGAGTTTGTCGTGAGTGGTGGATTTAAGGCAGCAGACCGCGAAAGTATTCTCTGCGTCATCTCTGCGTCCTCAGCGCCTCTGCGGTGAACTTATCTGCAAAAACAATTAAACCGCAGAGACGCAGAGGACGCGGAGATGACGCAGAGATGAATTAGATCACCATCGAGGGAATAACCTTTGACTTTTGCAGGACGCAGGAATAATGTGCAATCCATATTTAGGCTGATCCCGAGCCTTTGCCTCTTTACTGCTTCTCAGCCGTTCATCGCGTTCTTGACCCGCATTTACGATTGAAACTCAAGCTCGCGTTCTTCAGTACGTCGACCGTTTTCAAGAGGGAATATGCGAACATTTGCACAAAAGCAGGATGATCTTCAAGAAACAAGTCCTGGTCCAAATCCTACGACGCCTAATCAGGTTCACAATCAAAATCCCGTCCTCCCTTTGCAGCACGCCTTTGGTAACCAGGCGGTGCTACAGATGCTGAAGACTGACACAGCCAGCAACTCCTCAAGCACAAACGTTCAACCACAAGCGAACCCGAATCCTGCACCGGTAACCGATGAACA
The DNA here is from genome assembly GCA_035760085.1 of Pyrinomonadaceae bacterium. Classification (GTDB taxonomy): domain Bacteria; phylum Acidobacteriota; class Blastocatellia; order Pyrinomonadales; family Pyrinomonadaceae; genus PSRF01. Next base: position 3,017 of record DASTTS010000031.1, read on the forward strand.
ACCGCCTTTGTTTACGGTGTTTGTTGCTGATCCGTCCAAGCGTTTTGATAAGCGCTTTGCTCGACAACAAGGTCAGGCTGACGCGACTAGAATTCAGAACGCCGGCGCGCTTTCGCTCGAGGACCGGCAACTGCTGAATGCAAAGCTGCGATTCTTTGAAGGCGACGCCAAGCAGGTGTACGTATCAGAGATCAAACAGACCCTTATCGAAGTCACGCGAGAAGAAATCGAGTTTCCTGCCGAATACGCCAGACAGCCTGGAGATGACGCGCAAAGAGGCAGCGAAGATTTCGCCCGGCGCAAGGCACGGGACATAGGAGCGAGAATTCGCGAGAGCGGACGTGTTACCGATAGCGATCGACTTGAAATAAACGCCATGCTGAACTTCTTCACGGGTGAGGCGCGGGAGGTCTATAGGCAGGAGGTAAACGAGACATCTGAAGAGAGAACTCCAGAAATCTCCCGGGAGGTTAGGAGAACGGTGGAGGAACTTGACGGCAGGGCGAACAATCGGGTGCTTTTCAGTATCGCCCTTGCGGTTGCGAAACTCGACCCGAAACATGGCCTGAGGCAATGGGCGCTTGAACTTAAAGCCATGCCTCACCATGAAAATGGAAATTATTTGCTGTTTTTCTTCAAAGAATTTGGTGGGCCGCACGTCTTCGAGCAGCCGGTACCCAGAGCGGAGCTTTTTATCGTGGAATTGGCAAAACAAGGCGTGATGGTCAAAGAGCTGGCGATGTTACATGAACTCCACCTCCTGGCCACCGAGGAGCAGGCTCGGGTACTCCAGCCCAATATAAGGAACTATCCAATATACGATTGGAAAATAGCTTTAGGGGAACGACTTAAACCGTTCGTTGACGCCTTGAACGCGGTAATCCACTTCGTGCCGGTCCTGGGCCAGGCCTGGGGCGCGATTGAAGCACTCTACGGTAGACAAATACTCACCGGTGAAAAACTTGCGGGCTGGGAACGGCTGCTGAACCTCATTCCATATACCGGCACAATTCTGGGCGCTGGTAAAACAGGCGCGCAGATTATTGCCGGGATTGCCAAAGAAATCGGAGTTAGCAGTCGAGCGATCTTACGATTGTTAAGTAGGACAAACGCTCTTTCAAAAGATGTCGATCAACTCCGCGAGATCAAAAAGCTTGTGGATGCGGGCGCGCAACTTACGGCGGAACAGCAGCAGACATTAAAAGCGCTGTCCAATACACTTAAGCCGCTGGAGCAGGAGTTGGAAGCAGCTGCGGCGACTGCCAGGCAGGAAGCACAAGCGGCCAAGGCCGCAAAGCCGCCGGCGGTGACGCCGGGTGCGCCTCCCCGCACTTCTCCGCCAACGCCGCGCGAGACAGCCAGAAGTTTTTTGCAGAATTGTTCCAAGTGCGATAAGAGCGATTCCACGCTTGATGGGGTGGAGGACATCTTTCGCCGAACGATGAGCGGCAAGAGGTCGTTCACGCCTCGACCTGGCGAGTACATTCCCGTCCACACGCGTGGGGCCGCGGGTGAGCTAGACGCTATCCGAGCAGCTCAGCAAGACGCCTCCGTAGTTCGGATCCGCGTTGTGCCACCCCAGAAAGGACCAGGAGCGGTCCGAACATCCGATCTCGAGGTTGACGTCCGAATGCCAGACGGAAGCATAGCAATGCAGAAACGAGAGATCCGAACGGTTACCGGCGGTCGAGCCGCTTACCAGCCGGTCGGTCCGCGCACAGAAATCGGTGTTACTGAGGTTGGTCAGATTAAAAATGCGATAAGAAATAAGATCTTTCCGTCTCGTGGTAAGCCGAGCCAGTTAGCAGGCGGTGGAGATCTTGTGATCCAGGTACGACGCGCAGGGGAAAACGCCTACAAGATCATTGAAGAGGCCGTGAATGATTTGAATCCTCGTCTTGTCAATGCTCAATTCCTGAGGGAACTGCATTTTATTCTACCTGGCGATCAACTCGTGAAATATGTGCGCGCCCCAAACGGGAGCTTTGTGATGGTGCCTTGATGTTTTCGGCAAAGCAAGAAGGCCGGGACTTTTCAATCCCGGCCCTCTTTTAGTTCGGCACCAAAGTAATTGATTACGGTGCGCAGGTGCTGTTGGTGGTGTCTTTGTCGGTGATTACAAAGGTTAGCTTCTTTTCGGACTGTAGCTGAATTACTGCCTGGCCCTTGTTGTTGCAGTGGTTGAATTGGGCTTTGACTCGCTGGCCGGATTGATTGTCTTCGAGCACGAGCAAACAGCCCTGCTCGCTGAGCGTGCCGGTGCCGCTTACGGTCAGCCCGCCATTACTCTGCGTAAACCTGTACTCGCCGGTCGTCGAGTCGAACTGGAATGAATCCCCGTTGCCGTCATCAGTGAAGCAAACGTCGAAGTTTGAAAAGACGATTTTGGCGACGAAGGCGTCGGAGTTCCCGCCGAACAGAGTCTGGAAGGCGCCTGGAGTGGTCGGGAAATTGGACGAAAAAGTTTGACCCGTAACGTAAATACTTCCCGCAGCATCAACCGCTATCGAAAGCCCGCCATCAGTGTTGTTCCCACCGAGGTAAGTCGAGAACACGAGTCCGGTGCCGGTTGCGTTTACTCTCGTGATGAAAGCGTCGCTGCCGCCGCCGCCGAAGTCGCTCTGAATCGCATCCGCGGTGATGTGGAAATCGGTTGAACCCGTCGATCCAATCACGGACGCATTTCCCGACGTGTCGAGCGCGATGTCGTTTCCGGAATCATTCCCGTCGCCGCCGAGATAAGTTGAATAAGCGAGGTTGCTGCCGGTGGTGTTCAATTCGGTGACGAAGGCATCCTGGCCCGCCGCTTTCATACTCTGAAAAGCGCCCGCCGTAACCGGAAAGTTTGACGAGTCAGTAGCGCCTGTCACGTAGGCGTTGCCGGCAGCATTAACGGCAATGCCATTGGCTCTGTCAGTTCCGGTGCCACCCAAAAAGGTAGAGTAGACCAGCGCGGTGCCCGTCGCGTTGAGCTTCGTCACAAACGCATCGATGCCGCTGGCAGAAGTTTGGAACGCACCGGGCGTGACGGGGAAACCAGCTTCCGCGGAACCGGTTACGTAGGCATTGCCTGCTGAATCGATCGCAACTTTGGAGGCAAAATCGAAACCAGTTCCACCCAGGAAAGTCGAGTAGACCAGCGCCGTGCCCGTCGTGTTGAGCTTCGTCACAAACGCATCGCTACTGCCACCCGGCGTAGTCTGAAACGCGCCCGGTGTAGTCGGATAGTCGTCATCAGCTTGTCCGACGATATAGGCGTTTCCTGTCGAGTCGACGGCGATTCCGCTACCTACGATGGAGCCGAGGTATGTTGAGTAGACGAGCGCCGTGCCCGTTGCGTTGAGCTTCATCGCAAAAGCATCAAATTCGTCGGTGAGCACAGGCGTCGTCCTAAACGCGCCGGGTGTTGTCGGCAGGTTGCTCGAATCGGTCAGTCCGGTGACGTAGGCATTGCCCGCTCCATCAAGAGCGATGTCGTTACCTGCGTCTCTGTTATCGCCGCCAAAGTATGTCGAGTAGATGAGGGCCGTGCCGGTCGCGTTCATCTTGGTCACGAAAGCGTCAGTGCTGAAGCCGGCTTTCTGAGTCTGGAAGGCGCCGGTCGTTACCGGGAAGTTAATCGACATTGTGTCGCCTGTGATGTAGGCGTTGCCGTCTGAATCGACTGCAATGCCGTCGCCTCGATCACTGCTGCTGCCTCCGAGGAAGGTAGAAAAGGCGAGAGTCGGATCGATGACGAGGGGCTTGCTTCTATCGTAATTCGCGATTTGAAAGGTTATTTGTTTCTTGTCTTTGATGACGTAACCGGCCGGTATCATTTGCCTCGCACCGTCAACTTGCTGATAGACAACGGGACGGCTCTGTCGAATCTCTCCAGCATCGGTGCGCAGTATGAGGTCACCTTTCTCGTCAATGCGCAGGTCGTTTATACCTTCAAATCCGAGTGCTATGACGCCTGGATCCGCGCCGGGAGAAACGATGAAATCGTATTCCAGAAGATTCTGGTTTCCATAAAACACAAGGTCGATTCCACGGTATACGTCCGAATACTTTACCTTCGCGTAATTCGCGACGTTTGTCTTCCACTTTCGCGGATCGCTGCCGATGAAATAGTTTGTTTTGGTGAGCTGCCGTTCGAGTCCGGTTAGCTTTGCCGCCGCGTTGCTGCCGAGCAGCGTTGCGTGCAACACAGCGCTCTTGTCTGCCACGGCGAGGGTGAATGTAGTCGGGGAAAGCGCGAGACTATAGCCGCTTCCGCGCGATATAAACTTTACGTTTTTGTCAGCCTGGCCGTGATTGGCCACGAAGCTCAATGGAATTTTCGAGTACGACTCCCTCACCCTTGCTAAGTCATAACGGGAGGCGGGAGCTTTATAGCCATCGGCCGACACCGAATAAACGTGGACCGGAGATACGTTTACCAGGCCTGTTAGAGCGGCTAACAGAGCCACGAGGCGCGCAATAGTATTTGTTGTTTTCACCTGAGAGTTCTCCTAACTAACCCTGAAGGGTTCCGGGCACAAGGTTCAATAGAGGCTTGGGCCGCAATGTTAGCCGTTTAACGAGCGCGGAGCAATCCCATTTCATGAACTAGCGGTGTCTTAAATTGAACGATTTTCTCTGCGTCCTCGGCGTATCTCAGTGTTCTCTGCGTTAAACGACAACTCAAACGCAGAGGGCGCAGAGATACGCCGAGAACCGCAGAGAAGATTTTCAAATTAAGACACCACCCATGAACTCCCATCGTTGACCAGGCCGCCTACCGCTCCCTGTACCGACTGTGCCCACGTTGGTGACGGGCTGTGGCTAGTCCGGTTGTCGGACTCTTCCCGCGTTAATATCCTGAACAACAATCTTCGTGAGTACGTTAAG
>DASTTS010000032.1:0-4099 GCA_035760085.1 Pyrinomonadaceae bacterium
TCGCGGGGACAGAGGACGAGTGGGTCGACAAGCTCAGCCGGTTGTTGCGCTCGGCGGAGTTGCGGCGACGACTGGGCCATGCGGGGCGTGTTACAGTGGAGGAGAAGTACTCAGCCATAACCCAGACCCCCAGAGTTTACGAGATTTTCAAGTCCGTACTGCGCGATGTGAGTGTGCCGGTTGATGCAGGTGTACAGGCACGATCGGCGGCCTCTTCAAATCGCGGTTAGAATATCTTGTTAATCATGAAAATCCTGTCTAACTAACTGCTGGGAACAAGGGAGTGAAATTGGAAAAAGCTAACGTGCTGGTTACTGGTGGCGCCGGATTTATCGGCTCTCACCTCGTGGATGCTCTCGTCGGGCGCGGCCATCGTGTGCGCGTGTTGGACGCGCTTGTGTCGCAGGTGCACGGCGAAAACGCTGCGCCTACTTATCTCAATCCTGACGCCGAATTCCTTCAGGGCGACGTTTGCGATCGACAACTCGTCGACAAAGCCCTCGACGACATCGACGTGGTCTATCACGAAGCAGCGGAAGTCGGCGTGGGCCAGTCGATGTACGAGATCGAGCGCTACGTGCGCGCGAACGACCTCGGCACGGCTGTTTTGCTCGAAGCGATCCTCGAGCGACGACCGCAGATCAAGAAGCTCGTGGTCGCCTCGTCGATGTCGATCTACGGTGAAGGTGCATACTCTTGTGAGAGCTGTGGCTCAGTGGCGCCGCAACTGCGACCAGCCTCGCAACTGCTGAATCGCGATTGGGAGATCAAGTGTCCGAAGTGTGGGAAGCAGTTGTCGCCCGCGCTGACAACGGAAGAGAAACCACTGTTCCCGACGTCTGTGTACGCGGTAACAAAGCAGGACCAGGAACAGTTTTGTCTCGCGGTGGGACGTTCGTACGGCATCCCCGCCGTCGCCTTGCGCTACTTCAACGTTTACGGCACAAGACAGGCGCTGTCGAACCCGTACACCGGTGTATGCGCGATCTTCTCAGCGCGATTACTCAACAAGAACCGCCCACTCGTGTTTGAAGACGGAGAACAGTCGCGCGACTTCGTGCACGTGAGCGACATCGTGCGCGCTAATCTGTTGGCGCTCGAGACGGATCGCGCGGATTACCAGGCGATCAATATCGGCACGGGCAGGGCCACATCGATCCGCGAGGTGAGTCGCTTGCTGGCGGACGGACTGGGAGTTGATTTAGAGCCGGAGATTGTCGGCAAGTATCGTGAAGGTGATATACGGCATTGCGTGGCGGACATTTCGAAGGCGAAGACGTTGCTGGGATACGAACCGCAAGTGATGCTCGAGCGCGGCATTCCCGAGTTGCTGACGTGGGTAAAAGAACAGGCCGCGAGAGATCAAGTTGAGAGTGCTACTGCTGAACTGGAAAGCCGCCAACTGGTCAGGTAAGTCGTTATACAGGATTTACAAGATTTGACAGGATTTACATGTTCATCTTGAAAAATCTTGTAAATCCTGTCCATCAACTATGCAGAAAACGAGCAAGCCGCGTTTACTAACGCTAGCCACAATCGCGATCTTGCCCTCGTTTCTCAAACGCCCACTCTACCGTCTCTTCTTCCGCTACAAGATCGGCAAACGCGTCCGCATCGGCCTCAGCATCATCGACGCCGCTGAGTGCACCATTGACGATGACGTGAGCATCGGCCATTTCAACGTCGTCACGCGCGTGCAGAAACTCACGATCAAAGATCATGTTCGTATCGGTCACTTGAACATCATCCGCGGCGGCGACGAAGTCAGTCTCGGACGTTACTGCGAGATCATGCGCATGAACGAGATCAACTCGATCCCCGATCCGGAAGTCGTCAACCAGATCGATCCCGTGTTTCTCCTCGGCGATGGCAGCGTCGTCACTACGGGACACAAAATCGACTTTACAGATCGCGTGGAGATCGGTCGACGCGTGATTCTCGGCGGCCGCAACTCGTCCCTCTGGACACACAATCGCCAGCGCACGATGCCGATCACGATTGGCTCACTCGTTTACATGGGCTCGGAAATTCGCATGGCGCCCGGCAGCGCGATTCCGGCGCGCTCGATCGTCGGCATCGGCTCCGTGATTACCGCAGCACTGGCAGAAGAGGGTAAACTGATCGCCGGCGTCCCGGCCAAAACGGTCAAGGAATTAAGCTCAGAAGACCAGTTTCTGATTGAACGAAAAACTCGTCCCGATCTTCCGGACGACGTTTGAGCACAAGCAAGCAGCTAAGTTTCAGTTATGAATTCTTCCATCATCGGGTTACTCCTGTTAATTTGCACCGCCCTGGTTTGGCTGATGCCTACCGAAGGTCCCGGCGCACTCGTTATGTGCGCTGTCGTATCGGCTCCCACGCTTCTCATTCTCGCGCGTACTCACGATGAAAAAACGTTTCTCCTCCGTTTGTTCCTGATTGGCCTGATGGTGCGGATCGTGCTGGCCGCAGTCATCAACATGGGCCACATGGAAGAGTTCTTTGGTGGCGACGCTAATACTTACGACATCTTCGGACAGTCGCTGCGCGAGGGCTTGCACGGCAATAGTTATCACATGGAGAAGTACCAGAGCTTCGTCGCTTCCGGTGCGGGCGCGTGGGGCATGCTTTATCTGGTCGCGGGCATTTACGAAGTAGTCGGCAGGAACCTACTCGCGGTTCAGCTTGTCAATGCGTCGATTGGAGCTGCCACCGGTATCGTCGTTTACTACACGGCGATGTCGCTCTTTAGCAACCAGCGCGCGGCAAAGCTCGCGGCCCTGCTGGTTACGTTTTACCCTTCACTCATTCTCTGGTCGTCACAGGCACTCAAGGACGGCTTGATCATTCTCGCTCTCGCGATGTCGATTCTTGCGACGTTGCGGCTGATGGAAAAGATCACCTTTAAATGGGTCGTCGTGATAACGGTATCGTTGTTGACGCTGCTGAGTCTGCGTTTTTACATCTTCTACATGATGACGGCGGCGGTCGCGGGCAGTTTCATCATGGGTATGAAGTCGTTGAGTGCGCAGAGTTTTCTGCAGCGTTTCGTGGCCGTGTCGGCGATTGGTTTGGCGTTTACGTGGTTTGGTGTCTTGAATTATGCGGGGAGCCAGTTTGATCGGTTTGCTAACCTGAAGCAGATACAGTTGAGTCGCCAGGATCAGGCCGGGGCCGGTTCCGGGTTTGGTAAAGACGTCGATATTACAACCACCGAAGGTGCGCTGAGCGTGATTCCACTCGGCGTCGTGTATTTGCTCTTCGCTCCGTTTCCATGGCAATTCTCGACGTTGCGACAGAGCATCACGCTGCCGGAGATGATTGTGTGGTGGCTGTCGTTTCCACTGCTGGTGCTGGGCATGTGGTATTCCATTAAACACCGGCTGCGGCAGGTTTCACCGATCGTGATCTTCACGACGATGTTGACGCTCGTCTATTCCATTTTTCAGGGGAACGTGGGGACCGCTTACAGGCAGCGTTCGCAGTTGCTGGTGTTCTATTTCATCTTCGTGGCCGTCGGTGCAATCATTATGAAGGAGCGCGCGGAGAATCGAAGGCTGCAAGCGCAAATGGCGAAACAGGAATTAAAGGATATGCAGGCGGCGCGAGTCCTGGCGCGACGCAAGACGGTGGTCGGACAGAATTAGACAGGATTTACAAGATTTTTCAAGATGAACATGTAAATCCTGTTCAAATCTTGTAAATCCTGTCTCTATTTCAAGTAGCCCTTCTCAACGAGATAACCAATAATCACGCGCGCATTTTCTTCCGCGGTGTTCTCAACAGTATCGATCACGATCTCGGGTTGCACGGGCGCTTCGTAAGGATCGTCAATCCCGGTGAAGTTTTTGATCTCTCCGCGGCGCGCTTTCTGATACATCCCCTTCACGTCTCGTCGCTCGCACTCCTCCAGCGGCGTGTTCACGAACACTTCCACAAACCTTTCCGCTCCAACCGTGCTTCGCACATCGTTGCGCGTAGCCCGATACGGACTCACGGCCGCACAGATCACCGTCCCCTGATGCTTCACAATCTCCGCCGCCACAAATCCGATCCGCCTAATGTTCGTATCACGATCTTCCTTACTGAAACCCAATCCGCGCGAAAGGTGATTGCGAAC
>DASTTS010000033.1:0-4075 GCA_035760085.1 Pyrinomonadaceae bacterium
GAGAGCGGCTCGCCGGTGTCCATGTTGCGCAACTCAATACCGCGCGACAGCAACTCATCGAGTCGCGACATGATGTCGTCACCCGTGACGATTCCGATCCGGAGTTTGCCTGCAAGGCCAAGCTCACGTGCGACCTGAATAACGGCATCCGCACACCCACGAACGTTAACTCCGCCCGCATTAGCAGTGACTTTGATATCGCGCTCGACACACGCGGGCAGGATCCGGCGCATGAGCGGTACGAAATCCTTGGCGTAACCCGCGTTCGGATCGCGTGCCTTTTGCTTCTGCATGATCGACATCGTCACTTCCGCGAGATAGTCGAGCATGAGGTAATCGATTGGTCCACCTTCGACCTGGCGTACGGGTGCGTCGAGGAGGTCTCCCCAAAAGCCCTGTCCGGCTGCGATGCGTACTTTTTGTTTCATCTTGAAGTCGGTAATGGTGCCACAAAAAGGCGCAAAACAGAACCGAGCGCGGTAGCGGGTGATGGTCTAAATTTGGTTGGAATTTCTCTGCGGCTCTCGGCGTATCTCTGCGTCCTCTGCGTTTGAACTGCTATTTAACGCAGAGGACGCTGAGAGACGCAGAGGGCGCAGAGAAATCCTTGAATCGGACCATCTACATTCCGGGGCTGGGGCTTGGAGTTGGAGTCGGGCTCGAAGTCGGGCTTGGCGTTGGTTCACCAGGCGACGGGCTCGGTCCAGGTCTCGGACTTCCGCTCGGACTCGGTTCCGGGTTTGGCTCCGGACTCGGAGTCGGACTCGGCGTCGGCGACGGCGACGGACTCTGGCTCGGCGTCGTTGGCGTCGTCGTTGTCGGTGTTGTAGTTGACGGATTCGCTACTTCCGTTCCCGTAGCCGTTCCGCTCTTAGCCATCTTGGACGTTGTAAACGAACATTGGCTTGTCGCTCCAGCTATCGGGCTCAGAGTCAGCTTAGTGCCGCTCTTTTTACCGCGAAACGAAACCACCGGCGAATTGGCTCCGGACATTTGCATGGCTACAGCGGTGTAACCTCTCGACTTCGAGGCTATAATCCGCCCGCTCTTCCCATCCGCAGTCGTAAATTGATTTCCAGTGATCGTCAAAGTCGTATCACCGTTAAGTCCGAGAGTATCGCAATTGGTAAACGTCCCGGCATAGGTGCCGGAGAGATCCAACTGCATAGTTTGCGGCGCAGTTTTTGGCTCAGTCTGCGTTGTAGTTGGAGTTTGTGGAGTTGGCTGTGGCGCCGGATCCTGGGCTCTGAGTGCCCAAAACCCGCCGATCGCCAGGAAAGTTCCCAGCATTACTAAACAGAACATCTTTCTGACCATGTGTCCTCCCATGCTCGTGCTTGCGCACCTGTTCGGCGCACTTTTCGACACTCATCTCTCAGGGGTTTGAGTACAAGAAGGAGGGGACACTGATTTTGTACCACTCGCAGCGCCAAATCTCAACCGTATTCGACCATTTTGAGTTTATTAGCGCTTTCTCTCTTGGTTTCTTTGTGGTAAACATCTTTTGCGTACAACCCAAACTAACTGCCGAGGAAGCCATGCGACCAGAAAAATCCATTCGACTGATCTCCGCCTTCGTTTGCACGTTGTTACTTACACTTCTACTGGCGAGCTGCCAGCCCGGGTCGGGCCCCACTAATACCGCAGGTGGCGCCGGTGCCGGAACAAAGCACAAACTCGCTTTTGTGACGAACAATGCTTCCGACTTCTGGATCATCGCTCGTAAAGGAACCGAAAAAGCAGCCAGGGAAATTCCCAACATCGAAGTGGAGTTCAGGATTCCGTCTGACGGCACTGCCGCCGAGCAACAACGCGTCGTAGACGATCTACTCGCTAAAGGCATTCAGGGAATCGCGATCAGTCCGGTCGATCCTGCGAATCAAACACCGATGCTGAACCGCGTTGCGAGCCAAACGCTCGTCGTCACGCAGGACAGCGATGCGCCAAACAGCAATCGCGTCTGTTACATCGGCACTGACAACGTCGAGGCTGGTCGACAGGCCGGACAGCTCGTCAAGGAAGCATTACCGAACGGCGGGAAGATCATGGTCTTCGTCGGTGTGCTCGATGCGGAGAACGCGAAGCAACGTTACCAGGGCCTGAAGGAAGCGCTCGCCGGTTCTAATGTCTCGATCATCGACGTGCGCACCGACAACACCGACCGCGTGCGCGCGAAGTCCAATGCGTCTGACACGCTCGTGAACAATCCTGATATTGCGGGCATGGTGGGCCTCTGGTCGTACAATGGACCAGCAATTCTCGCGGCCGTGAGAGAAGCGAACAAGATCGACAAGGTGAAGATCGTCGCCTTTGACGAAGAAGACGAAACACTAAACGGAATCAAAGACGGCGCGATCTTCGCGACTGTCGTGCAGCAACCGTTTGAGTTTGGTTTTCGATCAATGGAGTTAATGTCGCAGATCCTCGGCGGCGACAAGTCGAAGGTTCCGGCCAGTAAGCAGATCTTCGTGCCGACCAAAGCGATCAAGAAAGACAACGTCGAAGCATTTACGAAAGAGATCAACACACTTCGGGGACGCAGTTAAAACGAGCCTGTGGCAGCCAACGCCCCAATCCTCGAAATGGAGGGAATCAGCAAACGATTCCCGGGCGTTGTTGCGCTCGATCAGGTGAGTTTGAACGTCGGTGCGGGTGAGATCGTTGCGCTAATCGGCGAAAACGGCGCCGGAAAATCGACGCTGATGAAGATTCTCGGCGGCGCGATCTCACGCGATACCGGCACGATCAAGATTAATAACCAGCCCGTCGAGATACGCTCACCGCGCGAGGCCAGCGCTCTGGGAATCGAGTTTATCCACCAGGAGCTCAGCGTACTCGATAATCTCGACATTGCCGCCAACATCTTCCTGCGTCGCGAGCCTACGACGGGCGGCTTCTTGAAATTGGTCGATCGCAAACGTATTTATCGCGAGTCAGATCAGATTCTCCGCAAGCTTGGTCTCGACGTTCCGAGCCGTACGCTGCTCGGTCAACTCTCAATCGCACAACAACAACTCGTCGAAATTGCGCGGGCGCTCAGCGCAGGCGCGCGCATAATCATCATGGACGAGCCGACGTCTAGTTTGACGCTTACTGAAACGCGACGCTTGCTCGAGCTCGTGAAAGATCTGAGATCGGAGAACGTCAGCATCATTTACATCTCGCATCGGATGCACGAAGTTGAGGAGATTGCTGATCGTGCAGTCGTGCTGCGTGACGGTAAAAACGCGGGCGAGATCCAGCGCGGCGAGATCACACACGAGCGCATGGTGCGAATGATGGTCGGACGCGATCTGAAAGACTTCTTTAAAGGCGCGCGCGCGGAGTGGCGAGTTGGAAGTGATGACGGTTTTGAAGTGAGACGACTGCGCACGCTGCGTTATCCGAATCACCGGATCGCGTTCAACGTGGGCAAAGGTGAGGTGCTTGGTTTTGCGGGACTCGTCGGCGCTGGTCGTACGGAAATTGCCCGGGCGATCTTTGGTGTCGAAGAAGCATTGGAGACTGAGGTCGTGCTGAACGGCCAGGCGTTGCGAATCCATGGTCCGCAGGACGCGATCACGCACGGCATTTATCTCATACCGGAAGATCGACGTTTGTCTGGTCTCATCGTCGATTTCAACGTACGCGAGAACATCACGTTGCCGAATCTCGAGAAGTATTCGTCAGCAAAGATTATCGATCGTGCCAAAGAGACGAAAGCCGCGCGCGAGGCGGTTAAAGCAATCAACATCAAGACGCCGACACCCGAGATGCGAGCGGCGAACTTGAGTGGCGGCAACCAGCAGAAAGTGGTGCTGGCGAAATGGCTGACATTCGCGCCACGAGTGCTGATCTTCGACGAGCCGACGCGCGGTATCGACGTCGGCGCAAAAGCGGAGATCTATCAACTCATCCGCAATCTCGCCGCCGAAGGCGTGTCGGTGATCGTGATCAGTAGTGAGATGGAAGAGGTGCTCGGCATTAGCGACCGCATCGCAGTGATGCACGAAGGACGGCTCACAGGCATTCTCGAACGCGCGAAGTTCAGCGAAGAAGCCGTCATGCGTCTCGCGACCGGCACTGAAAATTAGCC
>DASTTS010000034.1:0-3468 GCA_035760085.1 Pyrinomonadaceae bacterium
TATTGATTGGCGATCCGGTTACGGGCGCGTTTGCGGCGGTCCATGCGGGTTGGCGCGGGACGTTGGCGACTGCGGTGATCGCAAGCGTGGAGCGTTTGGCGAAGGAGTACGACGCGAGGCCTGCGGATTTGCGTGTGGCGATTGGTGCGTCGGCTGGACCATGTTGTTATGAGGTTGGTAGTGAGGTGATCGAAGCTTTTTCGAGTAAGTTTGTCGATGGCGAAAAGTTATTCACGCCGACGCGAGCAGGCCACGCGTTGGTTGACTTGTTGAAGGCAAATCGCGAGCAGTTAGTTTCGACTGGAGTTCAACCGGAGAGAATTCATACGGCGCCGATTTGTACGATGTGCCGGACGGATCTGTTTTTCTCATACCGGAAAGAGAAGAGCGTTCACGGAAAAGTGGGCCGGTTGATGGCTGTTGTGGGAAGGAAGTCTTAGACAGGATTTACATGATTTAGACAGGATTTACATGGTAATCCTGAAACATCTTGTAAATCCTGTCTAAAGATTTACTCAACATTAAGCCACATTTTTACTTCGCGCGTGACCGGCGGGAAGCATGATTCATCATTGCACGCCTGAAACCGGAGCTTACCTTTGATCTCACCGGAGCCACCTGAATAATTCGCCGGCACTGTGACGTTGAAACGAATCATCGCGCGTCCCTCATAAACTGCCACCGCACCCTTCGAGAACTTCAGCTTCCGCATTAACGCGCGTGGATACGAGATTGGACCAACCTGCATCCCTGACGGTGTTTCGACGTCTAATTTTGTCGCGACGAGAAACTTATCAAGCGGTTTGCTTGATTGAACGTGCAGTCCGTTTGGAATCTCCATCACCACGCTCGCGCGCACGACGCGTCCCTTCTTCACTTTGTCTGGAGCTAGCGAGCCGCTGACGTTCACGTCGCTTGACGATTGCGAATAAAAGGTAGCGGGGAACAGCAGAATTATGAATAACGGAAAAACGTAGCGAAGTTTGATCATTAGTTAGCTCCGACTAGATTGGTCTCGATGCGATTGTTAAGTGTAGTTTGGCGCGCTGCCAGTTGCCCGCATGCCGCAAAAATATCTCTTCCGCGCGGCCGCCGCACGTATGTGTGAATGCCTTTCGACTCCAGAATGTTCTTGAAGCGCTCCACTCTTTCGTCACTTGACGGTTGATACGGCAACGGATCCGCTGGATTGTGCGGGATCAGGTTTACTTTCGACTTGATCGTGTGGCGGTTGAGCAGGTTTGCGAGTTGTCGCGCCTGCTCGTCTGAATCGTTTACACCATCGAGCATCACGTATTCAAACGTGAGGCGCTCACCAGTCTTCAGCGACTTTTCGAAAACTTTGCACGCGCTCAGTAGCTCGTCGAGTGGCCATCGTTTGTTGATCGGCATTAACTCGTTGCGCAGCTCATCCGTGGGTGCCGCAAGTGAAATCGCGAGATGCGGACGATCGGAAGTCCGGGCGAGATCGAGAATGCGCGGCACGACACCAGCGGTTGAAACTGTCACGCGATTCGGAACGATGTGCATGCCCTGCGGATCGGCCATTACGCGCAGGGCATTGAGCAGTTGGTCCAGGTTCAGCAGCGGCTCGCCGGCACCCATCGCGACGAGATTGGTACCGCGCGGCGGCTTGACGCCCGTTCCGTACGCGTCGTTAAGTGCTATCTGAATTTGCTCGACAATCTCGCCGGAGGTCAATGAGCGCAACAATCCGAGTTGTGCAGTCAAACAGAAAGTGCACTGGAGCGGGCAGCCTGATTGCGACGAGAAACAGATCGTGTCGCGGCGCTCTTCGGGAATGAAGACTGTTTCAACAGGAAGACTGTCGTGCGTCTTCATCAGGTAGCGGCGCGTGCCGTCGTCGGAAAGATAGCGTGACTCGATTTTCAGGGTTGCGGCGCGTGCGATCTCGTTCAAGCGCGCGCGGAAGTCTTTCGGCAGGTCGGTTATGTCGTCGAAACTGCGCAAACGACGGTGCTGCAGCGCCGCGAAGAGCTGCCGTCCGCGATAGGCAGGCTCGCCCAGCGTTTCGACAAATGAGACCAATTCCGGCTGAGTAAGCCCGGTTAACTGCACTGCCTTGTCCATGCAGTTATCTTAGCATCGTGCAATGAACAAGTCAGGAAGAGGGGGCTTGTTGGTGGTGCCCTAATTCAACTCTGCGTAATCTCTGCGTCCTCTGCGCCTCTGCGGTTTACCTGTTTTGCGGTTCTTTTACCGCAGAGGCGCAGAGGACGCAGAGATTACGCAGAGAGAATTTCAAAATTGGGACTCTACTGGCTTGTTCCCCTTTGACGGGCTCGTGAACTGAATAGCCCTGACGCTCGTAGTAAATCGACATGTTCGCCTCCCGGCGGTTTTTCAGACGTGAGCTTTTGATTGGGGTCGCGGTGGCGCTCATCGTGGGCTGCGTGGCCTTTTTCTTTGGATTGAGATGGCTGGAGTCGTTGATGACGTTCCGTCCGGAACGCATGACTTTACAGGAGCTCAACTCGCCGCCCGATGGAGCAGAGGTTGCCTGGCTTCCGCCGGTTGACGGGACTCCCCTGAAGGGTTGGTTTTTCAAAACTCAATCGAAACCTGCGATTGCGACCATCATCTTCTTTCACGGTAATGGCGGCAACATTTCGAATGTCGCGTGGTTGGGCCAGCGCTTTGCGCGACGCGGATTCAATGTTTTGCTTTTCGATTATCGCGGTTATGGCGCGAGTGGCGGGGTCCCGACCGATGAAGCCGCGCTTTATGCGGACGGCGAGGCGGCTGTGACGTACGTTATCAAAGGTAAAGAGATTCCGAGCGAACAGATCATTCTTTACGGACAGTCGCTCGGGACGGCCGTAGTCGCCGATATTGCGTCGCGCGAAAAGTTTGGTGCTGTGGTGCTCGAGTCAGGATTTAGTTCGGCGAGCTCGGTTGCGGCGAGTGCTCTACCGTGGTTGCCGCGGTGGCTTCATTTTCTCGGCAAGAACCGTTTCGAATCAGCGCGCAAACTCGCGAACGTTAAAGCTCCGATTCTGATCGCCCACGGCGATCCCGACAACACCATTCCCACCGCTGAAGCACACCTGCTGTTTGCGGGTGCAAACGAGCCGAAGAAATTATTGATCGTTCCCGGTGCCGGTCACGTTGTTTTCGGTGCCGCGGGCGAGCAGTACCTGAGTCAAGTCGAACAGTTCATGCGCGACGCGATGACTAAGGCACGACAGTAAACGTCGCTGAAGGCGTGATCGTTTGACCTGACACGTGATCGCGGATGCGAATCTGAATCTGATACTCGCCGGGTTCGAGCATCCGGCTGTCAATCAAACGTGACAATGTCAGTCGCTGGCCCGCGTCGTTGATCTGGCGCCAGTCTTCAGTTTGTTTGCTGATCTCCTTGCCGTTTTTGAGTAACACGTACTCCGCGTCTGCGGCGGGTCGGAGCGTAGTCTGATCGATGGCTGCGTTATAGATTTGCAGGTAAAC
>DASTTS010000035.1:0-5678 GCA_035760085.1 Pyrinomonadaceae bacterium
GCTGCGCCGTTGCGTGAGAAATCTTCTTAAGCTACTTCGGTTCGTGATCCAAGTGACGCGTGGGCGCTTCCACTCCGAGATGACGCGTCGTGCCTTCGGTAACACTCCCCACCGGAGATCTCAACTCTGCCGCCGGTCGCGGCGGCTCCACGAAAGATCGATTGATCGGTGGCGGCGCGAGTGAGGCACGCTTCTGATGTTCCTGTAATCGAATAAACTGCGCGAGCCCGGTAGCCATCAGCGAGAACGCAGGTATTAACATCCAGAACCACCAACCCTGCCCGATCGTTCGCGACAGCACAATCGAGATGACGACAAACGCAATCCCTAAGAAGAAATTTTTGAACGGCTGTTCCAGCGTGAGTTCCCGGCCGCGTCTCGTCCGGCAAATGCCATTAGCTTCGGAGACGGGTGGCGGCTGTGGCACGAGTTGCCCCGACAGTGCCTGTGACACGAGGCTGATATTCGCTCCGCAGGTTCGACAAAAACTCGCGCCGTCGAGGTTCTGGGTAGCGCACTTAGGACAGAACATCTATTTTCCGCCTTTCACGTCTAGTGTTCGCTGGCGTCTGGCCTCGTAAAGCAGCACACCTGCCGCCACCGAGACATTTAGCGATTCCAACTTGCCCGTCACAGGTATACGCACGAGGGTATCGCAGTGTTCTCTGACCAGACGGTGCAGGCCGTGCCCTTCACTTCCGAGAAAGATCGCGGCGGGCAGTCGCCAATCCCAATCAGTGTACAACTGTGTTGCTTCAGCCGCGGCTCCTACAACCCAAATGTTACGTTCTTTCATCTGGTCTATCAATCGCACCAGGTTCGTAACGCGCGCGACGGGAACATACTCGAGCGCGCCCGCCGCAACCTTCGCGACAACGCTCGTCAAACCTACAGCGCGTCGCTCAGCGATAAAGACTCCGTGAACTCCGGCGCACTCCGCGGTGCGTAAGATCGATCCCATGTTGCGTGGATCTTCGACACCGTCCAGACCGAGTACTAATGGTGGATCAGCGGTGCCTATCTTCGACTCCACCTGGTCCAATAGTTCATCAGCGTCGGCGTAACGTGCGGCGGCAACGCGCGCGATCACGCCCTGATGTCGCACGTCGCCAAGGCTGCGATCAAGATCCAGACGTGGTACGCGATGAATGGGCACGCCTTTCTCGCGTGCGAGATCAAGAAGTGATTTCAGACGGTCCGGCCTTGCGCTTTCGAGGATCGTGATCGTCTCGATCTGGCGCTTACCCGCACGCAATGCTTCGAGCACTGCGTTTGGGCCATAGATTAGATCTTGAGAACCTCTTTGCGGCTTAGACGTCATGTCACATGTTTACAGGATTACATGATTTTCAGGATTTACAAGAAAGTGATGCCGCAAGCGCGAGTAGCGGGTGAACTGGGTTTCATTGCTTTTGGTTGTCGCAACGCCAACACTGAGTTTCCCCGGGCGCTCGCGGCGCCAGCCACTCGATTGCGTTTCCGCTTGCGTGCTCCACACAAGCTCCAAAAGGTTTCGCAGCCGCTGGTACGAATCATCAAACTGCGCGTTCACTGCTCTCGTCACGATCAACCGCTGCAGCCTGGCGATGTTTTCATGTGCAATGAGCGCCTTCTCATTCCCGAGACACGAGAAATCAAAACCACTTGCGCCCACACGCCACGTAAACGAATGCGCCGCAGTGTAAAAATCAATCACCACTTCATCTCGAAAAAACTCATTCGTCTCGAGAATCTCGTTCTCCTTCTTACGGCTCATGCGCTCTTTGATTTCCATCGTTGTTTCAACCAATCGCGCCGGTAAGATCAAGATCACATCAGACCACTTGAAGCCCGCCTGCTCGCTTCCGGAGTGATAAACGACGATGTGCTCGTCATCAAAACTCATCGCTCTGACGCGCTTCACACTCGTTTCCGCAAACGACAAACCAAGCTCTTCATCGCTGACTGTCACACAAGTCAATCCCAGATCGCGCAACCTCAGTGTCACCAGCTCCGCCTCTTCACGACTCGCCGTGCGCGCCACTGGCATCGGTACGCTTTGAGACATTAACTGCTGCATGTTCTCCGTCGAGAGTTTCAAAAGCGCCGCTGCATCATCAACGATTTCAGTGGATATTGGTGAAGACGGTAACAGAATGTTGTTATAACCCAATTGGTGTTTCTCAGGTTGTCGCAGGACCGGCTTTCGCAGTCGCATGGAAGATTCCGTCAGTGGCAACGGAGCGACACAATAAAGACAACTTACTCTTGTAGGAGGATTAGCACGCAGGCACTCCTCGCAACGAATCATTTGTTCTGCGGGGAAACCGGGCGGCTCCGAAGGTTCGACTGGTCCAAGGAAGGGAATGTTTTCGTTATCTTTAGGCAACAGCTCCTCCAAGTATTTTGATTATACGACGATGAGAAAATCTGAGGCGAAGAGAATGTGTGCTGGTGCTTTTATCGGAAAGACACTGCTACTTACGATCGCCCTCGTCGCAGTCGTGACTGCGGGCGGGTGCGCCGCATTCCAGCCCACTGACGCCAACGGTCCAGCCGCTAATCGACCGCAGTATCCGATCGAGTTGTCAGACGTCGGCACAAGACTCGAAGAAGCATCCCTCGCGTGGTATCAGTTGTCGCAACAATACGGAATAACAGGAAAGACAGAAGCGAACCTGCACCCGTACACCGCCACACTCGAGAGCTTGCCTGCGAACCTGCCTGCGCCGATCTATCTTCCCAAAGTTGGCTCGCCAACGAGCCCGACTGAGGAAGACACACGCGAGTCGTTGCGCCGCTTTATCGTCGACTGGCAGAGACTGATTGGTGCAGACCCGAATCAACTGTCGCTCGTGGAAAGAACTGACGAGCCATCAGGTGTCAAAGTAGCTCGTTATGAGCAAAGACCGTTTCGTTATCCACTGCGTGGAAACTTTGGCAGTCTGGTCATTCGCTTTCGTAGCAACGGACAGCTCGTCGCGTTTTCAAGCAACTGCATCCCTAATGCTGATCGCCTTCAGCAGTCGATAAACGCGCTGGCGCCGAAAATCACAGCCGAACAGGCTGCGGATCACGTCAAAAATCAGCAGACTGTTTCCCTGCCTGCAAACGCTACAGTCGAGGCGCGGCAGTTAGTCGTGTACGCCGAGCCTTCAAAAGACCCGCCCAGCGGCCTGGAGATCCGGCTGGCCTGGGAAATCGATGTCACAAACGGCCCCATAACCAGGGTGTATCTGGACGCAATTTCTGATGAAATAATTGCAACATCTTAGTGACGGTCCATTCACTTCTCCCTACTTGACCAGTGGACTGCAAAACAGCATTCTAGAATTCAAAAATCCAAGGGGTATGTTCGGAGTCAGTTTATGCACAATTTCGATCCCACAAATAACATTTCATGGCAGCTAGGTCATCGAGGAAGAGTCGCAGTTTTCATAGACGGTAATAATCTTTTCCATGCCGCCCGTTTTCACAACATCGACATCGACTACAACAAACTGCTTCGTGTCTTGTTGGGTGATGGACGACTGCTGCGGGCGTTCTTTTACACCGGTGTCGACATCGGGGCCGAGCGACAGCAGGGTTTTTTGTTGTGGATGCGTCGCAATGGTTTTCGGGTCATTCAAAAAGAGCTGAAGACTTTCTATGACGGTACACGAAAAGCGAACCTTGACGTTGAGATCGCCGTAGACATGTTGTCGCTGGCAGGTCGTTACGATACGGCAGTGCTTGTTTCCGGCGACGAGGATTTTGTGTACGCAGTCAACGCTGTCGCTTACAAGGGTTGTCGCGTGGAGATTGCCGGTTTTCGCTCAAACACGGCACCGAAACTGATCGACGTTTCTGACTACTTTATCGACCTCGGCGAGATTGCAGACAAAGTGCGCAAGGAGATTTCGCACGGAACGCGGTATGATGAGCGGGATTTGCACTGCCCAATGCCGGCGCCGTATCTCCAGGACCAACTCGAGATGCAGAAGTCGCAGCCGCCTAACGGCTATGACCACGCGATGCGCGTAGTGATCGAGACCGAGATCGAAGAAGAGGCTGCGGAGTTTGAAGCGGCGACCGAGTTCATCAGGATCACTGACGAGCATTAACCCGCTGAATAATGAAGATTTTCACTGTTCAAGAGGCCAATGCGCTGCTTCCCGACGTTCGCAAGATCGTCGGGAAGATTCAACGCGCGCACCGAAAGCTCTCGCGCTATCGGGAAGAAGCGAAGAAAGCATCGGAAGCTGCGGAACGAGGCGGCGGTGGATTTCCTGATGGTGTCGCTTATGCAGCGCTTCTGACCGAGCTAACTCTCCAACTCTCAGAGTTGGAAACACTCGGCGTCCAACTCAAAGACTTCGAACGTGGCCTCGTCGATTTTCCCTCACTCCGCGATGGCCGCGTCGTGTTGCTCTGCTGGCAACTAGGCGAAGGCGACGAGCTCGAATGGTGGCACGACGTCGACGCAGGCTTCGCGGGCAGGACACCTCTTTAGCCACGGATTACACGGATAAGTTCAACCCTGCCTTAATTTCTCATTGACCACTTAAAGTTATTCTTGTAGTATTCGGCCTCGAATATGGACTCATCCCCCAACGATTCGACTCGGCACACTGAAAAGAGATCGACACTCATCGAGTTTCCGGGGGTTGCGCGAAACTCGATGCCCGAGTGGCGCAAAGAGTTGAGCGAGCGTGTGCGAGAAGTGCAGGAAAAACGTGCACGCGAAGCTGCTCGCGAGGCTGCCGAAGCTGAGCGACAACGGATTGAGGCCGCAATTAACCCACCGCAATTGGAATTACTGCCGCCTGCGCAAATGCCGGCCATGAATCCGCTGGTCGCTGCCGCGCTCAAACGAATCGAAAGAGCACACCAATCAGCGCCATCCGAAAATCGTCAACCACGCACCACGTTGGCGACTGCGGTTGCGTATGCACCCGAACGAGAAGATAACGACATGAGCGATACGGTTCCCTCAACCCCGGAACTCGCTTTTGAGCCGGAGGTTCCTGCTGCCGAACCGGTGGTGACAGTGGAGAAAGCGCACCATCTCGCGGTTGTTCAAGTGAGCGAGCCTGTCGCACCCAAAATCGATCCACCCAGAGCGCCGAAACGTTTAATTCGAGACGACAACGATCCAGCGCTCAACTATCTCGACTCGATTACGAAGACTCTTTGCGTCGATGATTTGAACCACCACAGTGCTTCGGCTTTTCGCCGTCTCGTGGGTGCGTTACTCGATCTGATCTTCTGCGCGTTGCTGAGTTCACCGATCGCAGGCGCGATGTATCTCACCGGCAGCAACCTGCGCGATCCACAGGCGATTGCCGTGTTGGCAGGAAGTGGGGTCGTCGTCACGTTTCTCTATCTAACGCTGCTGACTGCGTTGACTGGTCGCACATGGGCCATGCGCTTGCTCTCACTGCGCGTGATCGACAGGAAGACCGGACTGATTCCTACTGGTGGACAATCGATCGGTCGATCTTTCTTCTACCTGATGTCGCTGGCGACGGTCGTGGGAATTCTCTTCGCGCTCATTAGCCGCGAAGGCTACACGGTCCACGATCGCTTCACGCGCACGGCGGTTGTCACGACATAATCTTGTAAATCCTGTAATCCTGTTAAAAACTACCGCTGTGAATCAGTCTCTGATTCAAAGTGTCGTCGCCGAACTTCAAACCGTTCTCCTGAGCCGGTTCGTT
>DASTTS010000036.1:0-4409 GCA_035760085.1 Pyrinomonadaceae bacterium
AACGATGTACGACTACATCCGCCGTTTCGGCTTCGGTTCAAAAACGGGAATCGAGCTGCCGGGTGAGACGAACGGCATTTTGAGAAGAGTAGATCGCTGGCAGCCGTCATCGATTGGTTCGATCGCGATCGGGCAGGAAGTCGGTGTGACGCCCGTGCAGATGGTCTCCGCCTTCGGCGCACTCGCAAACGACGGCATGAGAGTCGCGCCACACTTGATTCGTGAAGTGCGTGATTCAGGCGGCAACGTGGTCTATCGCGCGCAGCCTGAACAACGACGTGTGATCAGTGCTGAAACCGCGATCGCATTACGAGGAATGCTCGAAGGTGTGACGCTGAACGGCACTGCGAAGAAGGCGCAACTCGACGGTTACTCAGCCGCGGGCAAAACCGGAACCGCGCAAAAGATCGATCCGAAAACGCGCAGCTACTCGGCGACGAAGTTTGTTGGATCGTTTGTTGGTTTCGCGCCGGTGAGTAATCCGCAGGTCGTGATCATCGTCGTGATTGACGAGCCGGCCGGCGCATATCACGGCGGCGACGTTGCTGCGCCCGTGTTTCGTGCAGTTGCAGAACAAGTCCTGCCGACACTCGGCATCGAGCCTGACATCGAGACGAAGTCAGCGCCGGATCTGATCGCGCAGCAGGTCAACGAAAATCCCGAGCGCGCCGAGAAAATTCGCGAAGAGCAGGCGCAGTCAGAAGAACAGCGGAAAGCCACAATGCCAACCGTGGACAGCAACGGGGGAAAAGGCGGTGAAGTTGTTTACGCTAACTCGACGCGCAAGGCGATACTGATGCCTGACTTGCGCGGTCGCAGTGTGCGCGATGTAGCCCGGACGTGCGCGCAGCTTGGATTGCAGGTTGAAGCGCGTGGTGAGGGAAAAGTTTTGAAACAGAGTCCGTCAGCGGGGACAGAAGTAAGTACAGGGCAGCTTATTTACGTTGATTTTGGGAGGTCGCAGTAGAGTTGCTAAACCCGACAGATGAAGAAACTCTCGCAGATGACGTACACTACGGCATTGCTGACTGTAGACGACGACTACGCAGCCAGCGTTCATCCCTCCGGGCACAACATCATCCCCCAAAACATGGGTCGAGCGGTGACGTGCGTCCTGCCGCCGGTCGTGTTGGCAGTTTTGCCGAAGTTTTGGCCAACGTTTCGATGAGCCAGAGCTCGCTTTCGAAGTTAATCGAATGCTTGCTCGAGCCGGTCGCTAACACGCCTTCGCAGGAAGAAAAGGAAGAGGCCGTAATCACGTGAAGGTTGGCGAGGCAGCAGCTTTGATGGGCGCGAATGCGACAGGCATCAGCGCCGAGATGTTTGACAAACAGATAACAGAT
This sequence comes from Pyrinomonadaceae bacterium, assembly GCA_035760085.1. Classification (GTDB taxonomy): domain Bacteria; phylum Acidobacteriota; class Blastocatellia; order Pyrinomonadales; family Pyrinomonadaceae; genus PSRF01. The sequence goes on from DASTTS010000036.1 coordinate 1,344, forward strand.
TATTCCATCGACTCGCGTTCGGTAGGCGCGGGCGAGCTCTTCTTTGCGCTCTCGCAACAGGATTACGCCCGCGCTGGTTTTAATGGTGAGTTTGTCGACGCGCACCGGTTTATCGGCGACGCGTTTGAGCGTGGTGCGATTGCGGCTGTCGCGCGAGAAGATCATGTGAGTGGCGATGCTTATCTTGAGAGTGTGAAGGATCGACTGTTGCTCGTTGAAGATGCGATCGCGGCGTTACAACTTCTCGCACATCGTGTTTACACGAATTGGGGAAAGCCGGTCGTGGCGATCACTGGTAGTGCCGGCAAGACGACGGCGAAAGAATTGACGGCGCATGTGCTTCAGAGTGCTGGCCATCGTGTTTTGAAGAGCGAGCGAAATTACAACAACGGGCTTGGGCTGCCGTTGTCAGTGTTGCGCATGGTTAGTGAGGATCGTTCGCCGGAGCAATTTGATCTGGCGGTGCTGGAGATGGGAATGTCGTCACCGACGCACGAGATTCAACGACTGTGCAAGATCACGCCGCCCGATGTCGCGGTTGAGTTGATGGTCGCGCCGGTTCATCTCGAATATCTCGGCACGATCGAAAATATTGCGGCAGCGAAAGCGGAGTTGATCGAAGGACTGAAACCGGAAGGTACCGCGATTCTTAACGCCGACGACGTGCTCGTGATGAAGATGCGCGACAAGCATAGTGGCCGTACGTTGACCTTCGGGATCGACAACGTTGCCGACATCTCGGCAGTCGAGATCGACACAAGCTCACTCGGAAGAATTCAGTTTCGTTTGCGGACGCCGTTGGGTGAAGCGCAGGCGTCGCTTCAGATGAGTGGTCGTCACAACTTGAGTAACGCGCTGGCAGCGTCGGCAGTAGGCACGGCGTTCTCGATTCCGCCCGAAGAGATTGCGGCGGCGTTGAAGACGGCGCAGCCGCCGAAGATGCGCGGTGAAGTTTTTGATTTTGCGGCGGGGTTTACGGTGATTGACGACTCGTACAACTCGAACCCGCGTTCGTTGCTGAACATGGTGCGGACGATGGCGGAAGGTGGCCGCGGTCGCAAGCGACTCGTGGTAATCGCGGGTGAGATGCTCGAGCTTGGGCCTGATGAAGTCGCGTTGCATCGAGAGGTGGGGACAGAGATCGCGCGCAGCGGGATCAACGTGTTGTGGGGAGTGCGAGGGTTAGGACGAGAGATCGTTGCTGGTGCGAACGAGGCAGGACTTGATGCGACGAGGTTTTTTGATTCGTCGGACGAAGTTGTTGATGAGTTGATCAAGGAAGTGAAAGAAGGCGATCTGATTTTGATTAAAGGATCGCGAGGTGTTGCGACCGATAAAGTGGTGAAAGCTCTGCGTGAGCGTTTTCCGTTGGCAGGCGAAGACGTCTAACAGGATTTACAAGATTTTTCAAGATGATCTACTACTTCCTTTACGAACTTCTTTACGTCCATTTCAAGGACAAGGATTGGTATCTCGTAAAGGCGCTCAACGTCTTTCAGTACGTCACGTTTCGCACTGCTTACGCGACGATCACCGCGTTGCTGATCTCGCTTTTCTTCGGCGGCAAGCTCATCGACGCGTTGAAACAGTGGAACATCGGCCAGCAGATTCGCGAAGAAGGCCCGCAGGCGCACCAGGTAAAACGCGGCACCCCAACGATGGGCGGCATCCTGATCGTGGGCTCTGTTCTGATCTCAACGCTGCTATGGGCGCGACTTTCGAGTGTATATGCCTGGACGGCGATAGTCGCGACGCTGCTCTTCGCTGCGGTCGGTTTCGTCGATGATTACTCCAAGATGGCGAAGCAGCGCAGTCTCGGACTGACGGGACGACAAAAATTATTGGCCCAGTTGCTGGTGGCAGTGGGTGTTTGGGCAGTGCTGTTCACCGCGACGAAGTCATTCGGAGGTACTGGCTATTCCTGGAACGTCCTTATCCCCTTTTTCAAGGCGACAAAAGATCCGTTCGGGGTGAGCTATATCGGTCCATATTTATATTTGATTTTGATCGCGGTGGTGCTGTTGGGATCGTCGAACGCAGTGAATTTGACTGACGGGTTGGACGGGTTGGCGACCAGCGTCACGGTAATCGCGATGGGTGCGTTGACGGGTTTCACGTACGTCAGCAGTGACGCACGTTGGGCGAACTATTTGGACATTACTCATCGACCCGAAGCCGCTGAGTTAACAGTTTTTTGCGGCGCGATGGTCGGAGCGAGTCTCGGGTTTCTCTGGTACAACGCGCCGCCCGCGCAGGTGTTCATGGGCGACGTCGGCAGTCTCGCGATCGGCGGCGCAATGGGAACGGTGGCCGTGCTGACCAAGCAGGAGTTCATGTTGCTGATGGTTGGCGGCGTGTTTGTGATCGAGGCGTTGTCGGTGATGTTGCAGGTGGGCGTCTTCAAAATGACGCGACGCACGACCGGCACCGGACGGCGTTTATTCAAGATGACGCCGTTGCATCATCATTTCGAGATGCAGGACTGGAAGGAGTCGAAGATCGTCTTTCGATTTCTGATTTTGGCGATTTTGTTTGCATTGTTGAGTCTTTCGACTTTGAAATTGCGTTGATTGTTTTGTGCTTCTTAGCGGCAGGAAAGTTTTGATCATCGGGGCGGCGCGCAGTGGGATTGCCGCGGCGAGGTTTTTGGTGGGCCAGGGCGCTGTCGTGGCGCTCACCGATCAGAAGCCGCTCGAGAAATGGACGCCTGAGGCGTTGGCGTTGAAAGAGTCAGGTGTGGGTTTGTTGCCGGGCGAGCCGCCGAGTTGGTTGCTCGATCAACTCGATCTGGTGGTTGTCAGTCCTGGTGTTCCGGCGACGATTATTCCGATCCGTTACGCCGAGCGAGCGGGCGCGGAAGTTATCGGTGAAGTTGAGCTCGCGTATCGATATTTGAAAGGTCGTATCGTTGCCATCACTGGCAGTAACGGCAAGACAACAACAACGTCGCTCATCGGTGAGCTGCTGCGCGATGCGGGTTTGCCGGTACAGGTCGGCGGAAACATCGGCAAGCCGTTGATCTCGATGATCGAGACTTCGCGCGATGATGGTTGGACTGTCGCGGAG
>DASTTS010000037.1:0-22030 GCA_035760085.1 Pyrinomonadaceae bacterium
CCGTCGTTTGGCGTTGGTCCATCAATGGTGCCGAAGGGTGGAGGTGACCAGTTAATGGCCAGACCGTCATTCAGGAAAATTGAATTGTGGCGGACCACGTTTTCATGGTGGAAGTTTCCGAAACGAAAGTCCGGCGTGGACCTGATAGCGTCACCATGGTTATAAGCGATAGTGTTATCGCGAATGACATTCTCGAGCGACCCGGTACAGCTCATAGTTATGCCGGCGCCATTGGGAATGGCAGCGGCGCCGGTCCGATCCGTTCCGATTTTGTTGTTGATTATTTGCGTTCCCTTGATGTCGCAACTACCAAACGCCGCGGATGTATTGCCCGAGATCAGATTGTTTTCGACGCGGTTGTCACGTGCTTCAGCACCCGGGGTTCCAAAACCGCCGATTGATATCCCTCCGGCATTGGGTACTGCAAATGTGCCGGTGGGGTCGGTGCCAACATAATTGTTGAGGAGTTGATTTCCGGACGGCGTTGAATCAAACGGCAGTCGTGAAAGTACCAGACCGCTGCCGGGAAATCCATTGATTACCATGTTCTTCACGCCACCGTTATCGCCACTAATCACGATCCCTGACCCGCTTCCCGACAAGTTTCCGTTGAGGACGACTTCCGGACCAAAGAGGTTGGTATCTCCCGAAAACGTAGTTTGGGTGGCGCCGTCGATTGTGATACCGCCTCTGAGTTCCGGCAGCGGTGAGAATGGTTTGATCGTAAAAACATTTCCGTCAAATCCCGGATCCGATGTCGGAATGTTGAAGACGATCGTATGGGGCGTGGCTGCGTTAGCATTGGCATCCAGGATCGCCTGTCTGAGCGAACCGGCGCCGCTATCTAAGGTATTGGTGACGCTGAAGGTCGCCGCCCACACCATGCGAAGTGGCCCTGCGATCAAAGCCGCAAGAGTCAGAATGAGAAAGAATGGGGTTGTTCTTTTAGTCATTTTATCTCCTTGTTTCTGGGCTTCTGAACCCAACTGGTGAGCGAAAGGTTGAGATTGCTTTCGCCACTTGAGATTTGTTTCGTTAGTTCACAGCTTGAGAATTGAATAGACGTGTGCCCTTGAATGGTCCGTCCTGAGCGAAGAGGTAAAACTTGTTGAGGTGAGGCGCATTGTTCAAGGTAAACAGCTTTTCTGAATCAATGTAGGTAATCCATTGGGGAATTGATCAGCTTTTGAATGTGCTGGGCATATTCGCCATTGCCTGCACCTGATGGCGGTGGTAAATTGCCGGTGCGTCCACAACCAACTCGTCGCCTGCAAGCGATTTCTACTCTCACCTCGGAAAGCAAGAAATCGTGATGAAAGGGGACAACGTGCACGGACTTTTTTCATTAATTACGCCGGTTGGACCGGACTCTCTTGCCGGAGCCGCGTAGCCCGCGCTGAGGCGAACTCGTTTCTCAGCCAATCAGAGTTCAACCAGACAATGGACACTCCCGACAACACGGGCAATGACCACGTGATTACGAGATTATTGTGCGACTGGAAAGGCGGCGATTTGTCGGCATACGAACAACTTGTGCCGCTGATTTATGAGGAGTTGTACCGCATCGCACGGCGCCAAATGAGCAAGGAGCGCGGCGGACACACGCTGCAACCTTCCGCTTTGGTCAACGAAGCTTTCATCCGTTTGATTGATTACGAACAAGCGAATTGGCAAAACCGGCAACACTTCTTCAGCCTCGCTGCGAAGATGATGCGCGAGGTGCTGGTCAACTACGCAGCATCGCGGAAGCGGCAGAAGCGTGGCGGCACTGTTCAGCGAATGACACTCGATGAAAACTTGGTTCCTAACCCAACAAGAGTAATGAGCGTGGATGATTTGTTGGCGGTGAACGAAGCGTTGGAGCAGTTGGGTCAGGAAGATGAGCGCTGCGCTCGAGTCGTGGAACTGATGTTTTTCGGGGGTTTGACCGAGAAGGAAACCGCAGATGAGTTAGGTGTCTCTGATCGAACGGTAAAACGTGAATGGCGTTACGCAAGACTGTGGTTGCGGCGCCAACTCAGTAGTAATAGGCCTGTCTAGCAAGAGAGCAATTCTCTGTTTTCCGAACATCAAGGTCCGGCAGCCGATCTGTGATGAACTCCCATTCTGAGCGAAAGATGAAGATCAAAGAACTGTGCGATCAGGCGCTTGATCTTGATCCGACCGCGAGGGCGGCGTTTCTGAACAAAGCTTGTGCCGGTGATGCTGAACTGTACGCTGAAGTGAAATCGCTCCTCAGTCACGAACAGAGTGCAACGGTTTTTCTGGCGCAGCCCGCTTGGCAACACGTGGTCCAGGACATAACCACGGCTCGACAGGAATCACTGGTGGATCGGCAGCTTGGCCGCTATCAGATTCACGAGAGACTTGGGCACGGCGGAATGGGTGAAGTTTGGCGCGCGACCGATGAACAACTTAAGCGCGAGGTGGCTATCAAGATTCTCCCGCCGGAGTTTTCCAGGGACAGTGAACGTGTGCGTCGGTTTGAGCAGGAGGCCTACGCGGTTTCAGCGCTCAAGCACGCGAGCATCATCACGATTCACGAAATTGGAGAGAGCGGCGATCTTCACTTCATCGTCACCGAACTGGTTGAAGGGCAGACTCTGCGCGAACGGCTTGCGCGTGAACCGATTGGCTGGCGCAGAGCAGTGCGAATTGCTTCGCAGATTGCGGCTGGGCTGAGCCTCGCGCACACAGTGGGCATCATTCACCGCGATATCAAACCGGAAAATGTGATCGTGCAAGCCAATGATCATGTGAAGTTGCTCGATTTCGGCATCGCTAAGTGGGTCAAGAGCCCAACCGACGGTGTAGTTCGTGATTCAACCTATGGAGTGGAAACCCGAATGGGCGCCACGCCAGGCACATTGAAATACATGTCGCCTGAACAGGCCCGCGGCGAAGACTTGGATCCGGGCACCGATGTCTTCTCACTCGGGCTGATGCTTTACGAGATGGTTGCCGGGCGCCATCCCTATGGCGAGATGAGCGAAGACAAAATGTTCGCAACGCTCAAGAGCCTGGATGAAATTTCGTCGATCAACAATACCCTGGACCATGCGGTTCCCGCCGCATTGGAGCGTATCCTGACACGCGCCCTTCGAAAGAACCGCGACGAACGCTATGCGTCGGCCGCCGAAATGTTGACAGACCTCGACGAACTGAAATCGCTGATTGAAGTTAGCCGCCAGGATAAAGGGCAGAAGTTGTTCCGGGTGCAAAATGCAAACCAACTCCTGACGCAATTCGCAGCGCTTTACGATCTGGACAAGAAGACGCGCATCCCCCTGGGCTCGCTGTGGACGATCTGGAGGTCTGCCGATCTCAAGCGCGGCAGATTGGAACAAGAGGCTATCAGAAAAGGTTTGGTTAGCGGCGTGGCGAAGGTCGCCCTATTGGTGCTTACGGTCGCCGCCGCCACGATGACTTACGCTGCGCTGAACTCTGTGACTGACACCTGGGAAGTGAAAGTCTTGCGCGATGGGCACACGGCAGCCGTGCGGCGCGCAGTTTTTTCACCGGACGGCCGACTACTTGTTTCGGTCGGCGAAGACAAGCAAGTAATCGTCTGGGACTTCGCACGACGTGAGCGTTTGGCAACCTTCCACGATCACACGGATTGGATTGCGGCGGTGGCGTTCTCACCGGATGGGAAGTGGTTTGCTACAGCTGGTTATGACCGTATGGTCATCGTGTGGGATGCGCTGAAGCTACAAAAAGAGACGGTGCTGAGCGGACATTCGGACAACGTTACGGCGCTGGCTTTTTCGCCGGATAGCAAGGTGCTGGTGTCAGCCAATGGCTCGGCCGAGCACGACAAACAGGCAACGTATCTTTGGCGCGTGGGAAGCTGGGAACGGTTCGCAAAGATTCCGCTTGGGGCCGCGGAGATTCAGTACCTGATTTTTACCAGGGGCAACCTCATGATCTATCACACGGGTGAGTCACCGAACACTTGGGATGTGAGTACTGGGCAGCCGGCGGGGGATCTATTCGATTCGGCCTGGTCTAGCCAAAATGCTGCGCTCTCGCCCGATGGAAAGCAATTAGTTGGCGTGACCGGTGACGGAGAGGTCATTTTCGTCGACTTCAAACATCGCCGAACGCTTAGCCGCATCAAGGCACATCAGGATAACGGCCGCGCTGTCGCTTTTTCACCAGACGGGCGTTTGGTGGCGACCGGCGCCGAAAACATCATCTTGTGGGATGCGCTGGCGCAGCGAAAGATCACGACGATTGACCACCCATCCATTATTTGGACCGCGGTGTTTTCACCTGACGGTCATTGGTTGGTAACCACGCATGGCGACGGCGCGATTCGCGTGTGGGATGTTATCGAGCGGCGGCGCGCGGTCGGCTTCAACGAACACGATGGCCCGGTACGGGCGGTGGCTTGGGCACGCGATGGCAAGCACTTTGCTTCTGCGGCAGAAGACCGTGCGGTGATGGTCTGGAACGCCGAGACTGGCTTGCGAGAGATGCTTTTAGTTGGTCATTCGACCCGCGTGATGGGTGTCGCCTTCGCCCCTGACGGCAAGACATTAGCTTCTGTTGACTTCGATGGAACAATCATCATCTGGAATCTCGACCAGCAGCGAGAACAATTACGGTTCGGGTATCCGCGCGGGCCGATTGTTACTTATTGCCTAACTCTGTCGCCGGATGGCCGGTTGGTGGCAACCTCACACGGGGTATATGAAGCTGCTACGGGACGCCAGATAAACCTCGACCTTTTTCACGCCAGCTCGATCTATGGTCTAGCGTTTTCTGCTGATGGCACAACCTTGGCTGTTGCACACGCGCAAGGCAGTCAATTCTTATGTGACACCGCGACTTGGCAGGTGCTTGGGCAGACAAATCTAAGTACGCGACACTTCATCAGCGTGAGTTTTGCGCCTGACGCGAAACACGTTGTTACGGGTGAGGACGGTGGAACCGTGCAGTTGTGGGAGACGCAGCCGCTGCACCCATCGACGGTAATCGGTCACCACGCAGCTCGCATCAAGTCAGTAGCTTTCTCGCCAGACGGGAAGCAAGTGGTATCAGCAGGTGATGATAATGTGATTGCTCTTTGGGACGTGAGCAGTCGCAAACTGATTACACGTATCGGATTGCACACAGCTCCAGTTTACACTGTTGCCTTCTCGCCCGACGGCGGACGGCTTATCGCTGGCGGACACGATCGTTCGGTGCGCCTGTACACGCGCCATCGCAGCCTGTGGGGATTCCGATTAGATTAAGCACGTCAACACAGATGTGCATTGTTGGGATCGGATTTGAGTAGAGAAAAGAAGTGGCGGAGGGGACAGGACTCGAACCTGCATAGCCTTTCGGCCGGCGGTTTTCAAGACCGCTGCACTACCATTATGCGACCCCTCCGCATGTGGCTTGGAGAATATAGCGCATGCGCCGTTTCCCGACCAAACGACGCCCAATTGCGCGCACCACACAAATCGTGCACGATCTCAGCCGTAGCGAGAATCACTTATGCGTGTCACGATTGGGCAGATCAATACAACTAACGGCGACTTCGATGGGAACACCGCGCGGATCATTGAGGCGATCGAGCAAGCGAAGACGGAGAACTCCGATCTGATCGTCTTTCCGGAGGTGTGTGTTCAGGGTTACACATCGTTCGACTGGTTTCTCGATCGCGACGTTCAGCAGTGCGCGCTCGAGCCGCTGCAGAAGATCGTCGATGCGACTGATGGTATTGCGGCGATTGTCGGCACTGTGCGGCCGTCGGGACTAACCACCGGGCGAAGGCTCTACAATTCGGCGGCAATCATTCGCAATAAGAAGTTGATCGGCTTCGCAGATAAGACACTGCTGCCCGAGTATGACGTCTTCGACGATCCGCGCTATTTCCAGCCTTCACCGCAGCGACACCTGTTCTCTTTAGCAAACAACACAGATGCAAATCCAAATCCCACGGACCAGAAACTCGGCGTCGCGGTCTGCGAAGACTTCTGGAACGACAAAACCTTCTGGAAAGAACGCCTGTACGCACACGATCCGGCCGACGAATTGATTGAACTCGGCGCGGACGTGCTCGTCTCCATCAACGCGTCGCCATTCAACAAAGGCAAGATGGGCCAACGTTGCGAGATGGTCTCGCACCGCGCCCGCAGCGCGAAGGTCCCGATCGTGTTCGTCAACCTCGTCGGCGGCAACGACGGCATCATCTTCGACGGCGCCAGCATCGTCGCAGACGCTAACGGCAAGATCATCATGCAAGCACCGCCGTTCAAAGAGTTCGTCGGAACCATTGATCTCGACTGCAATGTCGCCGACGACTTCTGCCTTCCCGGTGACGACATCGAAACGATTCACGACGCGCTGGTACTTGGCATTCGCGACTACGCGCGCAAAAACAGATTCACGCGCGTGGTGATCGGATTGTCGGGCGGCATCGACTCCGCAGTCGTCGCAGCGCTCGCGTGCGAGGCGATCGGCGCTGAGAACGTACTGAGCGTAATGATGCCCTCGCCGTTCTCGTCGCGCTCGAGCATCGACGACTCTGTCGAACTCGGCAAACGTCTCGGCATGCCCGTCCTCGAGCAGCCAATCTCGAACGCTTACGAAAGCCTCCGCGAACAACTCAACCTGCAATCGCCTTCGGTCGACACTCGGTCCAACGCCGCGGAGAATCTCCAATCACGGCTGCGCGGCAACATACTGATGACGATTTCGAACGCGGAAAACCGTCTGCTGCTGTCAACGGGAAACAAGTCAGAGCTGGCGATGGGTTACTGCACGCTGTACGGCGACACGAACGGCGGGTTGGCGGTGATCGGCGATGTGCTGAAGACGGAAGTCTATGCACTCGCAAACCACCTGAACAAAGATCGCGAGATCATTCCGCAGTCGATCATCGACAAGCGCCCGTCAGCTGAACTGGCGCCAGGACAGTTTGACGATCAGTCGTTGCCGCCGTACGACCAGCTCGATCGGATACTACGGATGTATTTTGAGTTGAAAGCGACGCCGAGTGAGATTGTGGAAACTGGATTTGAGCCGGAGTTTGTGCGCGACATTCTGAATCGCGTTGAGTCGCCCGCGAATGAATTCAAACGCCGGCAACTCCCGCCCACATTAATCATTTCGAGAAATGCCATTGGCATCGGGCGTCGCCGGCCGGTTACTCATCACTATCGTCGTGAGCGTTTGAATTGCTGAAAAAAGCGGGGCCGCGCTTTCGCTTGGCCCCTTCCGGACTTCTTCTAGTTGAACGCCGCTTTAACCGCGGGCGCGTGCTCTGCTCGCCGCGAGCGCTAGCTCACGAGCGCGAGGCATCGCATCCACTGCTTTTCCGATTTGCGGATCGCCGTCGTTGAAAACCTGCGTCGCCGTGCGATATCCATAGGCCGCCGACAGTATGTTGTAACGCAATTGCCGCTCGGCAAATGTGCGCGACTTGTCCAACTGCTCCGGCGTCACTTTGAAAATCGCCTTGCTCGCCGCAAACTTCTTCACTTCCTTGAATAGCGCGTCCGTCACCGGATAGTCGTCACTCACGAGATCGTGGTCAAACTCGATCGCGCGTTGAATCTTGTACGACTCAAAACCCGGCACACGGCCCGAGATCAACTCGAGCGAGAACGCGAACAGGATGTCGCGCAGATGACGTTCGGCAGCACTGATCGTACCGGGCTTGACAACTTCATCCGGCGAGATGCCGCCGCCGCCATACACAGCGCGACCGGTATCGGTTTGGCTCTGCGGTCCGTTCGGCGTTTTCGGCTGATTGTTCTTGTCGGCCGCGAGACCACCCGGGAAGTAATAGTCGTAGTTTCCGCCGTTCGAGTAATCACGTTGAATGAGCCGGCCTGACGGCGTGTAGTACTTCGCGATCGTCAGCAACAGTGCCGAGTCGTAATCCAACTGGAACGGGAACTGAACGAGGCCCTTACCAAACGTTGTCTCGCCGACGATCAGCGCGCGATCGTGATCCTGAAGCGCGCCTGCGACGATCTCAGCCGCCGACGCGGTGTCGCCGTTTACGAGCACCACCACCGGAACAGCATCAGGGTTTTCATTCACGGCAGCGTAAGGCTGCGTGGTGTCTTTGATTCGGCCCTTCTGCGTGACGATCATCTGTCCGCGTTGCAGGAACCTGTTCGCCACTCGCACGGCCTGAATCAACAAACCGCCGCGATTGCCGCGCAGATCCAGAACGAGCATGTTCATGCCCTTCGCGTGGAGTTGTTTGAGCGCGTCGCCAAACTCGTCGTCGGTCGTCAAGTTGAACCCGCCGGTCATCGCGACATATCCAACACCAGGCTTCAACATGTACGCCTGCGCGATCGACGGCAGCGACACTGCATCGCGAACGATGTTCACAGTTTCCTGCTGCTTCGTCGCCGGGTGCTCGACCGTCACTTTCACGGTTGTGCCGCGCGATCCCAACAAGTACTTTCGTACTTCGGGATAGGTCTTGCCCTTCATCGAATTGCCGTCGACCGCGAGAATGCGATCGCCAAATCGCAGTCCGGCGCGGGCTGCGGGCGAATCCGGGAAAGTGGCGCGAATGAAAGTATTGACGTCCGTCCCCTCGCGAAGATCCTCGATCGTCGCGCCGATGCCGAAATACTCTGAGCGCTGCTCGGTGCGGAACGACGCATACTCGATCGGATCGAAGTACGTCGAGTGTGGATCGAGCACGCTCAACATTCCGCTGATTGACGATTTGAAGATGGCGTTGTAGTCGAGGTTCCGGCCGTCGATGTGGTTTGTCTGAATTACGGCCAGGGCTTCAGAAAGGTCGCTCTTGATGGCCGGAGTAGTTGGATCGGCCTTTCCGGACGGAGTGCTCGTGCTCGCCGAGCGATCAGGACCCGTTGCCCGGCGCGCCGAACGGTTCTGCTGGGCAATTATGAAAGCGGGGAGTGCCAGGGCAAATACAACGAATAAGATTCCCGGGGCAAAAGAGCTTTTTCTCACGCAACCCTCCTAAACCAACATAGCAAGTACAGGGGCCGATCCGTTCGGTGCGGAAACGGGGACGCCAGAATAACACGAAGCGCCGCAGCTTTTGAATGTACGCAGCGGGCATCTCGCGAGTTTTGTTCAAGATCACTGGCACGCATGTAGATGCGCCCAAACGAACTTTGGTCGCCCGCAGCCAAAAAAGGGAGACACAAAAAGGGAACCACAAAAGGCACAAAGGGAAGAACACAAGAGGCACAAAGAGGTACAGCCGGTTATCATCCTGCGACGTCGGTGATTGCATGACACTCTACCCGCGTGTCATCAGTGTTTTTGTGACTTTTCTGGCCCGTAAGGCTTTGTGCCTTTTGTGGTCGCCGTCTTTGTGGCTATTATGGCGAGCGCAGCTTTTCACACGACATTCGACAGAGACAATTCGACGGAGGATCTTTAATGCCCACAACATTGAAACGGGACAGGCTTGTGTCATTCGCCAACGAACACCGCTCGGAGTTTGAGACACTGCTCCGTCGATTTGTCGAAACACCCACGGTTTCGGTCGATCCCAACCACCTGGACGACATCCGAAAGGGCGTCGAGCTCACCGTCGAAACCCTCGAATCGTTCGGCGGAAAAGCCGAAGTTTACCGCGCCGACAGGGGAAATCCCGTGATTCACGGCGTGTTTGGCAACGATCCGAAGTTGCCCACCGTGACCGTTTATAACCACATCGACGTTCAACCCGCCTCCAAAGAAACTGAGCCCTGGGACAGCGAGCCGTTCGTGTTCACCCAAAAAGGCGACACCTACTACGGCCGCGGCACAACCGACGACAAGGGACCCGCGCTCAGCGCCCTGTTTGGCGCGCGCGCCGCGATCGAGGCCGACATTCCGGTCAACATCCGTTTCCTCTGGGAGTTTGAAGAGGAGATCGGCTCGCCGAATTTCGAGAAGATCATTTCGAAAGTCGCACCTTCATTAAAGACGAATTCAGTGGTCGTTTCCGATACGGTTTGGGTTTCGCGTAATCGCCCGGCTAGTTCCGCCGGATTGCGCGGATTGATGGGTTTCATTTTGAGTCTCGAAACCGGCACCGTCGATACGCACTCAGGGGAGACGGGCGGCGCGTCGCGAAATCCGATCGCCGAGTTGATGCAGCTCGTCTGCGACATCTACGACCCGCGCACCGGCAAGATCAAGATCAAAGGTTTTTACGACGACGTCATTCCGCCAACGAAGAAAGAGTTGCAAGACTGGGCGAACAGCGGATTCACGACGAAGGCGTTCAAGAAGGCGCACCATCTGAAGAAAATGCGCTCCGAGGACCCGCTCGAAGTGATGAAACGGATCTGGGGAATGCCGACGCTAGAGATTCATGGCGTCGTCGGTGGGTATCAGGGACCGGGGTTGAAGTCGATCGTTCCGCCGCGCGCGGAGGTTAAAGCGTCGTGCCGGTTAGTGCCGGTGCAGGATCCGAAACGGATTCAGAAACTGCTGGCGGCGGCTGTGAAAGAGAGGAACCCGGATGTACAGATTCGTTTCGAGCATGCCGCGCCTGCGTTTCGCACTGTGCTCGAAGGACCGTTGCCACAGGCGTTGAAGCGGGCAGTGAAGTTTGCGTTTGGGAAGGAAGCTGTGTTTGTGCGCGATGGTGGGACGATTGGGGCGATGACGAGTATCGAAAAGGTTTTGAAGTGTCCGGTTCTGTTTCTGGGTTTATCGCTGCCGGAGCACGGGTATCACGCGCCGAATGAGAACTTCGATTGGCAGCAGGCGTCGGGTGGGATGGTTGCGTTTGCGAAGTACTTCGAAGAGATCGCTAACTTGAACCACGGATAGAAGAAGATCACGTGAGATCCGCCAAGGTCCTCCCGGGGCTCAAGCGAGAGGTCAATGTTTTTAAATCAAGCACGAGAGGCGTTCTTCGTTAAGAGCAACGAAGCCGAGCTTCTCGTAAAACCGGCGCGCTTGGGGATTCTCCAGGTGAACGGCGACGTCGATTCGCGTAACCGCCTCTTTCCGCAACTGCTCCTTCAACTGCTGAAGCATCTCCGAACCAGTCCCGTGTCCACGTCGATCCGGTTTGACCGAAACGTCGTCGAGCTTCGCGACAACTGAACCCATCGACGTCGAGATCGCATAACAGACAACACAGATCCCCGCGGCGCCGTTTTCATCGTAAGCCATCCAAACGAACCCAAGCTCGGGTCGTTCGAGGAAGAGATCGAGCGCGTCGTTCAATCCTTTCAGCCCGAGATCTCCGTACGCCTGGCTGCTCGCGAGGTAGTGCTCGTCCGCACTCAAAAAATCCGTGAGCATATGAAACGCGTCAGGCACATCGGCCGCGTTCATTTTTCGACAGGTAACAGCCACGGGCCAATGATGCCAAAAGAATTCCGAAAACGCGAGATTCGCCCGATTCAGAGCTTCCCCATCTACTTTATCGGATCTATAATCCAGCCTCCGCAAGCCAGTAATTCCATCCCAGTCGCAGGTCAGGAGCCATGAAAAAGACAACAACTCTACTCGCAACGGCGATGTTTCTGTTCGCTGCAATTTCAGCGTTTGGCCGCGAAGCGCGGCTCGTGCGCTATCCGCATTATCACAACGGCCGCGTGGTCTTCAGCTATCTTGGCGACATCTGGACCGCCGACGAAAACGGCCAAAACATCCAGCGCCTGACCGTGAATCGCGCACGCGACGTTTACGGCCGCTTCTCGCCCGACGGAAAGTGGATCGCGTTCTCGAGCGATCGCGCCGGAAATCTTGACGTGTATTTGATCCCCGCCGGAGGCGGCACTGCGAAACAACTCACCAACCATTCCGCTGAAGACACAGTCCTCGGCTGGTCTGCTGATTCCAAGTCAGTGATCTTCAGCAGCAATCGTGGTGAAGACTTCATGCCGCAGCTCTATCTCGTCAGCACCGAAGGCGGCATGCCGGTGAAAGCCGGGACCGACATGGGCGTCCAGGCTTCCTACTCGCCGGATGGAAAGCGACTCGCTTACAACCAGAAGTCGCAGGTTTACTGGCGCAAGTATTACCGCGGCTCCTATCAAAGCGACATCATGATCATGGACGTCGCGGCGAAGAAGTTCACGCAAGTCACGGACTTCGACGGTCTCGATTCATGGCCCATGTGGGGTCACGATGGTTTCATCTATTTCGTCAGCGATCGCGACGGCAATGGTCTAACGAACATCTGGCGCGTTTCCGACAACGGCGGCAAAGCGGATCGCATCACGTCGTTCAAAACGGGCGACGTTCGTTGGCCCGCGATCAGTGCCGACGGCCGCGTGATCGTTTTCGAACATGACTTCGGCATCTGGAAACTCGACGTCGCATCGAAACGCGCAACACAGATCACCCTGAACATCGACGCCGAGACGCAGGAAAACCTCAGCGAGACGATGTCGTTCAACTCGCAGGCCGACGATTACGATCTCGCGCCGTCGTCACGTCGAATCGCGTTTTCAATTCACGGCGAGATCTTCAGCGCGCCGGTCGAAGAAGGCGATCTGAAACAACTCACTGACGGCCCCGCTCGCGATCGCCTGGTCCAGTATTCACCTGACGGCAAGTCGCTCGCTTACGTGTCGGACCAAAGTGGACGCGAAGAGATCTGGGTCACGGCCCTGGACGGTTCCGCGCCGGCGCAACAGCTCACCAACATCGACGCGTTGAAACAGGGCTACAACTGGTCTCCCGATTCGAAGGAGATCGCGTTCGCTTCCTCTGACGACAAACTGCGCAAGCTGACTGTCGCAACGAAACAGATTGCCGAGCTCGATTCGTCGCGCTACGGCGGTTTCAGCGTCCCCGTCTGGTCGCCTGACGGAAAGTGGATCGCCTACTCGAAACCCGACGCCGCACGTACGTCCGACATTTACCTGATTGCCGCCGCAGGCGACGACAAGACACCACACAAAGTCACGTTCGATTCAAACAACGACGGCAATCCGCAATTCTCTCCCGACGGTCGCAAGCTTTACTTCCAACGCGTGGAATCGACCGGCGGAAACACTCCCAACTCAGTTCAACTCTATTCAGTGTTGCTCGAGCACCAGGATCGGGATCCGGACGACGCTGAAGAGCGTGCCGAAGCAGAACCGCCGCAACGCGAAGCCCCGGCGGGAGAGGCCGGCGATGGGCCTCCTCCCGTGCGTCGTCCGCCCGCGAACCGTCCGCCGCGCGAGATCAAAATGGACTGGGCCGGAATGAAACGTCGCACACGCCAGGTCACGCGCATGCCGTTCCCGGTGCTTGGTTACACGATCACGCCTGACAGCCGCACGATCGTTTTCGTCACTACCGAGCCTTCTGCGACAGCGAGTGTTCCGGTCATCTATTCGATTCAGGAAGACGGGCGTCGCCTCGCGAGAATCACGTCGGGACAGGCGCCGAACGATGGCGAGGGCGGTGGACCCGGTGGCGGTGGCGGTTTTGGCGGCGGCATCAGCGGCCTGAACATTTCACGCGACGGCCGCACATTGTTCTTCCGCGAACGTGACGGTGTTTTTTCAGTTCCGTTGGCGGCAGGCGCCGCAGCCGGAGCAGCAGCGGCGGCAGCGGCTGGTCCACCACGCGAAGCCGGACGGCGTCGCATCAATTTCAACGTTCGCGTTCAGGTCAATCGACCTGCCGAGTGGGCGGAGATGTTTGACGACGGTTGGCGCACGATGAAATACCGCTTCTACGATCCGAAAATGCACGGCATGGATTGGGACGCGATGCGCGCGAAGTACCGGCCGCTCGTCGATTTCGTTGGCGACCGTCAGGAGTTGCTGAACATCATCAACGAGATGATCGGCGAGTTGAATGCGTCGCACACGGGCGCCGCGCCGCCACCACGCGGACAAGGCGGGGGTGGAGTTTCGACGGCGCATCTCGGCGTCGAACTCGAACCGGATGCCGCGGCGGGCCATTACAAAGTCACGTACATCTACGAAGGTGGTCCAGCCGATAAAGACTGGGTGCGCGTGAAAGTCGGCGACTACCTGCTCGCGATTAATGGCAAGCCGGTGAAAGCAGGAGACGAGTACTGGGACATTCTCAACGATCGTCTCAATCGCAAAGTCGTCGTGACCTTCAACAACAAACCCGCTGAAGACGGTGCGTGGAACACGCGTATAGAAGCGATCTCGAGTGGTGCGTACAGCCAGTTACGTTACGAGCGCTGGGTGAAGGAACGACGCCAGAAGGTCGACGAGCTTTCCGGCGGACGCATCGGCTACATCCACATTCAAGCGATGAACCCGCCGTCTCTCCGCAAGTTTGAAAAAGAGATTCGCGAGTTTCGCAACAAGGAAGCGATGGTGATCGATCAACGTTGGAACGGCGGCGGCAACATCGAACAGGAGTTGCTCGCGATCCTGGTCCAACGTCAGTACCAGGTGTGGCAGCCGCGTGGCACCGAAGCATCCGGCCGACCATTCGCCGGGTTCTTTGGGCCAAAGATCGTGTTGCAGAACTGGCGCTCGGCTTCAAACGCTGAGATGTTCCCGGCGGGCTTCCGCGCTTTGGGTCTCGGCAAAGTGGTGGGCACGCCAACGATGGGCGCGGTGATCGGAACGGGCAGTTACAGCTTGATCGATGGTTCCACTGTTCGTACTCCGGGTGTGGGCGTGTTCCTCGCCGACGCGAAACATACGAACATGGAAAACTACGGCGTGCAGCCTGACCTGCTCATCGAAAACCGTCCGGAAGACGTTCTCGCCGGACGCGATCGACAACTCGAAGCAGCAGTTGAAGAACTGATGAAACAGTTGAACGGATCGCGCCGCAGCCTCACGACTGACGGTCAGCAGAAGTAACAACCAACCGCGGATGACACGGATCGCTCACGATCCGTGTCATTCGTGCTTTATATCGATGTAGTGACGTGCTCAGAAACGAAGGCCAGCAATTCTATTCTTCTGGACCAGTGCAGCTTGGGCCGTGAAGGGCGGGAATCTTCTGACTGATGATCGGATACTTCGGAGCTTCGTCTATGTTGATCTGAGTCCAATGAGAATAGTTTTCAGGCACGTTGGTGTCGGCAAAGATCGCTTCGACGGGACACTCAGGCACGCACGCGTCGCAATCGATACAGGTATCGGCGTTTATGTAAAGACGATCCGGCAATTCATGAAATGCTTCAACAGGACAAACAGCTGCGCAGTCGGTGTACTTGCAATCGACGCATAATTCAACAACTACGTAGGTCATTGGGGAAATAAGCTCCTTTCGATGTGAACAAATAGTTATTCACTCGTGAGTGTTATGTCAACAGGAAAATAATTCGACAAATCCGTGGTTCGCCTAAGGTGTGATCCACAGGTAGTAGATCGCCTGTCCAACACCGATGAAGAAACCGATGATCGCGCCGAATAGTTCGATTGTCTTGAGGTGCTGCTGGGCAACAGATAGCACGAGCGCTTCGAGTTTTTCGATCGGGTAATCCGAAACCTTTTTCCGCACCAATCCGCCAACATCAAACTCCGCGATCGCGACCGGCAAACGTTCACGCGCCGCCACCGTGATTCGGTCGACCAGCGCCGAGCTCGCGCGTTCCATCGCGTTTTCCGAAACGTGATCGCCCAAACGGCCAATCGGCGCGATCAGGAGACGGTCGATTTGCGCGCTGAGAATCGCATTGATCGTACGCGCCGTGTCCTCCCGCGACAGCAAACTCAACAGACTTCGCGTCAGCAAATGCTTAACCTGTTCCGCCGATCGTGGATCGACCTGTTGCAACACCGAACCCAGTGTTTGCGGACGCAGTCGATCAATCGCGTCGCTGAACTGTGCCGAAACTGAAGTCGAAAGCGTTTCGCTGCGCAGTATTTCGACGAGTCGCGCGGTGATCTGCGCCTTCAGTTCGTCAAACTTCGCGGACTCGAATTGACCGATGAGCTGGCTTAACGGCCGGTTCATCACGTTGTCGATCGTCGCGTTCAGGAACGCTTCCGCTTCCTGTTCGAACGCCTCGCCGCGCAAGTACTCTTCGACCTTCTTCGGCAACGTCTTGTTGACCAGATCGTCAACTTCGCGATGGATGCGTTCGCGCGAGATGAAGATTTTTTTGAACAGCGACAGTTGTTCGTAATACTGGTCGACTTCGAGCTTGATCAGCGCGCCGATCTGTTTGCGCGTCGTTTGACTCGTGGCGATGTCCGCCAGGTGATGAACGATCGGCGGAACTTCCTGATCGATACGGGCTTTGATGACGGCGATCGTCTCAGGCGTGACTGTTTCCGCGAATGTCGCATGACTCTGCGAGAGATCATCGAGACGGCCCGACACAAACTCCCGCACGCCTTGTTCGAAACTCTCGTCGCCGATGAAACCCTGTAATCGTTGCTGAACGAAATCCAGCGCTTTGTCGACCGATTGGTTATTGACCAGATCGCCAAAGTTTCGTTCGAGCAGGGTGTCGATCTGCTTGTCGACGAAGCGTTCGATCGCTTCAGCCGTCTCTTCGCTGCGCAACATGTCGGCGATGTACTCGGCCAACCTATACTGAAGCGCGGAGATCGTGTCGAGAATCGGCGCGCGCACGTGCGACGGCAACGCATCGATGAACGACGGATATACGCGCGCCAGCAGCTCGTTCGTGTAACCGCCGACGAAGTCCGATACCTTTCGTTGAAAGAAACTCGTTTCGAACATGGCGTCGAATACGGTTTGCTGCGACACGAGCTCGTTACCGACTGCGTTGCCGATCGACTGGGCCAGTTTCTCGCGATGACGCGGAATCATTCCCTGGGGCCAAATCGTCATGCCGAAAAGTTTCTTCGCTTGATAAGGATGAAACAGCATCCAGATCGCGAGCCACGCCGCGCCAAAGCCGTGGATGGTCCCAACGACTACCCAGAGGACGGCGATTATGATCTTGTGTGTTAGTGGATCGAGATTCACTTGCTGGAAGGAGTTTCAACCGGATAGCCGGCATTGATCCACGCTCCGGTGCCGCCCGCGACGTTGATCAGGTTCGTGAAACCTTGCTGTTGCAACAAACTCGCGGCCGCGCTCGAGCGATAACCACCCGCGCAAATCACTGCCGTAGGTTTGTCTTTTTCGAGGGCGAGTTGATCGATAGTTCTATCGAGTGCCGACAGCGGCGCATTCATCGCGCGCGGCACGTGTCCGTTGCTGTACTCAGCCGGACGCCGCACGTCGACGATCTGCAACTCTCGGTTGCCGATCTGTTCCTTCAACTGGTCAACGCTGACCTGCTCGATCGCGTCGATCGGCAGTCCCGCTTCGCGCCAACTCTGAATCCCGCCGCGCAAGTAGCCCTTCACGTTCTCAATGCCGACGCGCGCGAGACGAACGACTGATTCGTCGACCTGGTCCTTAGTATCCGCAACGATCACGATCGCGGCGTGCAAAGGAATGAGGCTGCCGGACCAGATCGCGAACTGCCCGCCGAGGCCGATGTTCACCGAACCGGGTACATGGCCCGCGCCAAATTCCGCCGCCGAACGCACGTCGAGCAACACGTGACCGCTCGACTGCAAGCCCAACACTTCATGCGGCGACAGATCGACGGGCGCCGAGAGTTCCGACAATCCGCGAGCGCCGGCGCGATTGATCTCCGCGTCTTTCGGAAAATAAACAGGGGCTTCCGGCAAGTCGGAAGTCATCAACTTCACAAACTCCGCTTTGCTCATCGGTTTCAGCGCGTAGTTGAATCGCCGCTGCTCGCCGATCGTCGACGACGTCTCTTTCGACATGCTTCGTCCACACATCGATCCAGCGCCGTGTGCGGGATAGACTTCCACTTCGTCCGGCAGCTTCAAAAGTTTCTCGTGAAGCGTGTCGTACATCATCGCGGCCATCATCTGCGGCGTGTAACCCTTGCCACCGGCGAGATCCGGACGGCCCACGTCGCCGATGAACAAGGTGTCGCCGGTCAAAACTTTTTGGGGTTGATCGGAAACGTCCGTGTCGATAATCAACACGCAGATTCCTTCGGGAGTGTGTCCCGGAGTTTCCATGAAGCGCAGGATGACTTTTCCGAGACGAATTTCTTCGCCGTCGCGAACGGCGCGATGTTCGAACTTCGCGCCCGCTTGTTCGCCGAAAACAATCTGCGCGCCCGTGCGTGCGGCGAGTTCCTGGTGACCGCTCACGAAATCCGCGTGCAGGTGGGTCTCGATGACGTACTTAATTGCTAAACCATGGGCCGCCGCTTCGGCGACATACTCGTCGACGTCTCGCTGCGGATCGACAACCGCGGCCTGGCCTTCCGAGCCGATGAGATACGACGCATGGGCCAGACAGGCTAAATAGAATTGCTTGAAGTACATAGGTCAGAACCTTCGGTCTTGGGGCTTGGGTCTTGGGGCTTGGGGCTTGGGGCTTAGTACAAAGGCCAAAAACCAAAGTCCCAAGACCACCAAATCAACCCCGCTCGCCTTCCGGCAGTTTGTAATATTCGCGCGCGGGTTTCAACGGGCGGAGCATCCAGTAGGGCCGCCGCGTCCCGTCCGGCGAGTGTTTGTCTGCCGGTCTCGTCATCGCCAGCCACTTTCGATATACGTCCCGCGACTTCTCAGTATCCACAAAAATGTCGCCTGGCCGGTCCTCCGGTTCGGCAGCGCGCACCCGCACCGCCTGGTGCCAGCAATGCATCCCCGAGATCGGATCGGGATGGACCGGAAACGTCATGTTCTGATGAACGCCCGCGTCTTTCCACCAGATCCGCAGCGTATCCGGATCGCCTGACTCGTATGGCTGAATGCCCTTCTCACGTTCGAGTCGCCACGTCGTTCCGCTGCGATCGAGTTTGACCGTCGCCATCAACTGTCGCTGACCTTCGTCAGTGAGTTTCCAACGACCCATGTGATGACTGCACGCGACGATGCCCGGTTTGATGCCTTCCGTAACCCACGCCGCAACGACGTAATAACCGATCTCGGTCTCGACGCGCACGAGATCGCCGGTGCGTACGCCGAGTTTGTTTGCGTGGCTGGGGTGAATCCACAACGGATTCGTGTGTGCAATCTCGTCGAGCCACTTTGCGTTGGCGCTGCGCGTGTGAATCTGCACCGCAAGACGAAACGTCGAGATCAGGATCGTTTCGTCGTCATCGAGATTGTCCGGATGCACGTGGCTCTTGATGTAAACCGGAATCGCGTACTCGGGCCAGCCCCAACTGTTCATCGTCGACGAATAGAACTCCAAACGACCACTCGGCGTGGGGAAGCCGCGCTTGATCTCGCCGCCGGCGTTGATGCCGACGAGTCGACGTCCGTCTCGGTCGCCGTCAGGCGACGGCAGCGGGACGATGTTTGGTCCCGCGGGTTTCGCTGCGCGAGTGAACACGCGTCCGAAACTGTCTTCCTGTACGTCGTCGAGCTCTTCCGGGTCCACTGTTTGATCGTAAATCCTTCCGATCTTTTGTTTGACTTCGAACGCCCCGTAACGGCGCATGAATTCGAGCGGCGTCAGGCTTTCATTCGCGGCGCGCTCGGGCAAACCGGGAACGGAGTTCTCAAAGATCCAAGCGTAATACTCGTCGACTCCGAGTCGTGTGCCCGGATTTTTTTTCGACTCCGCGTATTGCCTGATGCCCAGGCTGCCGTCGGGATCGATACGCCACGTCAGCTCGAGCCAGAACTCGTTTTCTTCCCAAACTTCACCGGGATTCACGTCGCGCGTGTCGTCGATCTTGTGGCCGTCGCGCTGGCGAATCGCTTTCATCACGGGCTGACGAAAACCAAGCCACTGCGAATCGTGTGTTTCGTACGAGTGCAGATCGTGACGCTCGGAGCCGACGCCCATCGGCAGAACGTAATCCGCGTAGTAAGCGGTCTCGTTCCACGTCGGCGTCAAAGCGACGTAACAACCGACGAGTTCCGGATCGGTCAACATCTCGATCCATGAAAAGCCGTCGGGATTGGTCCAGACCGGGTTGTAGACGCGCGTGAAGTAGACGTCGAGTTTCGAGCGGCCGTCTTTCAAAAAGTGCGGCAGCAGGAACGACATCTCGTTCATAGAGAGCGGATACTCGCGCGGCCACGTCGTTTCGTTCCACATCTGCGGATGCGGTGGTGTGTAGATCGGGCGCGGCACAAACTTGTTCCACGCGTTTGGATAAACGCCGCCTTCAGTTGCAACAGCACCAAGCAATGCATTCAACATGAACAGACAGCGCGCAACGGACCACCCGCCGCTCACGCCCGACGAAACGCTGCGCCAGTTGTGACTCGAAAAGCGCGTGCCCGCCGTCGCCACCAGCTTCGCGATCTCTTCGATGACCTTCGTCTCGACACCCGACTCCGCCGCGGCGAATTCGAACGTGTATTGCTCGTAGATCGTCTTTAGCCGCGTTTCAAACACTCCGAAGTCAACCTCAACGCCTTCGGCAGTCAGAAACTCCTGCCAGTTCCACCACTTCTTCACAAACTCGCGGTTGTAGAGATTGTTTTGAATGAGATAGTTCGCGATGGCCAGCACTATTGCCGCTTCCGATCCCGGATATGGCGACAGCCAGTAATCTGCGTGCGTTGCGGTGTGCGAGAGTCGCGTATCAAACACGATGAGTTTCGCGCCATTCGCTTTCCCATCGATCACTCGCTGCGCATGCGGATTGAAATAGTGGCCCGATTCGAGATGCGCACTGATTAGCAGGATGACTTTCGCGTTTGCGTGATCCGGACTCGGACGATCGAGGCCCATCCACAGTTGATAACCCTCACGACTGCCCGACGAACAAATGTTTGTGTGCGAGTTGTGACCGTCAATGCCCCACGCCGCGAGAATGCGTTCCGTAAAACCATCCTCGCCGGGCCGGCCGACGTGATACATGATCTCATGACGACGATTCTCGACGATGGCTTTGCGAATACGCGCAGCGATCGTGTCGAGTGCTTCGTCCCACGTGGTGCGTTCCCATTGTCCCGCTCCGCGTTTGCCGGTGCGTTTGAGTGGATAAAGAATGCGATCGGGATCTGTTACCTGGTTGAGCGTCGCCGGACCTTTCGCGCAATTGCGACCACGCGAGCCCGGATGCTCGGGGTTGCCTTCGAACTTCTGAACCTCGCCCGTGACCTTATCGACGTACGCAAGCAGACCGCACGCCGACTCGCAATTGAAGCAGGTGGTGGGAACGAGCGAGTAGCGGCGTTCGACGCGTTTCGGCCACGCGCGCGAGTCAAGCTCAGTCCAGTCGTTCCATCTTTCCTTCGGCGGAAAGGCGGCGAGATGAATGCGGCTGGGTCCTTGATAAAACGTCTCGCCATTGCCTGAGACGCGGGTCTTTTTCTCGTCAGTCATTATGGATAGAAGATTTTCGGGTGCAGTCTAACATGGAAGTTGACCGTCTATTGGACGCAATGTATTATGCGCCCCGGTCGCATTAAACCGGATTCCAAACCGTTTCGCACCACGCGACCTTCCGAGTCCGTCTTAGTCCACGTGCAATCTAGTGGACGGTTTTCTCGAAAGCTCAAGCCTCGCTGCTCGCTAACGCTGACTGACACACATCGTACCTACGTGCGAAAGGAGAAGCGTGTATGTCATGGCATAACGCACCCGTGTTAGTAAAACTCACAGCCTGCCAGCACGGCGGAACTCGCGGTGCGCAACTCTGGGGCGTCGATCTCAAAGGCACGCTGCACACCATCTATCAGAAAACACCGGGCGGCGCATGGAGCAACTGGATGAGCTCCGGTTGGGCCGAGAAAAACTATCCGAAACAGGTTTACGAGCTCGCCGCCGCGCAACGTTACGACGGCTGTGTGCAGCTCTGGGTGCTCGACTACAAGCATCAGATCTGGACGACGTGGCAAGCCTCGCCGGGCGGCGATTGGCATCCGTGGCAGGGTCCGGGTTGGAACAACCTGCCGAATACCACCAAGCTCATAAAAATTTCCGCGACGCAGCTCTCGAGCAATCATGGTTTGCAGTTTTGGGGTATCACCGAGGATGGCACCCTGATCGGCTGCTATCAGGTTACGCCGTCCGGCGCTTACTCGCCCTGGCAGAACTGGGCGAAGACGCCGGAAGACTCGCGCTGGCTCGAAGTCAGCGGATGCAAACAGGGCAACGGTCAGGGCGCGTTGTGGGGCATTGACGACAAGCAGCAGCTCTGGTGCATGTTTCAGAAAGTGAA
>DASTTS010000038.1:0-6528 GCA_035760085.1 Pyrinomonadaceae bacterium
TTACGAATTGCGGATCGAGGAATTGAGAGATGCGACCGGAACAGATCGCATACAAGTGGCCGCCGAGCGTTCCTACAACGCGGGCGCACAACTCCAGGCGGAAAGGACCGCCGAGTCGCGACGCAAGGCGATTGAGAAGTACGGCGAAGCATTGCGATTGATGCGGGAAGCTGGTGACCGTCGGGGAGAAGCCATGACGCTCACCAACATGGGCAACGTCTACAACGCTCTTTCCCAACCACAAAAAGCACTCGAATACATTAACCAGGCACTCACCGTCTGGCGCGCCATCGGCGATCGTCATCTCGAAGCCATCACGCTTTTAATAAACGGCACAACTTACTACGCGCTGGGTGAGCCGCAGAAGGCGCTCGAGTCTTACAGCCTCGCGCTTCCCGTCATGCGAGCAGTTGGAGACCAGACCGGCGAGGCACTCACGTTCACACAGATCGGCGGGGTTTACAGGTTAGTAGGCGAGCCACAAAAGGCCCTCGATCATTTCGCGCAAGGGCTTGTTTTGTATCGCGCCGTCGGTGACCGCCGGAATGAAGCATCGGTCCTCAACAACATGGGGACGGTCTACAACCTTTTGGGTGATCCGGAGAAGGCTTTTTTTTACCTCCAGCAAGTGCCTTCCCTGGCACGTGCCGCAGGCGACCGCGGGCTCGAGGCTGTGACGCTCATCAATATGGGCCACGTCTACAACCTTCTTGAGAAACCACAACAGGCTCTCGAACACCTCAATCAAGCGCTCACGCTCACGCGCGACAATGGCGACCGCAGGTTAGAAGCTGCTGCGCTCACGCATACGGGAACTGCCTACAGCTTGTTGGGAATTCAGAACCAGGACAAGGCGGTCGAATATCTGGAACGTGCGCTCCAACTGAGAATCGCTGTAAGTGACCGCCAGGGCGAAGCGATAACGCTCAATCATTTTGGACGTGCTTTCGACAGGTGGAATCAGCCGCAGAAAGCGTTTGAGTACTACGACAGGGCGCTGCCCATCTGGCGTGCGGTGGGCGATCGGAACGGGGAAGTCGCAGCCCTTTACGGAATGGCGCGCGCCGAATCTGATCGCGATCATCTTCTCCCGGCGAGTCAACGGACCGAGGCCGCGCTCGCCATCATCAACACACTACGCACCAAGGTTAACAGTCGATATCTCCGTGCTTCCTACTTCGCCTCGGTCCAGGATCTATACAAGCTGCATATCGATCTACTGATGCGTCTGCATCGACTTCAGCCGGCAAACGGATTTGACATCGCTGCGTTGAAGACTTACGAGCAGGCACGTGCGCGCAGCCTGATCGACATGTTGGCCGAAGCCAGCGCCGACATTCGTCAGGGTGTTGATCCCGAGTTGCTCGCGCGTGAGCGTTCTTTACAACAGACGCTCAACCTCGAAGCGGAACGACAGATGCGCTTGTTCGGCGGTCAACACACCGAGGAGGCGGCGAGTGCGAAGCGACGCAAGATAGAGGAACTGTTGACGCAGCTTCTCGCGATCGAGGCCGAGTTGAAAGCGCATAGCCCGCGTTACGCAGCGTTGACCCAGCCCGCGCCGCTCGGTCTGGCGGAGATTCAAAGCGCAGTCACGGATGACGACACGTTGCTGCTCGAATATTCCCTTGGTGAGAAGCGAAGTTATCTCTGGGCAGTGACAGCGAATTCCTTTTCAAGCCACGAGCTGCCGCCGCGTGCAGTAATCGAGGCGGCGGCGCGACGTTGCTATGAGCTCTTAACCGCGCGCAACAAGTATGTGAAGTTTGAAACGGCTGTTGAGAAGCGCGAGCGTGTTCGACAGGCCGATGCCGAGTATCCGAAAGCGGCCACGGCGTTGAGCGATATGCTGCTTGGACCAGTCGCCGCACAGTTAGGGCGAAAGCGTTTGCTTGTTGTGCCGGACGGCGCATTAGAGTATGTGCCATTCGCTGCGCTTGCGGTCCCTCGCCAGGCGTCTTTCGTACCGCTCATGGTCAAATACGAAGTGACGAGCATTCCGTCGGCATCAACGCTCGCTGTACTCAGGCAAGAACTTCACGGGCGTACGCCGGCTGAGAAAGTCGTGGCAGTTTTCGCGGATCCTGTGTTCGACAAGAGTGATGAAAGAGTTACTGGAAACTTGAGCCGCGCCGCGGGCGGGCATCATGGAGCGCCTGCAGTCGACGAACTCCCGGCCTTGCCGCGACTTCCGTACACGCGACAAGAAGCGGAGGCGATCCTCGCTCTTGCTCCTGCTACAGGTCGGAAGGCTGCGCTTGGCTTTGAAGCTAATCGTAGCGCTGCGATGAGCGACGAGTTGAGCAAGTATCGAATCATCCATTTTGCTACTCATAGCTTTCTCGACAGTATGCACCCGGAGCTTTCCGGCATCGCGCTTTCGATGTTGGACCGTCAGGCGAAGCCTCAGAATGGCTTCTTGCGCGCGCATGAGATCTTCAATCTCAGGTTGGGAGCTGAGCTGGTGGTGTTGAGCGGTTGTCGCACCGGACTCGGCAAAGAAGTGAAGGGCGAAGGGCTCTACGGGATGACGCGTGGTTTCATGTACGCGGGATCCAAGCGAGTGCTGGTGAGTCTTTGGGATGTTCAGGACCAGGCCACCGCGCGGTTGATGTCAGATTTCTATCGGGGTCTTCTTGGACCAAAACGATCAAATACTGCTGCGGCCCTCAGGGCAGCGCAGATCGCGATCTGGCGTGAGGGTCGCTGGCAGGCGCCGTACTACTGGGCCGGCTTCGTCCTGCAAGGAGAACCAAAGTAGCCACAAAAGGCACAAAAAGCACAAAAAAGGCTTCTGAACTTTTTTGTGCTGTTTGTGCCTTTTGTGGCTACTTCTTGATCGCGGATAGCAAGTTTTTGACTATATCGGACCCTGAATAACGCCAAAGCACTGTTCCGCGCGCGTTGACTAATTGTGCCGACGTACTGATTTGCGAGACCACGATTTTTAGGGCCGCATCTGCGTCGTCCGTGTTAGTAGATACAGTAACCACGCCGCTTGAGTTCAAGCTCTCCACGAGGTTGCTGCGTAAATCATTGGACGCAGCGTCGCCGCGGATTTCGATGTAGATCTTCTTTACTTGTCGAAGCGTCAGATTAGGGATCACATTCGCGCTACGCGTCTCACCCTCCAATGAAGACGCGGGTCTCTTAGGCGCAGTTGATCTGTCATTTTTCGCCACTCGCACCGGTTGAGACGCGCTCGGTTCAGCGGTGGGACTGCTAGCGAAAGAGGGTTGTTGAATAACCGGAGTAGCCTGTGCGACGCTTGTCTCCGCTGGACCAGTTGTTTGATGCGACTTTAGTCTCACATAAACGAGATAGCTCGCTACGCAAATAACCACCACCACGCTGCCAGCGAGGACGTGTCGCGCTGTTAGACCTTGCTCCGCCGTAAGACGAAGGCCGAGCCGTCGCCACCACAAACGCAAAGCTCTGCGCAGGTACGTTTCCTGATAGCCAAACTTCACCATGAACCCGGCTTCGCCATCCGCATCACTCGATCTCCTCGCAATACTGAGTGACAACTGCTGGCCGCCTTCCAACCGGATTGAAGCGACGGTGGTCGCGTCGCGCGCGTCCTTTGCGAAGGAAGTGAGCAGGTATGTCGCAAGTAGGAGATCGCCGTCTGCGTCCGTTGTCTTCACTTCGATAAGCTCTGCGTCTTCTTCAGCGCTAAAGCTAATGCTCGACTGTTCAGCCGGATCTATCCTTGCTCGTTCGACACCGTCGACCATGATGCGTATGGCGGCCCCGGGCGACGAATGACGGCGGCGCCCGGACTGTTCGTCAAGCATGTGGTTGATCTCAGCCAGTTCTTCGGCGCTGAGATCCCCGGGCGCGCTACGCTGCCGCGGCGGAGATTGATCATCCGAGTGGTCCGCGAAGAAACGCGGCAATTCCAGCCGCTCTGCCGGTGGACCGTAGCGGAAGGCTGCGACCAATTTCTCAAAACAATCCGGGTGCAGGATGGCGTGAATGCGGCTGACTTCGATTTCGTTTTCGTCGGCGCTGCTCCTCGATGTCAGCGCGGTAATAACGGACTTGAGCGGATCGAAGTCACGCGGCACGTGGCATTGCGTATCCCAGGGGGTGAACAGTCGCAGGCACTCTCTAAAGAGAGACCGTAGCTCGCTCGAGCCTTGCTGAGTCTCGAACCGCTCTTCGCCTCGCTGTTGGCGACGGGCCCGGATCAACTGCCCAAAGCGTTGATACATCTCATGCATCAAGACGGCTTTACGTGAGCGGTAATAGTAGTCGTCCTTGACCCGCTCAGGCTCGCCGATCACTGCGTTATAAATTTCCATGGTTTCATGCGTACTGTAGCTGTGAAGGAGGCGGCTGACACCGAGCGTCACGTAGAAGGCGTTTCTCTTCGTCGTAATTCTAACGAGGTGCTTGATGAAGTAAACGAGAAGGTCTTCCCCGGTAGCTGGGTCGCCGGCAGCGAGAACGCCGGGTGGAGCGGGCTGGGCGGCACGCTCCTTCTGGCGCTCATAAGGTTCGGATTCGACGTAGATCAGGCGCTGAAGCAAGTGAAGATCGCTGAACAGAGCTTTGTTGCGGATGCCGTCAGTCCGGCGCGACTCACCGCGCGAAAACCTTCCGACAGGGATGTAGTACAGCCGCTTGCTCTGCACCGCCATCGCGACATTCAACTTGAGCGTGGCAGCCGCGACGATCCGGATCGCCGTGCTTTTGTCCTGATGGAGAAAGTAAGCGAGGCGGTATGCCTTGTTGAGCACTTGTTCTGTAGATACTTTGTTCACCGCTGCGTTTCGTGCACACATTCTCTGCGCACAGCCTGCTTGATCACCGTGGCATTTTCGGAATTTTATCTGGTCTACGAATTCAGCGTATCTCAGCCTTAATTCAACTCTGCGTAATCTCTGCGTTCTCTGCGCCTCCGCGGTTTACCTGTTTTTGCGGGTTCTTTTTACCGCTGAGGCAGAGGACGCACAGATTACGCAGAGAGGATTTCAAATTATGGCCCTACCGCAGAGGACGCAGAGATACGCAGAGATCGTTGAGTGTGGTAATATCCGCCACTAATTCATAGGCCCAGCCTCACAGTTAAAGCCCCGATTTAGGAGAAAAATCGAATGAGGAAAATGCTGGCTCTGTTGCTCGCGGTCCTTTTCTTGTACCTGGCGCCTTCGCGTCCTCTGTCTATCAGAAATGAGGCTATGGCTGCGTCGACTAAGTTCTACACGGTCGCCAATCCTATTCCCGGCCGCTATATCGTTGTGCTGGCGACTACTGACCTTAGTCCGATCGCCGCAGCGGCTCCAACACCTGTTTCCGCTACTCCCAAGAGCGCGCAGGCGCCAATAGCTTCGGCTTCGGCGATCTCTTCTGACTTCGATTCGGCTGCCGTTGTTGCGGAGCCGGCGCCTGATCCAGTTGTGGTTGGGACAGCAACGAGCCTCACGTCCACTTACGGTGGCACTTTCTCCACCACCTGGAGCAACGCGCTCAAGGGCTTTCGACTCAGCTCTACCGAGGCACAGGCGATATCGATGAGCGGCGACTCGCGTGTCGCATTCATCGTACAGGATGGCGCCATCGCGGTCGGTTCGCCCGACTCCACTCCGATTGTCATGACCATCCCACCAAATCCCGACCGCAACCCGCAGCCCAACTCTTCATGGGGGCTCGATCGCATTGATCAGCACTCGCTACCGCTCGACGGGTTATATGCGTATCACAACGATGGTAATGGCGTGAACGCCTATATCATCGACACCGGCATCCTTCCCACGCACTGGGAATTCAGCGGGCGCGCGTCCGCAATCTACGACGCGCTCAACGACGAGGGTATCATTGGCGTTGACTGCAACGGGCACGGCTCGCACGTGGCCGGCATCATCGGCGGCCGAACCTTCGGCGTGGCCCAGCAGGTGCGACTGTTGAGTGTTCGCGTGCTCAACTGCCAGGGCACCGGCTCGTGGTCGGACGTCATTGATGGTGTCAACTTCGTGACGTGGCATCACGGCCAATCGGCCCAACAGGGCGTTCCAGCGGTGGCCAACATGAGTCTCTCTGGAGAGACCAACAGGGCCGCCGACGCGGCAGTAAGAAATTCGATCAGAGCAGGAGTGACGTATGTAGTAGCGGCCGGGAATTGGAACAGTGACGCGGCAGGTTATTCTCCTGCAGGTGTTGGGGAGGCGATAACGGTCGGCGCCACAAACCCGCAGGATACTCGAGCGGAGTTCTCTAACTACGGACCAGCGCTGGATCTTTTTGCACCTGGCGTCGGGATTCCCTCGGCCTGGATCGGCGACGATCTGATGATTGCGACTGCGTCGGGTACATCGATGGCAGCACCGCACGTGGCCGGTGTTGTAGCGCTCTATCTTCAGACCCATCGAACCGCCTCGCCGGCGACGGTTCGTTCAGCCATCGTTGGTAATTCAACCACGGGTGTAGTCATCAATCCCGGGCAGGAATCACCAAACCGGTTGTTATTTACAAACTATTGAGACTTCAGCGCACGGGCGGCCACGGAGTGCCGCCCCTACAGTT
>DASTTS010000039.1:0-10302 GCA_035760085.1 Pyrinomonadaceae bacterium
CTGGGGTGGCCACGGAGGGCCACCCCTACAGTTGTTATTTAACGGTTACTTCAACTGGCGAGCGTAGTTTTTCCGCAAACTGATCGATGTAAGCTTTCCAATTGTCGGCTGACGTGATCTGGCCGGCGCGATCCCACGCGAAACCCGCCCAGTAAGTGATCGGCGCCGCGATACCCGGTTTCAAGATTACCAGGTGATTCAGTTTGTCCTCACCGACCTTATCCACCGCGCTCGGATCGACGACAACCGCCAACCCCTGCATGCCGAGGTTCTTGTCAACCGGTTCCCAGATCGTCAACCAACCGCGCGCCTGGTTGAACTCCTTCTGCTCGTCTTTCACTTTCTTGAAACCAACGGCCAGCGCAAGCGAGTCGCTTCCGGCCGGCGCCTGGTACGAAACACGAAAGCGGTTCAACTGGCTGCCTGCGTCCAATGACACACGCATCACCTGTGAGACTTTCACACCATTCACATCAAACGGCTCGTAAACCAGTTCAAACATCACGCGAATCGGTCCATTCGTCAGCACACGCGAGTCGACAAAGTTTGTCGGAATGTAGAGTTGCCCGTTGGACCAGATCCCGCTGCCGCCGCAACCACGCGTTGGACCAGCAGAGTACGCATCAACACCTTCACCATGATCGGCGTGATAATTGTCGACCATGTACCAGTCGTTTATGACTAACTTCGTCGTGCGCTTCGACCAGATGTCGATCGCGCTGCTGGTGAGCGGCTCGCCTTTCCACGTGATCAGTGCTTTTCCGTAAGTACGGTGAGCAATGCGATCGTTCTCCCACGCGAAGTCGTCAAAGCGCTCGCGCACGAAGCGGCCATACGCGCGAAAGTCTTCTTTCGCATATTCACGCTTTGCACCGGCGGTGAGGGTGAAAGTTTTCGTTTCGTTCGGACCAAAGTCAGCCTGAAAGATCAGTGCGTCGGGCTTGTGAAAATCGTCATAGTCGGTATCAACAGCCTGGGCCAACACTTCCTTCCCCGCCCCGTCACGCACATGAATCTTCATCAAGTCCTTTTCACCAAGCGGCGCCAGCGCCTCCGCCGTGAGCTCAATCGTCTCACTCTGCCGCGCCATCTTGAGTTTATTTACGGCAGTCACAGTGATCTGACGTGTAGATGTCTGCGCTAAAACCGGAAACGCACAAACCAAAAGGAGCAGAACAGAAAGCGAACCAACCCTCATCAGTCACTCCTGAACCGAGCTATGGTGGAACGGCCGAGGATTCTACAACGGGAACCGCGTTTTTCGATCTTCTTCATCGCTGACTCTTGAAATCGGACGCGTCGAATGCCCACAAAAAGGCACAAAAGTGATAAAGTAGAATCATGTCAACCTTACAGCAAATATTGGAAGAAGCCATGAAACTCCCACCAGAAGACCGGCTCCGTCTTCGCGCTGCGTTGGACAGGCTTGAAGCGAATGGCGGCTCAACGCCCGCTTACAAAAACAACGACCAAGAGCGCGCCTGGATTGAAGCCAACCGAGAGCATTACTTAAATCTATGGGTCGCGCTTGATGGAGACCGGTTGATAGCACACGGGGCGGACGCTAAACAAGTCTACGATGAGGCCAGAGAGCAAGGTATAACCTCACCTTACCTCGAACGAGTCTCTCCAAAACAAGAGGCCTTCATCGGGGGTTGGGAGTGAGCCATCAGTTAACCTTTGATTCGATCTACAACTACGGAACTGAAGCGATCATCGTTCCTGTTGAACTTGAGTTCGCTGACAAATTGGTTCGAGCCGATGCCTACATTGATACCGGTGCAACTTTCTGCGTTTTCAAACGCGAACTCGCTATTGCATTAGATATTAATGTCGAGAGTGGCACGCCTCTTCGTTTCAGCACAGTTACTGGAGGCTTCGACGCGTATGGTCATGTTGTAACGGTGAAGACGCTAGGTTACTCGTTTGACGTTACGGTTTATTTTGCCGCCTTCGAAGCGTTCACGCGTAACGTGCTGGGCAGACGTGGCTGGCTGGATCAAATTCAACTCGGGTTGGTTGAGTATGAGAGCATACTTTACCTGAACCGTTACGGCGCCTAACCTGCCATTACATCCTGACATTTAGGCCCAAACTCCCAACTCTGCTGGAAACTACACCTCATTTAGTTTACGGTTGCACGATGCGGGAACAGGTTGATCAGGCGCGTTGGATAGCCGTGCTGGCCGCGACGGCCATTGCGCTTTATTTGTGCTGGCTCATGCTCCGGCCGTTTATGGGTGTGGTGGCGTGGGCCGGCGTGCTGGTCATCGTTTTTTATCCCGTTCATAAGAGATTAGCGGAACGCACGGGGCGGCGGAGTTTGAGTGCCCTTATTTCGTGCTTATTAGTCGTGCTGGTGGTGGTTTTGCCTCTCACACTGATCACCGCGGCCGTAATTCAGGAATTCGCCAAAGTGGGCCCACACCTGCCTACGAACCTTTCACAAGTACTCAGCCAGCAGCCCGCGATTCTCGGCAGAGTATCGGGATGGGTGCAGAATCGTTTCGGCATTGACCTGCTCGGCTTCCAGGACTTCCTGATCCAGCAGTTTCAAAATTTAAGTCAACGACTACTCGGCGCTTCTTTCAGCCTGATGGGAAACATCGTCAGCAGTGTCGTCAAAGCATTTTTCGTCATCTTCACGATGTACTACCTGTTCCGAGACGGCGACAAAATCACAAACAAACTACCGGACGCACTTCCTTTTAACCGCAAACAAAGCGAAGCCATCATCCTGCGAACGCATCAAGTCGTCAGCGCGAGCGTGTACGGCGTCGTGACGATTGCCGCGCTTCAGGGACTTCTCGCCGGGCTCGCGTACTGGATTCTGGGCATTCCGTCGCCAGTGTTATGGGCCGTGCTCACCGCGTTCGTATGCATGATTCCCGTTGCCGGATCGTTTCTGGTTTGGCTACCACTCGCGATCTACCTGATGATCAGTGGTAGTTGGACCAGAGCGGTGCTGTTGATTATTTGGGGTGGTCTCGTGATCAGCACCATCGACAACCTCTTGCGCCCGAAGCTCGTCGGAACTCAAACGAAGCTACACGAACTCTTTATCTTCTTTTCCGTGCTAGGCGGGATCAGCGTATTTGGACTACTCGGCATCGTACTGGGACCAGTCGTGCTCGCGATCACGCTTGGTCTACTTCAGACTTTTCAGTTGCGCAGGCCCGCGGACGAGCACTAACCAGCTTGAATTTTCTTTTTGATGGCGGGAATGGCAATTCCCTCGTTGGCTTCGTAAGTCCCCGGCTTCCCATCGATCCTTGCGACTGTTGCACTCCCTCCATGATGAAGCGCTACGACTCGCCATCGCTGCGATTCAAACACGGGACTGCCGGAGCTGCCGGGTTCAGTGGGCGTTCGATAGTGGAGCAGTCTGTCATTACATGCCAACAAGTGATTATCCTGAATTGAAAACTCAATATCGCGTCCCATCGGATGGCCGATAATGTAAAGACGTGGCGCCGGATCAGTCATTTCCAAGGCTGGATCGTGAAGCACCAAAGGCGCGGCTTTAGGTACTCCATCGAGCGTAACGAGAGTGGCGTCAAGCTCTGCAATAGGACTGGACCAGACAATTTCCTTAACCTGAAACGTCTCGTTCATCACCTGGAAGTTTGCCTGTGCGTCTTCAGGACGAACGGCCGTGGGGATCACGTGGTAGTTGGTTAACAGCAGCACTCCTTCACGATCCGGAAAGAAATCGCTCGCTTTTACGAGCCATCCGGTTCCCTTACCTCTTCCCTCAGGCGTTTCAATGCGCGCCACCGAGTTGCATTGCTCCAGCCCTAGTTTGTACCACTTGAGTGTAACTGTGCGCGCCTTTCCGAATAGCGCTTCCAGTTCGTTGTCTGCCAGGCCAACAGCTTTAGCTTCGTTAGCAACATTCTTGCTGTCGCGTTTAGCGAATCCTCCCTCCTTGCTTAGTTGAGTGGCCTTGAGCAGCGGCAACAGATGATTGCCCGGTGGTTTCTCGTAGCTTAGCTGCCACACTTCCTCGAGTTGCCGGATCGTACTCTTGATCTCAAAGGCGTCGGCATCACAGCTATCGATGTATCGCAATGCCGACTCGTCAGCTTTAGCGAACTCGCCCAACGCGACATACGCCTCCATCCTGGTGGCCTCGTCGTAAGCAGCAAGAACTCCGGTATTCGAATTTGCTTCCATCGCTGACGTAGTCGCGACTAGTTCCCGGGCCAGCGCTATTTCGTCAGGCATGACCGCAAACGCGAGACCATCTCGACGCGCGCGCGCGGTGAGGGCCACGGTATTGATCCCGTGCCACAAGTTCATTTGCGGGTTGGCGCGATAAGTCTCGTAATACAGTTCCAACGCGCGCCGCAAGTTTGCAGGATTCGCTGAGGATTGAGTCTTAGCGTCGTTCACATATCGCTGTTTATAGACACGACCGAGGAGGCCACGAGCCTCACTGACCTCACCGGCATTGGTCATCGGATCCTGCACGATCGCGTTGAGCACGTCTTCAGCTTTGTCCACGTCTGCGTCGTCGATCAACGCTTGCGCATACTGCCGCCGCACCTGTGGAGCGGTCACGCCGGAGTGAATGATGGTCTCAGCGAGCGACCGCATGAGTGAAAAGCGACGTTTGCGGCGCAAGTTCGCCAGCAGTCGCCTTGCTGTTGCCTCAGGAATCTTGTCCTCAGAGTTTTTGATGCGGCCTATGACCTGGTTACAGATTCCCTCAGCGCCCTGCCAGTCAAACGCGTCGAGCGCATGTTTCAATCGACTCTCAACTTGTGCAGCATCGTCCCACGACATACCGTGATCACTCTCCGGGTAATTTGAAAATCCTCTCTGCGGTTCTCGGCGTATCTCTGCGTCCTCTGCGTTTGAGTAGCCATTAACGCAGAGAGCACTGAGATACGCCGAGGACGCAGAGAGACTCGATTAAATTCAGCCTTCCAGATACTCCGACAACGTCATACGCACAAAACCTGGCGGCGGCTCAGCGCCTTCCGCGGGTCGCACGCCTTCCGTGACGGCTTCATCGAGTCGCGGTTCGCTCGCACGTTCCCAGTCGAGCTCGAATGCTTCCGTGTAGTACGCCGCCACTTCCTCGTCGTCGAAAATGAGACTCGCGTCTCGATTCAGAGTCACACCAAGCGAGCTCCAGTTGTGGCTGCCAACCAGCACCTGTTTGCCATCGACAATGATGCCTTTGGTGTGCGTGTTCGATAACACCTTCACCTGGTTTTCCACATCGATGCCGCGCAGTTTCATTTGCGACAGATCAAACTGAAGCGAATCGTTTTCCCTACGCACGATGATGCGGAAATCATCAAGCTCCTGCGACTTTTCAACCAGCGCATCAACGAGTTGCTTGAAGAAACCAAAATCCGCGCCTCGCATAGCGATGTACTGATTTTGAAACAGCAGTTGCGTTTGGGCCGATCGCACGAGTCGCAACACAGCTTTGCTATAAACTGCGCCCTTCTTGTCAGGCGTCAGCAACGGCTTCACACGAACACGACGACTGATCTTCAATGGCTGCAGTACCCTCGAAGCAGGTCCTTCCAATTCTACTGCTTCGAGCACAGCGGCCGGAACGTCGACAAACGTCTCGTCCTGCACGCCTTCTTCCGTTCCGCCAAGCTTGTCCGACTGCTCAAAATCTGCCCTGATGTGATTTCGGAAACGATCGGCAATCGTCTCATTTTCGAGGACGACGTGCCATTCGCGATTTCCGGCTTTGCTGGTTACCTTCGGATCGTCGAGACTGCCGGCCGCAATCACTGGCTGGCTCGAGCGTTTCCAGTTTCCACTCGACAACCAGACCTTCGTTTTGTCTGCCACAGTCACCTTGATGTGATACGACCTGGAAACAAGCCCGCGTGCTCCCAATGGCACAAAGATGCGATCGAACTTGTCACCGAAAGTCGATTCCCACCGATTGAATGTTTGCAGACGATTGAATTCACCGGGCGGCGTCGATGAACCCGAATCGCGACTTTGCTGTGCGAGGACCAGTTGCAAAGACGCACCGTCGTCAAGCTCGCTCTCGATCGCATTCGCGATGTGCGCAGCGTGAAACTCGTACATCGACGATATAAGCTCTCGTCTTGCGTCTTTCAAAAAGTCTGAAAGAACGACCCAGCTTCTTTCCGGACCGACGTGCAGAACCACAGTCATCTGCTCGTCAACCCAGTTGAAACTGAATCCAGGACCAGTGCGATCCTCGTCGTTATAACTGATCGAGGCCGCGGCTTCCGTGATCAGGCCAGACGCTTCCATTATTTCGCTTACCGGCGCCGGACGAACTTCCACGGGGAAGTTTCCAAAGGTCGCAGGCACGGCGTTGCGCACGGCTTCAACACGCTCAGGATGGGCCGAAACAACCAGACATTTTGTGTCGGTAAGCTTGCCCTGTTCGATTGTGAAGCCCGGCCAAACGGAGTAAATGGCTTCATTTGAATGTGCGCGGTGAAGTTGTTGTGCGGCCTCGTCGATGTTGCGAGGCGCGGCGGTTGTGGCGGTAGTTGTCACGTCACCAGTCCCGGCTGGTGCGCCGAGTGAAACAGTTACCGTGAGCGGAATAGTAACGGTTACCTGTCCACGCTCGAGTTTTGCTTCGACGTTTGAACTCGCGGCAGTGGTGACCGGGGCGGGCGGCGTCTGTGTCACCGGCGGAGTCGTTGACGGAGCGGCGGGTGAGGTGCCGTTCGAAGGTTTCACAGGTGTTGGTACGCTCTCGCCGTGCCACGGTCGATTCTTTAAATACTTTCGGATCGTGGATGCTGGTACGGCGTAGTTTTCGATCATGTACAGCCCGGCAAAGTGCAGCGCCACTGCCTCGCCCTTGTTCATGTTCACAACTACCGAACCGGAGTTGCCGCCCAGTGTCGTGCAATCGTGCGTGGCCCAGCCGCGGCTAAGAGCACCGGCCAATCCGGGCGCGATGCGCTTCACGTCGTACGTATTGTTGTAAATCTGATCCATCCATTGCTGGTTTGGAATGATGTGCGCCGGAGCGCGCGCCGGATAACCGATCACGACGACTTCGCTGTTCGGATCCGCATCTTTTTCAGCGAGTGTGATGAACGGCTTCGTCGTTCCGTCATTGCGTTGATCCAGTTCGAGGAAAGCGATGTCCGGACCGTCTGGATCAGGCTCGATCCAGATGACGCGCTTCACGCGCACGGAGTTTTTCGCGCTCACACTCATTTCGTGACGATAGTCGACAGAGACGCGGAGCGTTTCGCCAAGGCGTCCGGGGCGAAACTTAAACTTCCCGTTATTGTTTCGCGCGATCAGGTCTGCGACGTGACGATTCGTGACTGCGATGTTGTTGTCGAGCAGCCACGCCGTGCCGACGAACGTCAGCGAAGTGGGAAAATTCTCGACGTCGACTCTTCCCACGAGGGGAATGCACGGCTCGATAGCGGCCGCAGTTTCCCGCAAGCGCTGGACGATGGTTTCCGCCGCCGCATCAACCACGGCGTTCTGGAAAGAAATACGATTTTCCATGATGGGAATTGCGGGACGGCCTTCGCGAACTATCGTCTCGAGCACCAGTCCTCTGACGTCAGCGCCCGTCGATTCCTCCATACTTTCCAGACTTACGCCGCCCAGGCTGACCGATTCCGGGCTGGCGACGCGTTCGCGCAGGCGCGTGTGGAGCTCGTTGTAAAGAGTTGAGTCTTTCGAACTCAACGATTGAAACCATTTCTCAAAAACCGATTGATCCGGAGCCACATTGGCTGCCATAAAATCTCCTCTCTCGGGGTTCCACAGCGTCGGGGAACACTCGTTGAACAGCAGTGGATGGTGATTTTGCCGTCTCTACACCGACGGCCTTTCAATGTCAATGAATAAATTTGAATTTTCATTTCGTGGCAGAACAGTCGTTAGACCAGGATTTCAGGATTTACAAGATTTGCAGGATGATCTCAGTTATCATCCGCACGATATTCAACCCTACTTATTGAGGGAGCGGAATTATGGGATGCGACGTCGAATTGTTGGCGGGCATTGATTTTTTTGCCTTGTTGAAGGAAGAGGATCGACAGGAACTCGCAAAAGTCGTCGATTCGATAAAGCTAAACGCCGGCGACACGCTTTTTAACGCCGGCGAGCCTGGCGAATCGCTATTCGTGGTTCGCACGGGCTCGATCGAGCTCTTTATTAAAGACACAGTGGGCCAGAAGATCGTGCTCACGATCTCCGAAACCGGAGATCTCTTCGGCGAGCTGTCGCTGCTTGATAGTGGTCCAAGAACGGCGACCGCAGTGGCCTTGACTGACACAGAACTGCTCGTGCTTGATCGCGACGATCTGTTGCTGCTGTTTGAGAAGCGACCAGACTCAGCGATCAACATGCTCGCAGCAATGAGCACGATGACACGTAAAGCTGACGAACTACTCCGCACACGCGTCTCGCGCAACGTCAACGAGGAAATGGAAGAGCACAGCACGCCGTTACAGCGCGTGGCCGACTGGATTGCCTGGTTCAGCGGTAGCATGCCGTTTTTACTCATCAACGCCGCGTGGTTCATCATCTGGATCGCCCTTAATACGCTCCATCTCGGAATTCCGCAATTCGATCCATACCCGTTTGGCCTGCTCACGATGATGGTTTCACTTGAAGCGATCTTCCTTTCGTGCTTCGTACTAGTCAGTCAGAACCGTCAAGCTGAAAAAGATCGCGTGCGAGCGGATATCGAATACGAAGTGAACGTGAAAGCTGAGCTTGAGGTCACACATCTTCATGAAAAAACCGATCGCATCTACGAGAGCATGC
Organism: Pyrinomonadaceae bacterium; assembly: GCA_035760085.1. Lineage (GTDB taxonomy): Bacteria > Acidobacteriota > Blastocatellia > Pyrinomonadales > Pyrinomonadaceae > PSRF01. The sequence goes on from DASTTS010000039.1 coordinate 8,767, forward strand.
TGGCGCGGTTCGCGAAGTTGGAGAAAATGCTTCAGCCCGGCAAGGTGGTGTGACACCAAAAAACAACTAAAGAATTGATTTAACGACACAACGATTGGGCTGTTCTCGCCGAAAATAGACTCCACCTGGAGGAGCACAACTATGCGTTGGAGAGGCGAACGGCAAAGCACCAATATTGAGGACCGGCGCGGTATGTCTGCCGGCAGAGTCGCGGTCGGCGGGGGTCTCGGAACGATCGTAATCATGATCCTCGCGCTGCTATTCGGCGTGAATCCGCAGCAGTTGTTTGAGCAACTGCCTTCCGATCAGGAACAGCCGGGCGTGCAAAGGCCACAGGCAACAAATCCTCAAGAGGAAGAGCTGAAACAATTTGTCGGGGTCGTGCTGGCGAAGTCGGAAGACGTTTGGAGCGATGTGTTTCGCAAGAACGGCCAGCAGTATCGAGAGCCGACACTGGTGCTCTTTACGGGTCGGGTGCAGTCAGCGTGTGGCCTTGCCGGTGCTGCTATTGGACCATTCTATTGTCCCGGTGATGAGAAGGTTTACATTGATCTTTCGTTCTATGAACAACTGCGGCGTGAGTTTCAGGCGCCCGGAGATTTTGCGCAGGCGTACGTCGTCGCGCATGAAGTTGGTCATCACGTACAGAAGTTGCTTGGGATTTCCGAGCGCGTGGACCGTTTGCAGCGGCAGGTGACCGAACGTGAAGCGAATCAGTTGTCGGTGCGTTTGGAGTTGCAGGCAGATTTCTTCGCGGGTGTGTTTGCGCGCTACGTGCAGAACCAGGGACTACTCGAGGCGGGTGACGTTGAGGAGGCGTTGCGGGCAGCGAGTTCGGTCGGTGACGATCAGATCCAGCGGCGCACAGCCGGGTATGTTGTGCCGGATTCATTTACGCACGGCACGTCGGAACAACGACTGCGTTGGTTCAAGCGCGGTTTCGAAACCGGTGATATGAAGCAGGGAGATACATTCGGCGCACGCGATTTGTAATAAAATCCGTGAATGAAATCCGCGTTAATCCGTGGTTAATTGATCTCATACCACGTCGCGTCGGATGAATTCGAAGCAGCCTAAAATGGCCGCGACTATTCCCCCGCCGACACCAAGCACTAACGCCGCAGTGAACCTGCCGTCGACGAAAATATTCATCGGCAGCAGCCACGGATAATACTTCCCGAGCGACGCACTCGCCGCGAAAAGCGCGAAGAACGTTCCACCAATTCCAGCACCCAACGCGATCGGAAACCCCGCCCAGCGCATACTGATCCACGTGTGAATCGCGATGATCAGCCAACTCGCGAGCCACACGAACGCCACCTGCTTTGCGAGCCAAACGTATGGCACCGGTCCGGCATTCGCGAGCTCTGGTCGCAAGAACATTCCCGCAACACCGACGATCGCCGTGAACACCGCCAGCACCAACGTGCTCGTCAAAATCAATCCCTGAGCCACGATCAACTTTGCAAAGTAGACAGCATGACGCGGCACTGGCAGCGCGAACAGATGTTTCCACTGCTTGTCGCTGTGCTCGAT
>DASTTS010000040.1:0-4693 GCA_035760085.1 Pyrinomonadaceae bacterium
CTGCTCGCGCAACGCGACCCAGTCGTAACCATGCATGTTCGACACGTAGAACCAGTCGCGATAGCGTCGCCAAACCTCGTTGAAGATCTGGTTCCACTCTTCGGCCGGCACGCGATCTACGTACAAACCATTCGTGGCAACCGCTTTCTTTGATCTTTCACCTTGCGGTGTCGCGTCGTAGAGTGTGTAGCCTGGACCCTGTGCGACCAGGACCTTCGAACCGTCGTCAGACATCGTATAACCACGGATGTCCTCAACAAGCGTCGTTTCCTTGCGATCTTTGATCGAGTAGATGCGCAGCGAAGCAGTGCGATCGCCCTGGCGGCCGTAGTAACCGGCGCCACCAACAACGTAAAGCAGGTGCCCTGCTTTTGGACTCAGTCCGAAGTAGTTGTCAGCACCAACCGGAACACGCGCAACACGATTCGAAATGCCATCGAAATCGATGTTCATCGTGGCAGGCGGGGCGGGTGGTTTCGGTGCGGCCGCTTCCGGCTTGGCTTCGGCAGGAGCAGCAGGTGACTCGGCTGGTTTTTCAGCCGGCGACGTTGACGGGGTAGCGGGTTTTGGACCGTCATCCGTCTTCGCGATCGTTACTTCATCACTTTCCGGCGGGAACGGATGCTTGACGTCTTTGCGCAACGCCATCGCGTAGATGTAAGTCGGACGATTGGTTGCGTAGTTGAATTCAATGTTCGAAATTTGCGGCGCAAACTCTCTATCACTCAGGAAATAGAGATAGTTGCCTTGCGGATCCCATCCGGGATTGTAAGAGTTGAAGTACTCGTCAGTGACGCGCCTGAGCTGTCCATCATTTGCACTCCAAATATACACAGACGAAAACTGGTTTTGATTGACCATCGAGAACGTGAGGAAGTTTCCACGCGGCGACCAGTTGTAATCACGAATCTGGCCACGCGGCGTATCCGTCACTTCAACGATCTTGCGATCCGCGAGCGTGAGCACATAAAGCTTGCCGTCCTTGTCGCTGAACGCGATCCGTTTTCCATCCGGCGCCCACTCAGGCGAGTAGCGCATCGCGGTGCCGCCCTTCGTGATCTGCTCGGCGGGTTTCGAACCGTCCTGCGGGATGAGATAAATCTCCTCTTCACCACTCTTATCGGAGATGAACGCGATCTGCGAACCATCCGGCGACCAGCTTGGCCACTTGTCATGTGCACCCGACGACTCCGTCAGGTTTCGGGTCGGACCTTTTTCAATCGGCGCGGTAAAGATATCGCCGCGAGCGGTAAACAACGCGCGCTCACCTTTCGGGCTCAAGCCAACGTTCTCGATCAAATTCGAAGCCGACACTCGACTCGGCCGGCTCCAGTTACCTTCGGCAGGAACATTGATCGAAATCGGCGTGCTCTTCTTCGTGCGCGCGTCCATCACGACGAGCTCGCCATCCATCTCGTAAACAATCTGGCCCTCGTTGTCGGAGCTGGGCCAACGCACATCCCACGATCTGCTGGTGGTGACTTGCGTCGTCCGGCCACTCGACACGTTGTAAGTGTAGAGATTGAAGTGACCGTCGCGATCGGAGTTGTAAAAGATGTTGTCGCCGATCCACATTGCGTCGCGCGTGGCGCGCGGGCCTTCGGTGATGCGCTTCGCGGCGCTGGTACCCAGGTTGAAGATGTAAAGCTGGTTCGCCTGGCCGCCACCGTAACGTTTCTCAGAACGGAAGTCGCGCGACTGCGGCGAGTAGACGATCTCGTCGTTGTTAGGCGAATAATCTCCGGAACCCGCGGTCGGCATCGGCAGTGGCGTTGATGGACCGCCGTCGACCGAAACTGTGAACAAGCGCGCGATCGGGAGTGACCAGGAATCGCGGAGCGAGCGGAAGATGATGCGTTTGCTGTCTTTCGACCAGCCAAACACCTGATTGTCCCAGCCCCAACGTGGCGCGAGTGGTCCCTTCGCGGGATAAAAAGTAAGCTGGCGCGGCTCGCCGCCGGAGGTCGGAACGACGTAAACCTGTTCGTCGCCGTCGTACTGGCCGGTGAAAGCGATCCACTTTCCGTCAGGGGAAAATTTCCCGAAGACTTCGACGCCGGGATGCGACGTCAAACGCAGTGCGGTGCCGCCGCCGGAGGACGCTGTCCAAAGGTCGCCCGCGTAAGTGAAGACGACGCGGTCGCCACGAATATCGGGAAACCGCAGGAGTTTTGTTTGGGAATACGCGGTAGTTGATGCAAGGACCGCGAGGGTTAGGAGCAAGGTTAAGCGGGTCGTAGTACTCAAAGGGACAATCCTCCTACAAAAAAGACTTAGCTACGGATTTACACGGTTGGATTCGGATTACTTCCGATTTTTGAACGCGTCGTTCAGTTCTGTGTGTCTACTGGTTAACACCACCGGACGGCCATCTATTAACAAATACTTTATGCGGGTGCGAATTTCGAGTAAATCGCCGTCAGTCACGACCAAATTGGCCATTTTGCCGGCCTCGATCGACCCCAAACGGTCCGCTACGTTCAGAATTTGGGCCGGATAGAGCGTGACTGACTTAATCGCGTCGGTTTTCGAGAGCCCGAAAGCCGCCGCCATTCCCGCGTATTGCGCGAGATTTCTGACTTCCGGACCGGCGTCACCAGTGGAAATGCAGAAACGCACGCCAGCCTGCTGAAGTTTCGCCGGATTCTCATAAAGTGAATCGTAGGCGTCGTCTTCGCGACCCGGCAGGGAGAAGATGCCGGTCAGGATTACGGGAATGTTCTTCTCTTTCAACAGACTCGCGACTTTCCAGGCGTCGTTGCCGCCCAGAATGATCGGCTTGAGCTTCATCTCATCCGCGAACTTGATTGCGCCACGAATCTCGGCTTCGCGATCCGCACGGAAGATCACCGGCTGCTCGCCGCGAACGTACGGCACGAGCGGCTCGAGCACGACGTTCCGATCCGGACGTGGCAGCGACTTGTCTTTCGCATACGCATCCTGCGCACGACCGTAAGCCTCGGCGTCGCGCAACATCTTCCGAATTTGTTCGAGTTGGCGTTCGTTGGCGGTCAAAGTTTCGGCGAGGTTTGCGGGTTGTTGAAATCCACCGAAGCCACCGCCGCCGCCACCGATACGCGGGTAGTTGATCACGTGTGCTATCTGAGGCACGACGGCCATCTCTTTTGGCGCCGTGCCGAGCAGGTTGATCAGCGTCGCCTGGCCGGAGATCAGGCCGCCGGTTGGCGCGGTCAGGGTGTTGGTGATGCCTTCGACGCGCGTGACGCCAATGTGTGCACTGTGTGGGTTAACGGCGATGATGGCTTTTGCGTTGGGGTTTAAGTCGCCAACTTCAGACAGATCGACAGTTCCGTTCGCGCCCTGCGGGACTTCGACGAGGCCCATGTTTGTGCCGGCGTCGATCATGCCGGGATAGACTGACAAGCCACGGCCGTCGATCGTCTGCGCCCCCGCCGGAACAGAGACGTTCGCGCCGACAGCTTCGATCTTGCCGTCGCGGATTACGACGGTGCCGTTTTCGATGTCAGGTCCGCTGACGGTAACGATGCGCGCATTGCGAATCGCGAATGTGCCGCGCGGCGGAAGCACGCCCTGTTGCGTGGTTGGATTGCCGATCTGCTGCGCAACGACTGAGCTTGTAAAGAGGATTAAAGCAACTAAGGTCCTAATCATGTTGTCTCCATTTGAACCACGGATAACACGGAATGAAATCGGATTTTTTATCTGTGTCATCTGTGGTTACGGCTTCTCAACCTCCGCATCATCTTCGTGACTGCTCGGGCGACGGCCGCGTGGCGTTTGTGGTGACTGGCCGCGTGCCGGCGGCTTGTTTGGCTCAGCCTGCTCGAGCGTCGCGCGTTCCTTCGCGAGCAGCGGACGTCGCGCCAAGTCTTTTTCACGATCGAAGTAAACATCACCGTCGATGAACGTCGTATCGACACGCGAGTAAACGCTGAACGGATGTCCATTCCAGATCGCGACGTCGGCATCCTTACCGACTTCGATCGAGCCGACGCGTTCCTGGATTCCGAGTTGAATCGCCGGATTGAGTGTCACGAGTTTCAGTGCCTGTTCTTCCGTCAGGTCGCCCCAGTGCATCGCTTTCGCGGCTTCGATATTCAAGCGGCGCGCACGTTCGTCAGAGTCAGAGTTCATTGAGACCACAACGCCGGCGCGCGTCATGATCGCGGCGTTGTAAGGAATCGCGTCGTAAGCTTCGATCTTGTAGCCCCACGAGTCGGCGAAGATCGACGCGCCTGCGCCGTGGGCGGCGATCTCTTTCGCGACTTTGTAACCCTCGAGTACGTGTTGGAAAGTTTTGATCTTGAAACCAAACTCGTCAGCGAGATTGATCAGCATCAGGATCTCGCTCGCGATGTAGCAGTGCGCGTGCACGTAACGTTTGCCTTCGAGAATCTCGACGAGCGGCTCGAGTTGCAGATCGCGTCGCGGCGGAATGAGGTTCTTGTCTTTCTTTGCGGCTTCGCGATATTCGTCCCACGTGCGTTTGTAATCACGCGCGCGCGTGAACGCGTCGCGAATCGTTTCTTCTACGCCCATGCGCGTGTTTGGATAGCGGCGCGTGGTGCCCGGCAGGTTTGGACGGCTCGATTGCTTCACGTTCTCGCCGAGCGCGAACTTGATTCCCGGCATCGCGCCCGGAAACAAAAACTCGCTCGCCGGACGGCCGTACTTGATCTTCACCACCGTGTTCAGACCGCCGATCGGATTC
>DASTTS010000041.1:0-4545 GCA_035760085.1 Pyrinomonadaceae bacterium
TGAACAAAGCGCGCGATGGAAGTTTTCGCAAGGTGCGTGTCGAGATGGCGAATCCGGCCTTTAACCCGCAAACGCGCATCGGCTACTTCGCCCCGAAGAGTTAAATTAGACAGGATTCACAAGATGTTTCAAGATTGACATGTAAATCCTGAAAACATCTTGTTAATCCTGTCTAACTATTTTATGCCGAGCAGACTGCCCCACTGCTTACTTGTTCTCGTACTGACCTGCACGTGTGCGTACGCGCAGGACACGAAGGACAAGTCGAAAGACGAAGCGCCGCAGCAACTCACCATCGTTCTCTCTACCGGCAACACGCTCCTCGTCGACGAAGTGAGCGAGAGCACGGACGGCTACTGGTACAAGCGCGGCAACATCACCACGTTTCTCGATCGCGAACGCGTCACTCGCATCGAACACCCGAAACCAGAAGGCGAAACAGCCGCCGCAGCCGCACCCGGCAAATGGAGTCTCACCGAGGCCCATAAAGTCGAAAAGTTCTTCATTACGAAGTTTAAGCGTCCATTGCCGCTGTCGGCTTTCGGACAATCAGATTTACATACGCGCTGGGGATTGGACCACCGTAACGGTATGGACGTTGGCCTGCATCCCGACAGCGTTGAAGGCCGCGCTTTGATCGAATTTCTGCGCGCCGAGTCGATCCCGTTTTTGGTCTTTCGCGGCCCGGTCCCTGGCGTGGCCACCGGACCTCACATCCACATTGGAAACAGATCATCGAGATCCTACGGCCGCTAGCCGTTTCAAGTGTTGTCCAATCTTATTTTGAGGCATTGAAGCAATGAAATTCCTCGAGTTTCCCCATCCTGAGGGCGGGCAAATGATCGTCCACGTCGATCACATCACGAGTGCGATCTATCGAAAGGGCCAGGGCGAAATCAAGACGCGTCTCGGTCTTGATCTCGACGAACGCCAGAACGAGATCGTGATCTTCGGCGACGACGCCGAGAACACCTGGCAGGAGCTGCAAAGGCTCAAGAGCGAAAGTTGAATCAGGGTACGAATAAAAAACCAGCTTCCGCCAACGACCCACTCTCCGAACAGTGGATAGATCTTCGACTGATTGCCGGCATGCGCGTCGTACTGGGCACGTCTGCACTGCTCGTCTATCTCATCGGACCGATTCGACCACTTAGCTGGGACACAGCGGTCTATCTCGCCCTTGTTTTCTATTCGCTCTACGGGCTGTTGATCTATCACCTTTCGGTGCGCCGGAATCCGCTCGTTGCGCACAAGGTGCTGCCGTGGCTCGACATGCTGTGGTACCTGCCGCTCATCGTCTTCACGGCCGACACGAATAGTCTCTTCTATTACTTTTTCTTTTACGCGATCATCGTCGCCTCGTTCAGTTGGGGACTCACCAACGGCTTGCAACTGACACTCGCCGCCGCAGCCATCTACACAGGCGTCGGCGTACTCACAGCGCCAAAGGATCGGCCTCTCGATCTCGCTGAACTGCTGGTGGCGCCGATCGGTTTGCTGATCTTTGGTTACATCATTTCGCGTTGGGGTGGTTATCACACCGAGCTAAAAAACCGGCTCAAGCTGTTAAAAGAGGTGACGGTTTTCTCGAATCCTCGTTTCGGTATCGATCGGACCATCAAAGCGATCCTCGAAAGTATTCGCGCTTTCTACGACGCCGAAACGTGTTTGCTCGTAGTTCCCGGTAAACCCGGCGATGCTGACAGTTACCAGATGTATCGCGTGGCGCGTGGCATCCATCCAAGCAGATCGGCGCCGCCGGAGATCGGTCACGAAGCGGCCGAGCAGTTTCTCTCCCCTTCCCTCGACTTCGCCGTCATCTACAGGAAAAACGGCTCGGCTTACACGCGTTTGTTCGACGTCAAGGCGCGTATGTTTTCGGACACAAACTCGACCAGCAGCGAGAAGCTTGCCGGCATGCTCGAAGCGCAGCGCTACTTGTCAGTGCCCGTTTACTATCGTCACCAGGCTGTGGGCCGGCTTTACATAATTGATGGTCCAAACCGGGTCGATAGTGCTGACATGGATTTTATGTTGCAGTTGATGGACCACGTGACTCCGGTGATGGAAAACATCAGGCTCATCGACAACCTCGCCTCCGACGCAGCGGAGCAGGAACGCCAGCGCATCGCCCACGACATTCACGACAGCGTCATTCAACCTTATCTCGGTTTGCAGTTTGGCCTCGTCGCACTCGATCAAAAGCTCGAAGCCGGTAACATGGGAATTCGGGAAAATGTGCAGGAGTTACTCGAGTTAACCAATCACGAGCTCGCCGAGCTGCGACGCTTCGTCTGGGGACTGCGCGCCAATGAAGAGCGCTCCGATGTTTTGTTACCGGCGATTGAGCGCTACGCCGAGCGCTTTTCAGTCGTAACTGGAATCAAAGTTGACGTCGCTGCGCATGGCAAAGTGAAGGTTAACGATCGTTTGGCTGCCGAGTTGTTCCAGATCGTGGCCGAGGGTTTGAGCAATGTCAGGCGTCACGCCTTTTGTCGGGATGCGCGGGTTGAGATAGAGTGTAAAGAGACGTCACTGCTGTTACAGATAAAAAACAGCAGGCCACGCACTGGCGCCAACCCTGATGGAGAACCTCGCGATGGCACTGACGGCGTCAAGTCGTTTCGACCGCATTCGATCGCTGAACGCGCTGCCTCGCTCGGCGGAGACACGCAAGTGTTTGTTGATGACAAAGACTACACCGTAGTTAGTGTCGGAATCCCCCTGTAGCTTTGGAGTTTCATCATGACTGCTCGTCCTATCACTATCATGATAATTGATGATCACGTCGTGATCCGGAGCGGGTTACGTATGTTGATCGAGCACGACCAGCACATGAAGGTCGTGGCCCAGGCCGGAAGTAGAACTGAAGCGCTCGAGCGCGCGGCCAGCACCAATCCGGATGTGATCATTTTGGATCTACTGCTTGGTGATGAAGATGGACTTTCATTCCTGCCGGAGCTCTGCCAGGCGAGCCCGAATTCACGCGTGCTCGTGTTGACGGGTGTGCAGAATCCTGATGCGCATCGTCGCGCGATTCGTCGTGGCGCGATGGGGATCGTGTTGAAAGAACACGCTGCCGATAAACTTCTGAAAGCCATCATGAAAGTGAATGAGGGCGAGGTTTGGATCGAGCGCTCGATGATGGGCAGTATGATCCAGGAGTTTAATAAGCCTGCGATGGTCGATCCTGAGGTGTCGAAGATCGAGTCGCTTACCGATCGTGAACGTGAAGTGATTGCACTGATTGGCGAGGGTCTAAAGAACAAGCAAGTCGGCGAGAGATTGTTCATCAGCGAGACGACTGTAACTCACCACCTTAGCTCGGTATTCTCCAAACTCGACGTTTCTGATCGCCTGGAGTTGATCATCTACGCCTTCCGCCACGGCCTGGCCAAAATGCCTAAGTAGATGGACAGGAATTACTCGATTTTTCATGATTTTCAGGGTTTTCCTGCGGGATCTTGAAAGAAATCTTGTAACGTTGTTTAGGCAGGATTCTGCCAGACAAATAGGCAAAGACCTCCATTGTCATAAACTCATAGCAGCCTCCATAATCGAGGGAGCCTCAACACCCTGCCGCACGGATTTGCCCATGGAGCCTGCGCCGATCAAAATCCGAATATTAATTGTTGACGATCAGTTGGTGGTCCGTGAAGGGCTGCGAATGCTGATCGAGAACCATCCCGGGACGAAGGTGGTGGCGATGGCGAGCACACGTTCTGAGGCGCTCGAGATCCTCACGCGCGAGGCGTGTGATCTGATCATTCTCGATCTGGAGCTCGGCGGCTACAGCGCCACTTCGTTCATTCCGCAACTGCGAGAAGCAGCCAGAAATTCACGTGTGCTGGTGTTAACGGGTTCGCGCGATTCCGCGATTCATCAAAAGGCCGCCCAACTCGGCGCGATGGGTGTCGTGCTGAAGGAAGACGCGGCTGACCTGCTGCTCAAGGCGATCGAGAAAGTTTACAGAGGTGAAGCGTGGCTCGATCGGGTGACGCTCGGCAACCTTTTGTTTCAGATGTCTAACCAGGAGAAGGAATCACTCGATCCACGCGCGAAGAAAATCTCTTCACTCACCGATCGCGAACGACAGGTTATTGCGTTAATAGCCGAGGGACTGAAGAACCGGCAGATAGCCGAACGACTCTTCATCAGTCCCACGACAGTCACACACCATCTCAGCTCCATCTACTCCAAGCTCGGTGTCTCCGATCGGCTCGAGCTCGTCATCTACGCCTTCGCCAACAAACTCGCCAAGATGCCTGAGTAAAAACTCAATGCCTGTCGGTACTGTCTTAATTTGAAATCTTCTCTGCGGCTCTCGGCGTATCTCTGCGCTCTCTGCGGTTGAGTTACCCTTTAACGCAGAGAACACAGAGATACGCCGAGGACGCAGAGAAAATCGTTAAGACCCTACCCGGTGCTGTATTAATTTGAAATCTTCTCTGCGGCTCTCGGCGTATCTCTGCGCTCTCTGCGTTTGAGTTACCCTTTAACGCAGAGAACACTTAGATACGCCGGGGACGCAGAGAAAATCGTTAA
>DASTTS010000042.1:0-10071 GCA_035760085.1 Pyrinomonadaceae bacterium
CGCCACGAGTCGGGTTTGACTGAATGTGACCAAGCGGCATTGACCAGCTTCTCACGTTCCAGTTCGTGGGCCACCCACCAAGATCAACCGGAGAACCTACCGGAAGTCCGCTGTTGTAACGGAAGATCGAGGTCAGGCTCCAACCACCGAGAATTCCGTTTACCCACTTATTCGAGTCGGTAAAGTATCTCCGACCGCGTCCCATCGGAATGTCCCAGATGGAGTTGAAGTTCACGATGTGACGGAGATCGAAATCCGACACCGCGCGGTTATCACGCTGGAGCAGTGCGTTGGTGATAAAGGCCGCGCCGAAGACGCCGCTGGATTGAAGTCCGGAAGCATCGTCGATCGACTTCGAGAACGTGTAGTTGAAGTCCCAGGTCAAGCCACGCAGGCGCTGACGAATGCTCAGCGTTCCGGCGTGGTAGTCGGAGTTTCCGATGGTACCGAAAGCGGAAAGCGCGCCATATTGACTCTGGAAGAAGAGTTGACGGCTGGTGAAGAAGTCGAGCGTGTCCTGAAGGAACGTCCAGTCGTCACCAAACTCAAAGCAGAAATCATCGCAGTCAGGCGTTCGGCCGCCGCTGGCAGGTCCTGCTGCCATGATTGCGTAGACTGCTTGAGTGTTGGTCAGACCCGCACCAAAGAAAATATCGTCCAGCTCGTGGGCCGGGTACATATTTTCAAAGAACGGCAGGGCTTGAATACTCGCAACCGGAGTTCCGTTAACACGATGCTGCTCGAGAATCCTGGCTGCGGTGTACCAGTCCTGACCTGATTTCGGATCTTTAATGTTATTGGGTTGCATCACGTCGCGGGTGGCAAGCAGATTGCGCGCAATCCTTGCGATATACGACGTCTCAACATAGATCCCCTTACCGAACTGGCGACCGAAGGTGAAGTTCCAACTGTAGTTGATGGGTGAAACGAGGTTCGTATCGAGTGAACCTTCGATTCGTCGTTCCCCGTCTCGCGGTTGAGTTTGCGGGAACGTCACACTCGTCGGAACAGTAATGAACGGCAGACCACGTATCGACATTCCCAGACCGGTGATTAGTGGACCAGGCCGGTTGGTGATATTGAATGTATTCGCCGACGGCGTGATGCTCGGATTAAAGCCGAGCGTATTGTTGCCGTCGAAGTTTACCGCCAGCGCCTGACCAAAGTAGTCGTTGGTGATGGCGAAACCACCGCGGAGGACTGTCTCCTTCTCCCGGCCAAACAGCGATGCGAGCCAGCCCCTCTTAAATGAGGGTGACCACGCAACCGCGACACGAGGCTGGAAGTTGTTCTTGTCGAGTGAATAGAACCCCGGAGCGTTATGCTTCGGCCCGGCAAGGTTGACGGTTAAGGATTCGTCAAAATTCTGACCTCGTTCTGCGGCCGCAAAACGCTGATCGAGATATTCCTGAAGTCCAATACTTGGTCGCGTTTGGAAGCCGTTCCTTTCATAGACGGGGCGGCTGAGTCCATAACGAAGACCGTAGGTCAGCGTGAAATTGTCTCGCCACTTCCAGACATCCTGCCCATAAACGTCAAGCTCTTCGGTAGCAAAACTGCGAACTACCGGCGCCTGAAACGGAAGCGGCGTGCCGTCTACGTTAAAGGCAAAATTCGCGGTGTACTGCGAAAGCCGTCCTAGCAAAGCCGCGAAAGCATGTCTGGTCGGCGTCCGGAAGTTTGACGCAATCGTGAGGCCCGGAATACCCGTCAGGTGCGGGAGCCAGGCATTAATCGGGGACGATACTACGGCACCAGAACTCGCGTAGAACGATTGATTGGTGATGCCGTTGTCGAACGAGTTCGCAAAGTTCTCACGGTTGTTGCGAACGATGCGAAGGTTCGTTCCGAATCCCAGACTATGGTTGCCCTTGATCCACGAGAAATCGTCAGTGATGTTCTGCGTTGGCGTGGTTCGTCTGAAGGTTCTCGCAAACAGCTCCGACGAGAAAACACTTCGGAAGGTGATTGCATTAACGTTCGAGTCACCGGTGTTGGTGAATGCTTCACGCGTGATGCCATACCTGAAGTTGTTTACCTTGTTGTTAGAGATCGTCCAGGTGTAGTTCCCGACGATGCCCCACGGATGGCTCCACGACTCGGTCGGCAGCGTATCCGGAAATTGCGGCGCACCACCTGTCACGTCCTGCTGGTAGTTGCCGCGGAAATAAGCAATGTGCTTCGCATCGCTGGTGATGTTCCAGTCAAAGCGGACCACGTGCGCGCGCAGATCAGCCGGCACGGAAGCATTGAACTGGAACCCGCCCGTGTTCAGGCAGTCGCCGACGCGGCAATTGTTGGCCGGATATTTAGCTGCGGCCTGCCGCAAAATTTCCACGGTGATGGGATTCAGATCAACGACTGCCGCGCCCGTGGGGGTGTTGGTATTGTTGTTGAAGCCCGTGGTTAATGCGTTCAGCTGAGCCGGTGTAAGAGTGACAATGGGCCCTGCCGTTTCTCCATCAGGCAGAGTCGTTTGGAATTTCAACAGGCCCTGGCCAAGACTTGCCAGCGGCACGGTTCTATTAACCGGAATCTGACGGGCATCACGCCGGCCTTCGTAGTTATAGAAGAAGAAAAAGCGATCCTTCGTAATCGGACCACTGAGCGTGCCGCCGAAGTTGTTTCGGATCAGGACCGGTCGCGGTATCGACCTCCCGTCTTCGATGGTGCTGTTGTTGAAGAAATCGTTGGCAGTGGTAATCGTGTTGCGATGGTACTCAAACAGGTTTCCATGCCACTCGTTGTCACCATGCTTCGTAATCAACTCGACTTGCGCACCTGAAGAACGACCCTGCGAAGCGTTGGGGTTGGTGGTCGTGACGCGAAACTCCTCGACCGTGTCAGGACTAACGCGCAACACCGGGCTAAATGCGTCGCCGGTCTGTTGCTCGTTTACGTCGACACCATCGAGAGTGATGTTTGCCTGGTCGCTGCGACCACCCGCGACATAGCCACTCGGTGTAACAGCCGGCTGCAAGCTCAGCAGGTTTGCAACATTGCGAGCGTTGAGCGGAAGCTGTGTAATCTGCTGTGAAACGAAGTTGTTTCCAAGACTTCCGTCCTGAGTATTGATAAGCGCCTCGCCGGCACCGACTGTCACCGAAACGATCTCGTTAACGTTGCCGACTTCCATAACCACGTCGAGATCGGTCGGTTTAGAGACGAGGGCAGCCACTTGCGTCAGCACAGACTTCTTGAAATTTTTGGCCTCTACTTCTACCTGGTAGACGCCCGGTTGGAGTCCTCCAAAATCAAACTGGCCACTGTCGTTGGAGGTTGTGGTGCGAGTGAAGTTGGTTTCCGGATTCGTCAGGGTCACGGTCGCGCCGGGGACCACGGCTCCCTGCTGATCCTTAATTGAGCCTCTGATCGCGGTGTTGCCCTGCCCTTGGGCGAAGGCGCTGCCGCACAAGAGGAGTAGAACCACAAAAGCACCGAGCGAAAGCGTAAACCTATAGCTGGTAAAGCTATTCCTTTTCATAGATTTCCTCCGCTGGAAGATGTTGTACGGATTTGGAGGTGAAACTCCGGTAATGCCTGGAATACGTGACCGCTGGATGTCCGTCGAGATGACGGGTAAAAGCAATTGCTGTGTTCGACTTCGTTCTTGCAGCTACTATTCCGCAAGCCCGTGGCCGCACTTTCCGTGGACAAATGCCCTTAATTGGTTTTTCGGGCGGAAAGTATATCCAAAATTCTATCCGTGTATATAGATTTTCGTAGCATGGTCACAAAAGGCACATAAAAAACAAAAGGCACAAAGAAGCCAGCGGCAGCGGTGGCGTCTTAATTTGAAAATCTTCTCTGCGGTTCTCGGCGTATCTCTGCGCCCTCTGCGTTTGAGTTGCCGTTAACGCAGAGAACACTGAGATACGCCGAGGACGCAGAGAAAATCGTTCAATTTAAGACACCGCTGCGGCAGCCAGCTTCTTGTGCCTTTTGTGCTTCTTGTGACTAAAACTAGAACACGTAACGCAGTGCGAACTGCATGACGCGTCCCGCCTTGGTCTCGCCGAGTGGCGCCTGTGTGCCGGTGAATTGGCCGAAGCCCTGCGGCGGCGCGCCTCCGAAGATGAACGGATCAACGCTCAGTCCCGTGCCGTTAAAGCCCGTGAACCGCTGCGTGTTGGTGACGTTGAAGACTTCCCAACGGAAGGTCAAAGCCTGTCCTTCCCATGGCATCCTGAACGTCTTGTGTAGTCCGGCGTCTAAACTGAAGTAACCCGGATAACGGATCGTGTTGCGATCGCCACCCTCACCCGGTTTCGGATCACGGAAACTCTGGTAGACCGCTGTCGGATCGGCAAAGAGGTTCGGTTCGCCGTTGACGTCTCCATACTGAGTTTCAATCGGACGAACGCGCACCATGCCCGAAGAGATCTGCCAGTTCGTGGCCCAACGCTGGAACGAGAAGGGACGAGTCGCGCCAGTCGGCAAGCCCGAGTTCCAACGGAAGATACCCGTCAGGTCCCAACCTCCGAGGATTCCATTCATGACCTTGCCGGCGTCACTCAAAAACGCCTTACCACGACCAACCGGCAGACCAACTAACCAGTTCGCCGTGATGTTGTGGCGCACGTCGAAATCCGAATCCGCATAGTTCAGATTTGGATCGAGCGGATTGAAGATCAGCGACGCAGTGGAGAAGTTAGCGGCGTTCTGAAGACCCGACGCGTTATCGAGTGAATGCGCGAACGTGTAATTGAAGTCGAAAACGACATCGTTTGACATACGCTGGCGAACACTCACTTGCGCCGAGTTGTAGTTTGAAATACCAAACGTGGACCACGTGTTGAGCGCCGCATACTGCGGATTGATGAACGTGTTGTTGAAGATCGACGATGGCCTGTCGTCCCAACGCGAGTTCAGGGACGTGTAGTCCGTAACATTTAGCCCACCGACGGACGGTAAAGCGATGCGACGATAAGCACTCTGTGTTGCGGTTAACGCCTGGTTCACACCAAGGACGCTGAACGTACCCGCGATTCCCGGCAGCACATTCTCGAAGAACGGAATTGGCCCAACGGAAGTGATAGGCCTGCCGGCATAGCGAAGATCGATCAGGGCCTGCATTGCCTCGTACCACGTCTGCCCTGACTTCGGATCACGCAAGTTGTTGAAATGCATGATGTCTCTTTGCGCGAGTAGGTCTCGCGCGAAACGGCCGACGTAGCCCAGCTCGAACGAGAGACCTTTACCGACTTCCCGCGCATAAGAGAAGTTGTAACTGTAGTTGACCGGCGTGGTGAGCGTATCGTCGAGCGAAGTCTCAACACGCTGTGCGCCGTTCGGTGGCTGCAATAACGGAAACGAGATCGTGTTGTTAAAATTTCCGGCAATACCCGGCAACGTGCGCACGTCCGGTACACCACCGTTAAAGAGTGGCGCGAGGCTCGAGCTCACGTTGTAAGTGTTGACCGGAATGGTCAGCGCGGAAGCGAAACCGAGCTGGTTGCTCAGATCGAAGTTGACTGCGAGAGCGCTGCCGATGCGATCGTAAGTGGTGCGGAAGCCGCCACGGAAAACAGCTTTTCCTTCACGACCGATGAGCTTGCCCCAAACGTTGTCGGGAAGTTCCGGCTGCCACGCGACTGCGACGACGGGCGCGAAGTTGTTCCAATCCTGCTTGTAAAAACCAGGACGGCCATTCGCTTTGCCGGAAAGGTCGAGCGAGATCACATCGTTGAAAGGAACGCCGGCAGCAGCGCCTGCGACTCGCTTCTCGAAATATTC
The DNA here is from genome assembly GCA_035760085.1 of Pyrinomonadaceae bacterium. Taxonomy (GTDB): domain Bacteria; phylum Acidobacteriota; class Blastocatellia; order Pyrinomonadales; family Pyrinomonadaceae; genus PSRF01. Next base: position 5,737 of record DASTTS010000042.1, read on the forward strand.
GCCGAGACTCGTCGTCGGCTGCGTCTGGAAACCATTTACTTCATATACAGGCGTGGACGTGCTCCAGCGCAGGCCGTAGGTGAGCGTCACGTTGTGACGTATGCGCCATTGATCCTGCCAGTAAGCTTCGTACTCCTCAGTCGCGAAAGTGCGATCGGCTGACGTACCTGCCGGCAGCAGGCTACCCGACTGATCGTAACTGAAGTTTGCAGTGTATTGAGAGAAGCGTCCGATGACGGCAGAAAGAATGTTGCGCAACGGCGTAAGCGAGCTCGGCGCGACATCCGGGAAAATCGCGGGGCCAGAAGCATCTGCACCCGCTGACGTAAGCACTGCGGCTGAAGCCGCGTAGCCCGAAGGATTCGTCGTCAGCGTGTCGAACGCATTCTGGAACGACTGTCTTACGTTTTTGATCAAGCGAACGTTGCCGCCGAACTGAAGCGTGTGATTGCCCTTGATGTAGGTTACGTCGTCGACGAAGTTGTGAACCGGAGTGACGCGCGTGAGCGCCGTTGTCACAGCCGGATTGAAGATGAAACGAAACTGGAGGTTGTTTCCGGTCTGATCACCTTGCCTCGTAAATGCAGCACGAGTCAGTCCATAAGTGAAGCGATTGACGACGGTGTTCGAGATGGTCCACGAATGACCCGCCGCGAATCCTTTCGGGTGATACCAGATCGAAGGCGCGGGCGTGTCGGGAAATGCCGGGACCTGTCCGATGTTGTCTTCCTGGTAATTGCCGCGGACAAACAACGTCTGCCGGTCAGTCAGGTTGAAGTCGAGTTTCAGCAGATAAGTGTCGAACGTTGTTGGTGTCGGCGCATTGAAACGAAAGCCGCCGGTGTTGATACCGTCGCCTACTGTTGTGTCATTTGCGACGTACCGTTGTGTCTTGTCGCGGAGAAACGAGATCGCGTTCGGGTTCACACCCGGGGTGATTCCGTTCGCAGCGAGATATGCGGAATTAATCGCGGCCGCGTCGAGTTCTATACAACGGCGACCCGGATTAGCCGAAGTAGGACAGGCAATGCTTGCCGGATTGAAGGTTCCGTCCGACCGGCGAGCAGTTTCATAACGGATACGTCCCTGGCCCACGTGGGCCAACGGCACGATTTGCAAGCCACCAGATGACGTCGCTTCACGAAAGCCTTCGTAAGCGAAGAAAAAGAACGCACGGTCCTTTTTGATCGGAGCGCCCACTGATCCGCCGAAGAAGTTTCTGAGTAGCGGCGGACGCGGGAGTCGCGCTTCGCCTGCGGTGGCAGTGCCGCTGATCACTTGTGGATCGGTCGGTTGAAAGCGTCCGGCTTTGTTGTTGAAGAAATCGTTCGCGGTCGTGACTGTGTTCCGGTGGAAGTGGAACAACGAGCCGTGCCAATCATTCGTGCCGCCCTTCGTTGCGAGCGAGACCTGCGCGCCTGAAGATCGGCCCGTGTCGGCGTTTGGATTAGTAGTCACAACGCGAAATTCCTGCGTGGCATCGCGCAGGATGCGCAGCACGCTGGAAAACGCCTGATTTGTCACGACGTCTAGACCGTTCTGTTGTTCGTTAACATCGACGCCGTCGAGAGTGATGTTTGATTGATCCGCGCGACCGCCGTTGACGAAACCGGTGCGAGTCACGCCTGGTTGCAGTGAGAGAAGCCCGACGACGTTGCCGGCGTTGAGCGGCAGCTCGACGATGCGACGTGATTCGAATGTGTTACCGACGGTTGCGTCAGTCGTATTGATCGGCGCATCGCCGCCGGCGATAACGCTGACGGTTTCAGAGATGTTGCCGACTTCCAACTGCAAATCGAAGGTGCCGGGAGTGTCGATCTGCGCACGCAGGTCAGCTACTTGCGCCTTCTTGAAGCCGGTGGCCTGCACGTCGAGCCGGTAAGTGCCGGGAGGGATAGACGTAAAAGTGTAGGCACCATCGTCGTTGGTGGTCTGAGTGCGGCTAAAGTTTTTTTGATCGTTAGTAATGGTAACCTCGGCTCCTGCGATTGCGCGTCCCTGCAAGTCAGTGATAGTGCCGCGCAGAGATGAAGAGCCGGTCTGGGCCAAGGCGACATTCGCAGTCAGCAGCGCGAGTGCAACGACGCTGAAGATGGCAAGCGCCTTGTGTAGAGAGAGCTTGACTGGTTTCATGCATTCCTCCATAGGAGATCTGGTTAAAGATGTTCGGGGAGAGTTTTGATTCAAAATCTTGAATTCGATTTTGAATCGAACCTGGACGTCGCTGGAGGACTTGCAGGAACTATTCCATACGCAGATGAGCGTGATCTGGTAGAAGATCAAATTGAGATCCGAAAATTTTCAGGGATGAGGTTTATGTTTTCGGAGAAGGGATAGGAAGGTAGTGAAGTTCGACTTCGGTGTGAACCAATATTTCGTATAGCTTTCTTAACGCGGATTCACACGGACAAGCCCGTTTGCGATTACTTCGGATAAGCGAGACATCAACACGTACGCGGGATTGTCTACGGACCACATCGTCTCCGGCATGTCGTCGCATGAGATTGCCATCGCGATCTTTCCGTTCTTCGTGTAGAGAATCCCGATCGCGCTACGCAGCCGATCGAGCGCGCCATACTTGCTCGCCATCGGCACATTCCAAAGCGAGCGCCCGATCGCATTGCGGCCCTGCTCGCGTTTCATCAGCTCGATCATCTCTTTCGACGCAGCCGGACTGATCACTTCACCGCGCTCGAGTTTTTCCATCACGAGCACCATCTCGCGCGGCGTCGCCATGCCGAGTCCGTATTTCTTGTTCTCCGGATCTTTGCCCGCCGCACTCTCTCCGCCACTGCCGACTTTCCGCATGATCTTGATCTGTTTGAACCCGAGCGACTCCATGCGCGCGTTCACCGCATCGGTCGTCAACACATCGAGCACGAGATTCGTCGCGGTGTTGTCGCTGAGAATCATCATGAGATTGACGGCATCACGAAGCGTGAGTTTCAGCCCGTCCGAGAGCTCACTCAGAATGCCTGAGCCGGAAACTTTCTTCTCCTTTGTGAGCACAACCTCATCAGTCCACTTCGCCTTTCCCTCGGCGACGCGCGCAAATGCCTCGATCATCACAGCGATCTTGATCGTGCTCGCCGTCCGCACACGCTCATCGGGATTCATCCCGTACGTCTCACCCGTGTCGAGATTCTTCGCAAACAAACTCACCTTGCCTTTGAACGACGCAACGATCGGTTTCACTTGATCGTCAAGAGTTGTTTGCGCGTGGGTTGAAAAACTGAGAAGGAGTAGAAGGAGTAAAGGCTTAATCTTGTGCATCGTGAAGAATCTTGTTCATCCTGTAAAATACTGCAACGCAATCAACAATTCAGCATTGAGTATCGCGGCACCCGCTGCTCCGCGTATCGTGTTATGACTCAACACTACAAACCGGTAATCCATCACCGTATCTTCTCTCAACCGCCCGATAGTGATCGTCATCCCGGCACCCGCATCACGATCGAGTTTCGGCTGCGGCCGATCCAACTCATCACGCACGACGATCGGCGCACGCGGCGCCGAATGGAGTCCCAGTTCCTGCGGTAACGAACTAAACGAGCTCAACGCTTCACGAAGCTCGCCGGGATCGGGCTTGCGTGTGAAGTTCACGCGCACGGCCGCCATGTGACCATCCGCCACGTTCACACGATGACACTGCGCACTGACAGCCACCGGCGCGGGCTCGATCTGGTCGTTAACCAAGCGCCCGAGAATCTTCGTCGTCTCCATTTCGATCTTCTCTTCCTCGCCGCTGATGTGAGGTAACACGTTGTCGATAATGTCGAGCGAAGCAACGCCCGGATATCCGGCGCCTGAAAGTGCCTGCATCGTCGTCGCGACAACTGACGTGATGCCGAACGTCGCGTGGAGTGGTGCCAGGGCGAGTGCGAGCATGATGGTCGAGCAGTTCGGGTTGGTGACGATGAAACCGCCGGAGGCGTAGCGCCGTCGTTGTCGCGCGAGTAGCTCGAGGTGCTGGTGATTCACTTCCGGAATCAAGAGCGGCACGTCTTCATCCATGCGAAACGCTGATGAGTTACTGATGACGGGATAGCTGGCATTTGCGAAATCACCTTCGGTTTGACGCGCGATGTCGCCGGGCAGGCTCGAGAACACGAGATCGCAATCGAGTGGTGGAGTGGGTGGTTGCACGGGCAATGAGCGCACTGCTTTGGGCATTTCGCCGTTGAGACGCCAGGTGCAGGCTTCGCCGTACGTTTTTCCTTGTGAACGATCGGAAGCGGCAACAGCGGTGATTTCAAATTGCGGGTGATTCTCCAATAGTTGAATAAACCTCTGGCCCACCATGCCCGTCGCACCCAAAATTCCAACACGATATTT
>DASTTS010000043.1:0-3136 GCA_035760085.1 Pyrinomonadaceae bacterium
CGGCGTCGCGATGATCACGCCCTGGCTGACGCCGTCTTCGATCAGCTTCGGATCGTTTTCGAGCGCAGCACTGTAAAACGTTTCGCCCGGCAAAAACAACAGGACAAACTCCGGCGTGGGTTGCACCGTTTCCCAGTAAGACTTGCGGCTCAGCGACTGGATGTGAGTTCTCACGAGACGCGCGTGATCTTTCAACCGGCTGGCGCGCACTTCGTCGTCAGTGGTCGAGATCGATTCGTAGAAAGCGTCGAACGGAACTTTCGAGTCAACCACGATCGTGCGATTGCCCGGTAGCTTCACGATCAAGTCAGGACGGATACGGCTTTCTTCAGTCGCGACTGTTTCCTGTTCGACGAAGTCGCAGTACTGAAGCATTCCTGCGAGCTCGACAACGCGGCGCAACTGGATCTCGCCCCAGCGGCCACGCACGTGCGGCACACGCAACGCTTTGACGAGGTTTCCCGTTTCTGACTGGAGTTGCAGGTGCGATTGAGCCAGTGTCTTCACCTGCTCGCGCAACTCGGAATACGCACCGACGCGGTTCTTCTCGAGCTCGCCGATCTTGCCGTCGACTTTTTCGAGCGACTCTTTCAGCGGCTTGATCAGATCGCCGATCGCGTTCTGGCGTCGCTCGAGCTCGCCTTTCGCGTTTTGCTGAAATGCTTCGAGGTTTTGTTTTGCGAGATCGAGGAACGACTGGTTGTTACTGCGCAGCGCGTCGGCTGAGAGCGCTTTGAAAGCGTCGGCGAGCTTGCTTTCGGCGTTGTTGAGGAGCGTGAGCTTTTCCTGGCTGGCTTTACGTTCTTCTTCGAGACGTGTTTGCAGCACGGCGCGCTCTGTTTCACCGTACGTGCGGCCGCGGTCAAATTCGTATTTCAGTTTCGTCCGTGTGATCAGCCAAACGGAAAAGGCGCCGATACTGAGGCCAAGGGCCAGCATCGACACGGGGAAGACGATTTCCATGGAGACGCATTCTAGCACTCAACATCTTGTTTGTCAGGACTCTATGACCGCAAAATATGGTTTTTTTCTTTCGCTGGGCCGTTGCGCCGCCGCGTGAGACTTACCTTCCAAAACTTGCGACCATGCGCTCGTAGATCTTGCGCGTGACGCGTACGTCGTTGAGGTTGTACTCGCGGATGAGATCGAGTTTGCCCGCCTGGTATAGATCAAAAACCTTGCTGCCTTCCACGTCCGCAGTCTTGCTCGACTCGATCCCGAGCGCCCACGCGACGTCGTCGAGGCTCACGTGCCGCCTGGCGCCGAGCCACCAGCGATGCATCGTGTCGAACACGCCGCGCACGTTGTAGTCACCGAGATTCACGAACGGCCGCGCCTTCAGCGAATGCGCCAGGCAGCGCTGGAAAATAAACGGCAGATCGAAACTGATGATGTTGTGCCCGACGAGCTCGTCGCAGTCGGGATCGAAGTCCTTCATCGTCGTGAGAAAGTCCTGAAGCGCCTTCTTCTCGTCCTCTTCATAACCGTACTTGTCAATCCCAAATACGTGCTCGCTCGCTTCCGGTCCGAGATCTGGAAACTCCAAACCCGGAATCGATCCGGCGTGCAGCGCGATCGACAACACGCGGCCCGAAGTCGCGCTTAACGCACCCAACGCGTAGCAGCGTTCTTCTTCGGCGGCGATGTCTTCGAGGTAGCGTTGTTGTTGCTCGACGCGCATGTTGCCGAGCCGCATCGAGCGCTCGAGTTGAGCCCCGACTCGTTCGCGGAAATCCGGCAGCGTGAGTGTTTCGATGTCGATAGTGTAGGCGCGCGGCAGTTGTGGCTCGGATTTCTGGTGTTCGCGATACTGATCGAGCGTGATCGGGCGATACTCGGCGACGACGAATTGCGAGCGGTCATTAAAAGTTTCGAGTTTGCCCGTGATACCCCAGAGACCGGGTTTGAGATCTTTTTGAGTGTCGATTACCTCGCCCCAGATTTTAAGGGCGAGCGTGCCGGTAGCGTTGCGTGCCGAGGCATCGCAGAAGAGACGGCCTTGTTGCGTGCGACGCTCGCGAACGGAGGTGACGAGTACGATCAGCCAGAGGTCTTCGCCGTGGGGAATTTCGGGAATGGGGATGTTACCGCGCAAGCTTTTTGACCTCGGCGCCCATGCGGCCGGTGAGCATGAGGGCGATCATTTTGTAGTCGCCCATGAATGACCAGAGCGGGTATTTGAACGTCGCGGGCTTGTTCTTCTCGATCAGGAAGTGCGCGAGCCACGCGCAGCCGTAGCCCGGCACGAAGCCCAGAAAGAAGAGCCACCATTTGCCGATCGCGATCAAATAGATCAGCAAGGCGATACCGGCGGTTGTTCCGATCAGGTGCAGCAAACGTGTGGCCGGCTGGCTATGTTCTGAGACGTAAAAAGGCCAGAACTCAGAAAATGATTTGTAGCGCTCCTCTGTCATGAAAGTTGGACAGGATTTCAGGATTTGCAAGATTAACAGGACCAATCCTGTAAATTCTGTAAATCTTCTTAATCCTGGCTAAGGTTTTCCTCAACGTGCTCCACGCGGCTCATGCCGATGAGCGCCGTGGTAATTCCCGGATTGGCGCGAACAAATTCAATCGCCGCCTGCGGTGGAATGCGTCCCTGCATCAGTGACGCACTCGTAACGACTACGACACCAAGCCGCTGCGCCTCGTCAACAACACTCGCGCCCTCCGGCATCGCAAGGTTGAAAGGTAGTTGAATGAAGTGAAACCCGTGCTGCTCGCCACCAACCTCACGCGCCAGCTCAACCATCCGCGTGAGCGAATGCCCGCCCGAATCCGGTGGCATACGAAATCCATTCCACGTCGCTACACCATAATGCGCGAGCTTGCCTTGCCGGCGGTTCTCCTCGAGTCGTGCAAACGCCTGCTTCAATCGATTGTAAAACTCCTGCTCCGGAACGTACTGCAATTGCGACTCAGGAGTGTGAATGTAATAAACATCCACGCATTCAATGCCCATGTTGCGCAACGACTGATCAAGCTGGCTCTGAAGGTAAGACGGCGTCATGCAATGACTGCCCGCGACGACATCTCCGAACGAAGCGATGCCTGGCTTCACAAACGTCTCGGTGAAATACTCGCGCACATTTCGCGGCGGCGCACCGTCGAAAGGCAGGTAGCCGCCTTTCGTGCA
>DASTTS010000044.1:0-4233 GCA_035760085.1 Pyrinomonadaceae bacterium
CCCCACGAAGCGTCGCTGTTACCTTAGTCGATCTGCCGTTGGGAAGTTGTTCCTGACGTTCGCGGCCGTCTGCCTCAAAGGTTGATTTTGGCGCCAGCGAAGAAGCAATAGTCATCGTTGTACCGCGGCGCTCGATCATCAACATCTCAGGAGATTCAAGTCGCGCCAGAATTTGGTCGGTAACAGCCTGCCGTTCGTCGGTACGTAAATTCTGAGTCGCGCGCTGCGCTTTGTCGCGCGGGTTGTCACTGCGAGACGAATCCAATCTAAAAGTTCCGGTTAGACGATTAGTACTCTTGTTTCCAGATGATGAAATTGGGCCGTTTCCCCAACTCGGCGCTACGTCATACGCGCTGGCCAGGACGCTTAGATCCCCGCGCAATGTCGACCAATCGCTTTTGACGCGGTCTGTAAGCGAGTTGTCGCGCATGAAATTGTCGAGGGGCGTGGCCTGGTCGAGCAGGCGTCGGACGTCGTCCGTCACCAACTGCCTGGCATCGAAGCGAATGCGTACTTGATCGGTCGCCTTTTTGAAGCCTCGAAGAGCGTCATTCATGTTGCCCTCGCTTCTGGTGCGATCGTAAGGTCGTTGGAAAAAAGATTCCGTAAGACTCGCACGAAACGTGTCGCCACCGTTCTCGACCCGCTGAATCAACTGGTTGAGTTCGCTCTCGGACAGTCGGAACGATCCATTTGCGTCAACCTTCATAGGAGTTACCTGGTTCCACTGCCAACTGACGTCATAGGCATTCGCCAGCATGTTCAGATCGGTTCGCACCGATGCCCAGTCATTCTTGACCCGAGGAGTTAGGGTATTTTGAGTTATGAAGCTATTGATGGGCGACGCCTTTTGCAGGATGTTCTCAACGTCGGACGCAACTGCAAGCCGGCGAGTGAACTGATCCCGGAAGTGCTTAATAGCGAGATCAAAGCCAGATTGAAAGGTGCTGATGTCATTTTTAGGCTGCGTTTGATCGATGCTCCGCTGGACCAATGCCACATTGAGACCGTTGCGGAATCTTCCTGCGCTTCGTTCAAGTCGTTGCAGCATGTTGCCGACCTGACGGGTGTTATTACGGTTAGTCTGTTGCTGCGCCTGTATGCTCAGGCCGATGACAATTGAAAACGTCAACAGGATGAACACGGAAACAATGCTTTTTAAGATCGACATCTTTCTTCTTTCAGTTCCAGGGCTTGTACCAAGGGTATTCAAGCACACGTCGGAATACATAAATTGCACCTCAGAATCCTACAGCTCATAGATGGAACGGCCGCGGACGCTGAGAACAACTTCGTCGGCCTCTCTGGAGAATTACAAGGCGGCTCAAGAAGAAGGTTGCTGGCCCGATCCCGGATGTCGAAAGGTAATTTCGAAAGGAAGCTAACGACTTATATCACTCGCAGGAGGGAAGTTCTGTGCGCTAACACACATACCCAATGCAGATGAGGTTCGGAATCTCTCAGCCACTCATGATCTTCCGATATGCCACAAACAAATCGGCGAGCCGATCCGCGGAAGCAGGATCACTCCGGGCAAGCAAAGTAATAAGCTCATCGCGCCCGGCGAACAGTGGCTGCAGACCTTGTCGTTGGGCCTGTGTATAGTTCGAAGTATCCGCCTTATCAATTTCTGCGCGTAGGGACGTGAAGAACTGGCTGACAGCCTGGCGGGCTGGCTCATAGTCGCCTCGCCGCGCGTCAATTGCTGCTGAGGCAAGACTGCTCTGCATCCTGGCCATGAACAATTGGTGCTGAGTCTCGACAAGACTGTTGCCGGCGGCTCGAGCTCTGAGCCACATCGGGACAAAACCCAGCAAGAAGATTACTAGCAATACTCCAGCATAGATGAGGTAGCGCTGTGCTGCGGGCCTTGATTTGACCGGTTTGGATTGTATCTCTTCATTCATGAGCCCACCTCACGTGACGACCGAGAATAGTTAAGTAGCAGCATGCGATGTTAACCGGAAAGCCCGGAAGCTACAACATACGTAGCACTGCCGGATTCGTAATGAAAAAGATCTCGCGTGTTTTAAACCCGAGATCCTTTCGCTACTCGCGGCGGTGCTCTTAGACTAAGCCGAGGCGAGTTTCACGCTGCTTGGCTTCGTTGACTCTCAAGAACCGTCCGCCTAGTTCCTGGCCATTGAATTTCTCAATAGCCGCGGCGCCTTCCTCCTTCGTTGACATCTCGACGAAGCCAAAGCCACGCGAGCGGCCTGTTTCACGATCTTCGATCAACGATACATTTTCGACTGTGCCCGTTTGCGCGAATAATGTTTGTAGTTCATTTTTCGACGTGTCAAACGAGAGATTACCGACATAAAGTTTCATAGACATAAGTTTTTTCCACTCTTCCCTCTGTAGGGTTCTCACTCCAGAAGACTTCTCTCCCTTGCGAGTTAACAGAAGCCTCCATGGTGAACATGCTGGCTTCCCAATTTGCCACCGAATTACATGTCCATGCCGGGCATTGCCCTCGGCTTGTCATCTTCGTGTAGCTCAGAAATAAGCGCTTCCGTCGTGAGCATCAACCCTGCGATTGACGCGGCATTTTGCAGCGCGGAACGTGTCACCTTGGCGGGATCAATCACGCCCGCAGCCACAAGATCTTCAAACTTTTCGGTTACTGCGTTATAGCCGATGTTTGGGTTCTTCTCTGCACGAACTTTCTCGACAATGACGGCACCTTCTTTGCCGGCGTTTGAAACAATCTGACGCATCGGCTCTTCCAGTGCCCTCTTGACGATGTTGACGCCAATTTGTTCGTCTGCGTCGCCGGTAGCTTCGTCTTCGTTACCCTCGAAGAGTTTGAATTTGTCGAGCACTTTCGCGGCGCGAATGTATACGACACCGCCGCCCGGCACGATGCCTTCTTCTACTGCGGCGCGCGTCGCATGCATCGCATCTTCGACCCGCGCTTTCTTCTCCTTGAGCTCGGTTTCCGTCGCCGCGCCAACGCGAATAATCGCGACGCCGCCAACGAGTTTGGCCAGCCGCTCTTGCAGTTTTTCACGGTCATAGTCTGAGGTGGAGTCGTCAATTTGAGTTTTTAGTGTTTTCACCCGACCTTGTAAATCGCCGGTCTCGCCACCGCCATCGATGATAGTCGTGTTCTCTTTATCGATCGTCACACGTCTTGCGGTACCCAGGTCTTCGATCTTGACGTTCTCGAGTTTGATCCCGAGGTCTTCGCTGATGACCTTGCCTCCCGTAAGGATTGCAATGTCCTCGAGCATCGCCTTACGACGATCACCGAAGCCCGGCGCCTTGACCGCCGCGACGTTGATCGTGCCACGCAGTCTGTTGACCACGAGAGTTGCCAATGCTTCGCCTTCTACATCCTCCGCAATAATCAAGATTGGTTTGCCCAACTTAGCGACCTGCTCAAGAATGGGAAGCATGTCTCTCATCGCCGAAATCTTCTTTTCGCTGAGCAGAATGACCGGATTCTCGAGCACAGCTTCCATGGTTTCCGCGTCAGTGACGAAGTAAGGCGAAAGATAGCCGCGATCAAACTGCATCCCTTCGACAACTTCCAAAGCCGTCTCCATTGTTTTCGATTCTTCGACGGTGATGACGCCATCCTTACCAACCTTGTTCATCGCTTCGGCGATTAACTCGCCGATACTGTGGTCACCATTTGCCGAAATCGTGCCGACCTGCGCGATCATGTCTCCCGTGACCGGCTTCGACATTTTCTTGATCTCTCGAGTTGCGCGCTCGACTGCTTTATCGATGCCGCGCTTCAGAGCCATCGGGTTCGCCCCTGCGGCCACAGTTTTCACGCCTTCGCGAAAAATGGCCTGCGCGAGCACGGTCGCCGTGGTTGTGCCGTCGCCCGCAACGTCGCTGGTCTTCGAAGCGACTTCACGCACCATCTGCGCGCCCATATTCTCCTTTGCATCTTTCAGCTCGATTTCTTTCGCTACTGTCACGCCGTCTTTCGTGATGGTCGGGCTACCGTATTTCTTATCGAGGACGACATTGCGCCCCTTTGGTCCAAGGGTGATTTTCACTGCATCGGCGAGTTGATTCACGCCCCGCAGAATTGCAGCTCGTGATTCTTCGCCATGAACTATTTGCTTTGCCATTATCTTTGTCTCTTCTCCTATTTAAAGGTGTGACGCAAACTCTCAGTTTGCGGGTCGTGGAATAGACTTCGCAAACCTCCCGTTTGCGGTACTCCAGGACCTACTTACTCTTTTTGCCGCCGGCAGCCGCACCCGCGCGGGT
>DASTTS010000045.1:0-3054 GCA_035760085.1 Pyrinomonadaceae bacterium
TGTCCTTACAAAAAAAGCGGGCGGGGGCCTCCCACAGCCCCCACCCTAAGGCCACGTGTCCTCACCCCACGCGACCACTTCGTCCACCGGGGAGGTGAACGCAAGCGGATTATGCAATAGTCCGTCTAAAGTTTCAACCCGCATATTTGTTTTAGGGAATGGCAAGATTCGTTGCAGCAAAGTAGCGTCGCAGGAAAATTTATAGACCACATAAGCAACTTCAATCGAGAGTAGTAAGGAGCTTTCGTGCCTCTCTCAACTGACGGTGGTGATAGTTACCTTTCCCTCTTTGCTGGTCCAGGTGAATCGGCTGCCTGGGCCAGATCCGGACGCTGCTCATGGGCCAGGTCTGAGAATGCCACGATGAGAAGCAGCACTGCGATACTAAGGGTGCAAAGGATGTAAAGAATGGCCGTGCGCTCGAAATAAATCAGGAGCATAACAAGGGCGGCAACACCCAATGACCAGAGTGCGGTGATTAACTTGCGACGCCGGCGATCTCCGGCGAGAGTTTTTCGATTCATATATTATTCCTAATTGATTTGTGTACCTCTGCGTAGCCTCTGCGACCTCTGCGCCTCTGCGGGGAATAAAAACAGGTAAACCGCAGAGGCGCAGAGGTCGCCGAGGCTACGCAGAGAGAAATTGCGAATACTAGTAAATAACACGCATCGGTAAGTACGATCCTGTCGACGAGATCGCGCCCGTGAGGCCACCTGTCAAGGCACCTACCAACGTCTGTCCAAGGCGAGCGGATGAAAACATTCCCGCCTCGCCCACTTCAATAATGTCGTATGGTTGCAGCACGAAATCGGGCTTCTGATTTTTCTTGATCGCTGCTAAATCCACCACAATCGGTTCCGAGTTCGTAGCCCCCGGCACCTGACGATAAATCTTCACATTATCCAACTTCGCTTCTTTTCTCGCGCCGCCCACCATTGCGAGCGCACGACTCAAAGTGAGTTGGTCACGAAGATAAAGACCACCCGGCGACATCACCGCACCGGTGATGTAAACAGGCTCCGCTTCTGTTACGAGTACATAGTCTCCGGGACGAATGACGGGATTCGCTTCCGGCTTTCCACTGCGAAGATCTGCAATCCTTACGACTTGAAGCGGGATCCTGGTACCGTCAATCGGTGCTGCTTCAGCTTCTTCACCTGGCTCCGGACACATCAACGGCTCGGTATGAAGTATTTGAATCGTGCCGGCGGCGCGCTCAGTGAAACCACCGGACACCGCCATCAACTCGTTCAAACGCACCTTTCGCTTCATCTCGACGCGAGTTGCCTGTCGCACTGCGCCGAACACCGTCGCCGGCTGGCGACTGTTTCGTTCCGAAATGCGAACGCTCACCTGCGGATTGTTGATGAACTTCGCGTACGCAACCTGGATATCTTTCTGCACGTCCTTCTCGGTACGACATTTTGCACGGATCGGTGTCTCGAGGAACGGCAGCGCGCCGAGATTGCCGTCGCTGTCTACCTGCGCCTGAGTGCTCAACTCCGGCTGTCCGAACACTCGCACATCAACGACATCGCCTGGACCAAGCAGGTAGGTCTTGATGCCCTGAATGTCCAGGCCGGGAGACGGTGGCGGCGCCGACGTTTGCTGCGGTTGAGATTCTTGCGCGTAAACAGAGCCCGCAAGCGCACACACAAACGCGATCACTAAGAGTAAGGATTGTTTGGTCTTCATTTTCATCTCCTCAACGTTGAAGCTTGTGTTCCGTGTGTTTAGGACGCCGGTGCTTTTTCCGGCGGCGCAAGGTCCCAGGCATTACAAAGCCCGTGAAAAGTAAGTTGCAATGATCGCACAAAAGGTTATGGATGCCAAACAGACGCAGTACAAAAAAAGTCCGTTTGTAGCCTCGCCGTATCTGCGAACTACCACATTTCGGGCACTTTTGGCCGATCATCAATAGTTATTTGGACCAGCGTCTTCCGGTTTTCGGGGGTGCGCGCCGTCGCCGGGCCCCGTGCCGGGCTTTAGCCGCGTCTTTAGCTTTTCAATCTCCCGCTCGATCTTCATCGTTCCGGCTGCGCGCACGTCTGCTTTAACGATGTCCTGATTCAGGTAAAACAACGCATCGCGATAGCGATCAATCGCGCGCCGGTAGTGCCCCTTGAACGCCGAACGTTCTGCAAGCTCAACCCAGTGGGCCACCTTCACTGACGCAATGAACTCTTCGATCGCAACTCTCGACTCACTGAGATCCGTTTCGTCAGGATAGATTCGTAACGTTGAATCGAGGCAGTCGAGTGCGCGCGTGGCGGTTTCGATCTTGTCGAATGTGCGTGCGCGTTGTTGTGCTTCGTGCGTCAACAACTGGGACTGTCCTCGCGCCCATGTCAACAGATGATGCCGGTGCAGCGCACGCACGCGTTCCTGTCCGGCACGTATAGCGATCCCCTTCTCACTGCCGTGACTACCTGATCTGATCGCTTCGTCAGTGCTGGCAAGATAGTCGTGGCACATTTGTGCTACGTCGAGATGCAGCTCGGGAGCTGAGCCAGGACGATCCGCAGCCGACGATTGTTTCTGAATGGCGCGCAGTGCAGCGGAGTGTAACGACGCGGAAAATCCTTTTTTCTGACTGCGGCTACCGGGACGCGAACGACTCGGCGGGTTTTGGTTGATACCGTTCTCCAGGAGATAACGTGTCCAGGCGCGTCGCATCACGACTTCGCGCGCCGACAACGCAACCAGAAGCACGACGCTCGCCGCCAGTCCCGCCGGCAGCCACGGTGCCTCGTCGCCGCCGCTCACGAGGATCCACCACAGCCCGAAAAACAATCCCACGGAGATCACGATCGCGGTGACGAGATAACCAACGCTCGAAGGCATGCGACCGCGGGCCGGGCGACCATGCATGTCAGCAGGAGCACGCGAATGAGATCGCGGGCCTCTAGGAAAGAACTGATCCGCCGAGTTGTTCCCCAACTACTAACCTCAGTGAAACGATGTCGCCGTATTATCCGGGGGGATGACCTTACAACGCTGTCAGGGTAATAATAGTCGGCTTTTTGGGATTCCCCTGTCAATATGAGTTAC
>DASTTS010000046.1:0-2856 GCA_035760085.1 Pyrinomonadaceae bacterium
GGCAAAGCCGGCTCGCGGCCAGACTCTTTCATCCTGACGTCACACCGCTCTGCGTCACTGAAGAACAAGTGCAAACGCTGCTCGACGACGTCGACCAGCTTGTTCTCCGAGACACAATCGAATCGCGCCGCGCGACCCTGACGCCCGACGAGCACGATCTCGAGCAGCAACTGCGCCAGATGAGTCTCGACGCGCAAAACAAGCTACCGCTCGATCGCATCGTCGAAACGCTCGAGCTTTCAGAGTTTGAACAAGAAGCCATTCTCTTGTGTGCGGCTGTCGAGCTCGATCGATCGTACGAGCGCATCTTCGCGTACATCCTCGACGATCTGAATCGCCGTTTCCCCTGCATCGAATTACTCTCGACCTTGACTGCGAACTCACTCGAGGAAGTCTGCACCCGCCGCGCCGCGCTCGGTGTTTACGGCAAGCTGCGTCGCACCGGTATCTTGCGTCCCTTTGGTGAGCCGGCCACGAGCTTGCGACAGGAGCTGCGCCTGTCGCCTTCGTTGCTCACTTTCCTGACCGGAGCGCCAGGCGATGTGTCGTCGTGGTTTCGCGACGCGGCTGCGGTGTCATTGCCTTCTGAGCTCGCGGAGATTCAACTACCGGCCGACGTCGAGATCGCGACGATCGAACGTCTGGGCCAATCGTTACGTGACGGCAGCGTTTCAGTGCTCGGCATCTGGGGACCGCGCCAGAGCGGCATCCGCGAGGTCTCTCTCGCAGTTGCGGTTAGTGCGGCGTTGCCACTGCGTCGTCTTGTGATCGATCCAAACTTGTTCCAGCACGCCGGGTATGAACAACCCGTCGCCGAATCGATTAAAACAGCCGCCGCGCTTAATTCGGCTCTGCTGGTCGAAACCGATGTGCTAACCGAACACGGCAACGAAAACCTGCGCCCAGTCAGCCACTTTCTTGCAAACGCGCTTGCTTCAGCCGCAGTGCCGGTGATTCTGACCGGCAGTCGTCCGTGGCGTCCAACGGAGTTGTTGAAGTCACGTTCTTACGCTCAAATCGAGACCTCGAATCCCGCCTTCAAGACGCGCCAGGCCATGTGGCACAGCGCGCTTCCTGAATTGACGAAAGAACAGCGCGACGATCTCGCTTCGCGTTTTCGCATGAGCTCAGACGAGCTCGACGCGGTGGCGCTGATGGCTGGCACGCAGGCAAGAGTAGCGAGCAACGGTCACGCAAAGATCAGCGAACAAGTCGAAGAAGCGTGCGACGCGGTTACACGAAAACACACTTACAACTTCGCCACCGCGATCAGGCCGAAACGCGGTCCCGACGATCTGGTCTTGCCGCCGATGCTGCACAAGCAGGTGATCGAGATCGCGCGTTTTCATCGCACGTGGCCGCGCATCGCCGATGCGTGGGGCTTTGGCCGGTTACTGGCGCGCGAGAGCGGCATCAAAGTTCTCTTCACGGGACCATCAGGAACAGGGAAGACGCTTGCCGCCGAGGTCATCGCGTTTGATCTCGGTATGACGTTGCTGAAGATCGATCTCTCTCGCGTCGTGTCGAAGTGGGTAGGCGAAACCGAACGCAATCTCGATCGCGCGTTTGCTGAAGCCGAAGACAGCAATTCAGTGCTCTTCTTTGACGAGGCTGATTCGTTGTTTAGCAAACGTGGCGAAGTTCGTCACGGCGTCGATCGCTATTCAAACCTGGAAGTCAGTTATCTTTTGCAACGACTCGAGTCGTATCACGGCTTAGTCATCCTGGCGAGTAACCTTCGCGAGAACATCGATCCGGCATTCATCCGCCGCTTTCAAGTTGTACTCAACTTTTCGCGTCCAGATCCGCCGGAGCGTCGCCGCCTGTGGTCCATTGCGTTTCCGAAGTCAGCGCCTTTGCAAGCCGATATCGACTTCGATCTGCTTTCAAAACTCGAGATGACCGGCGCCAGCATCGTCAGCGCGGCTCAGACCGCCGCGCTGCTGGCGATGGAATCTGCGAAGAGTGTGAACGGTCACGGTGGTCCGGCAAATGTCGAGATCGAGCCCGTCCACGTCGTGCGCGCGATCGCGCGCCAGTATCAACGGGAAGCGCGCCTGTTAACTGCTTCCGAGCTTGGTCCATACGGTCAGCTCGTGCACGAGGTGCCGTGAGTTACATGCAATTAGAAACAGTCGCACCTGAACGCACGATGCCGCTCAGCAGGCCCCGGAAGTCGGACAACTATGGAAGTCAGTTGGGCTCGGACACCGTTGTTGGCTATGTAGACAAGGTTATGGAGATCATTTTGGACGAATCGAACCAGATTGATGATGAAACGTGGAAGAGCGACACGGGTGAAACGTGCGGTGTCGACATCGGTAAACCTAACAACCCCGTGCTGACCACTACCGCGCGCATTGAGAAGGCTCCTAATCAAGCGCACATGTTTCCGGAAGTGTAATGAGCCGAGATGAGAATGTCGTCTAATGATCTTCACTATGTAGTGCCTGGCCCAACGATCCGGTTTGGCCGCAAAAGAGTGTATGCGTTTCAACTTTATGCAGGTATCGGTTTAGCGATCTGGGTGGCGATCAATCTCACCCTTGGCGCGCTGTTAAATCTGCCGGGCAAATGGAGCGTCGTAGTTGCACTTCTCGGTTTACTCGTGATTCCCATTATCGCGATGGCGGAAAAGATCGTGAGCGGTGCAGAAGACTTGTGCTTTTACCATCACCTGATCGGCGGCCTGACCGCGAACACGATTTTATTGTGGATGGTGGGCCAACCACCCCTGCCGTTTCTCGACGTCATGCTGCTCGCGGCTGGAGCCGCGCGCGCCGTCGGCTATTTGGGTTGTTTCAGAGCGGGTTGTTGTCACGGACGCCCGTCTCGCTGGGGCGTGATCTATGACGA
>DASTTS010000047.1:0-6175 GCA_035760085.1 Pyrinomonadaceae bacterium
CAAATCGACGACGGTTACCAGCCGGCAATGGGCGACTGGCTCGAAACCGGCACTGCATTCGGTGGAAACGTGCAGGGCGTGTTGAAGGAGATCCGCGCGCGCGGCTTCGAGCCCGCGATCTGGGTCGCTCCTTTCGTAGCCGAGGAAAAGTCGCAGGTTTTCCAGCTTCGCCCGGACTGGTTTGTGAAAGACGCAGACGGCGCGCCGCTAAGATCGGATCGCGTCACGTTCGGCGGCTGGCGTCGTGGTCCATGGTACGTGCTCGACGGCACGCATCCGGAAGTGTGGCAATACTTCCAAAGAGTTTT
Organism: Pyrinomonadaceae bacterium; assembly: GCA_035760085.1. Classification (GTDB taxonomy): domain Bacteria; phylum Acidobacteriota; class Blastocatellia; order Pyrinomonadales; family Pyrinomonadaceae; genus PSRF01. The sequence goes on from DASTTS010000047.1 coordinate 309, forward strand.
CGGAAAGATGAAGCGCGAGTGGGGCTGCACTTATTTCAAGCTCGACGCAAATTTCTGGGGCGCGATTCACGGCGGCCACTTTCACAATAAACGCGCTACACGCGTCGAGGCGTATCGACAAGGAATGGGAGCGATCGTCAACACCGTCGGCAATAGTTTCATACTCGGTTGCAATCATCCGATCTGGCCGTCGCTCGGACTGATTCACGGCTCGCGCAGCTCAAACGACATCAAGCGCACGTGGGAACGCATCAAGACCACTGCGCGCCAGAATCTCAGTCGCAACTGGCAGAACGGCCGTTTGTGGTGGAACGATTCCGACGCGATTGTGCTCACGGGCGAGCTGCCGGATAACGAGTTTCAGTTTCATGCGACTGCGATCTACGCGTCCGGCGGCATGCTTTTGTCGGGTGACGATTTGACGAAGATCAGCGCGGAGAAGCTCGCGATGTTGCGCAAGCTGCAACCACCGACAGGTGTCGCCGCGCGTTTTGATGACGATTCGTTTCGTGTCGGAAGAGTGCTGTTAGGAACGCGCGAAGTCGTAACAGTGCTGAACTGGGATGACGCTCCGCAGGATGTTTTGATTCAATTAAAACGACGCTGCCGCATGACAGATTTTTGGACTGAGGCTGATTTAGGGATACACTCAAACACGTTCGAGATCAAAAACATGCCAGCACGTTCCGGGCGGTTGCTGATCTGCGTTTATCCGTGAAATCCGCGGCCAAAAAGTCATGCACCCAACCACGCTTCGCAAAAAGCTTTCCGGCGTGATCGCGTTTCCCGTCACGCCTTTCAAAGAGGACCTGTCGCTCGATCTTCCCGGCCTGCACGAGAACCTCACGAAGTTACTCGAATATCCGATCGCTGCTGTCGTGACTGCGGGCGGCACCGGCGAGTTGTATTCGTTGACGCCTGCTGAATACACGCGCGTGGTTGAGCTGACGGCGCACGCCATCGAGGATCGCGTGCCGGTGATCGCGGGCGTCGGTTTCGGGCAGCGTATCGCGGTTGAGATGGCCCAGGCAGCCGAGAAGGCCGGCGCCGACGGCATCCTCGCGTTCCCGCCATATTACGCGCAAGCTGAGGATGAAGGACTGTTTGAGTATTACCGCGCGATTGGTGAAGCCACGCGTCTCGGTATGCTGATCTACAGTCGCGACTGGGCCAACTTCAGCCCCGCGATGGTGGAGCGTCTAACTGCGATTCCAACTCTGGTTGGTTGGAAGGACGGCCACGGCGACATTCGTCGCTTGCAGATCATCATCAATCACGTTGGCGATCGCCTGCACTGGATCGGCGGCGCGGGCGACGACATGGTGGCGGCGTACTTCAGCATCGGTGTAACTACGTTTACCTCGAGCATCGCGACCGTGGCGCCCTTACTGTCATTGAAACTTTGCGAGCTCGCCGCCACCGGCGACTCCGAAGCGCTTACCGAGCTGCTGGCCCGCTGCGTCATCCCACTCTACGCGTTGCGTGCGCGTCGCAAAGGTTACGAAGTCTCAGCAATGAAAGCGATGATGGACATGATCGGCCTCAACGGTGGTCCAGTGCGCCCACCACTCGTCAACGTCCAGCCCGACGAGGAAGACGAACTGCGTTCAATCCTCGCCACCTGGGAAAAATTTTTATAAATCCGCCTTCCATTCGCGTGAATCTGTGTTACTATCCGTTACCGCTAACGAAACCGACCCCAACTCCAGGAGACAACGTGATGAACAGGCGAGATTACCTGGCCCTGATGGGCGCAGCCGCAGGTGCTGTCGCAACTTCCAAACTCGTTTCCGCTCAGGAGCCGCGCCCGCAAGATCCCGGTGCTCCGACAACCTCCACGGTGGAGGATCGCAAGCGTCGTATGAAGTGGTGGCACGAAGCAAAGTTCGGCATGTTCATCCACTGGGGTCTTTACAGCACGCTCGGACGTCACGAGTGGGTGATGGAAAACGAAGGCATTCCCGCGAAGGAATACGAACAGTACGCCAACAACTTTAAGCCGAAGCCGAACTTCGCTGAAGCCTGGGCGAAGCTCGCGAAACGCGCGGGCATGAAATACATGGTGATGACCACGAAGCATCACGAAGGTTTCTGCAACTTCGACACGAAGCTCACTGGTTACTGCGCGACAAAGAAAGCGCCCGGCCGCGATCTGGTGAAAGAGTATGTCGAAGCCGCGCGTGCAGAAGGGTTGCGATTCGGGTTCTACTATTCGCTGATGGATTGGCACCATCCGGACGGTGCGCGTTGTATGAAAGATGAAGCCGCGCGCCGTCGCTTCGTCGACTACATTCACGGCCAAGTCCGTGAACTGATGACGAACTACGGCACGGTCGACATTCTCTGGTACGACGTGCCGTGGCCGCTGGATGCAAAGGGCTGGGAGTCAGTCGAGATGAATACGATGGTGCGTAAGCTTCAGCCCGACATCATCATCAACAATCGCTCGAAGATTCCCGAAGACTTCGACACACCGGAACAACGAATCGAAGCATCCGCTAACCGCCCGTGGGAATCGTGCATGACTTTGAACGATAGCTGGGGCTATCACATTGCCGATCGCAACTGGAAGACGCCGACCACAGTCATTCGCAACCTGATCACGTGCGCGCGTGACGGTGGAAATTATCTTTTGAACATTGGTCCAACCGAGGATGGCTCGATTCCGCTCGAATCGGTGCAGGTTTTGTCGACTGTCGGCGACTGGATGGCGAAACACGGCGACACGATTCGTCTTTCTGATCCTTGTCAGCCGCGTCGTGGCAACTATCTGAGCTACACGCGCCGCGGCAACACGCTCTACGCGCACGTTCACTACTGGCCCGGCGAAACCGTCGTGATCGGAAACCTCCTCAATAAAGTCAGCGCCGTAACAATGCACGGCACCAACACACCAGTGAAATTCGTCCAGGACGATTTCCGAATACGGCTCACAGGTCTGCCTAAACGCGCCCCCGAACTCGTGACGACTTTTGCGCTCGAGTGCGACGGCGAACCCCGTCAGAGCCACGAAGGCAAGCGCGCCGAAAAACCCCGCGAGGTATCCGCGTAACTCAGTTTTTTAAATCCGTAGAATCCGCGTACCATGATCGATTCACACCAACACTTCTGGCAGGTCGGTCGTTTCGACTACCCGTGGATGTCTAAAGATCTCGGTGTGCTCTATCGCGATTATCTTCCCGCGGATCTTTCCCCGATCTTGCAACAACATCACGTCACGCAAACAATCCTGGTCCAGGCAAGCAACAGCCTTGCGGAATCGCACTGGCTACTCGATCTCGCCGCCTCAAACAACTTCATTGCCGGTGTCGTAGGCTGGGTCGATCTAACAAGCCCGGACATCGACGCCCAATTGAATGAACTGTGCGCGCGTCCAAAGTTCAAAGGTGTCCGTCATCTCGTCGAAAGCGAGCCGAATGACGACTGGCTCGTACAGCCGCCGGTCCTATCGAATTTACAAAAGCTCTCCGCGCGCGGGCTCTCTTACGATCTCCTCGTACACACTCGTCACCTTAAATACGTTCCGCGCGTCGCTGAAAGCTGCCCCGATCTGAAGCTCGTGATCGATCATCTCGCGAAACCGCCAATCGCACGCAACGAGATCAAAGAGTGGTCACACGCGCTCCAGCCGCTCGCGCGCTACCCAAACATCCATTGCAAACTTTCCGGCCTGGTCACCGAGGCAAACTGGAAATCATGGCAAATCGACGATCTCCGGCCGTTCGTCGATTGCGCCCTCGAATTCTTTGGCGCGGAGCGCATGATGTTCGGCAGCGATTATCCCGTTTGCCTGCTGGCCGCGACTTACGATCGCGTGCTCGACTCTTTTCAGGAGATCTTGAAATATGTAAGAGACGCGGATAGTGAGAAGATATTCGCCGGCAACGCAGCAAAGTTTTATCGTCTCAATTGATGCCTGAAACCTATTTCATCACTGGCGCGCAGGGCTGCATCGGCTCGTGGATCGTGAAGGCGCTGATCGAACGTGGCGATCATGCGGTGGTCTTCGATCGCAGCAACGACTCACGTCGACTCAGCGCGATCATGAACGACGACGATCTCGCGCGAGTGCGATTCATCACGGGTGACATCACGGATGGCGCTATCGTCCAGTCAGCGTTAAGTGACTCTGGAGCGACACGCGTAATTCATCTTGCCGGATTGCAAGTGCCGACGTGCAAAGCTGATCCCGTGGCTGGCGCACTTGTAAACGTCACCGGCACGCTCAATTTGTTTGAGGCTGCACGACAGATCGGCATTAACGGAATCGTTTACGCAAGCTCGGCAGCCGTTTACGGAATGAACGACGACGACGTCGCGCTGGCTGAAACCGCAGCGTGCGAACCAATAACGCATTACGGTGTCTTTAAACGCGCAAACGAAGGCAACGCGCGTGTTTACTTTCTCGATCACGGTCTCAACAGCGTCGGCCTGCGACCGCTGACGGTCTACGGTGTCAACCGGGATACCGGACTAACGAGCGATCCAACCAAGGCGATGAAATCCGCCGTGCTCGGCCGCCCCTTTCACATTCGCTTCGGTGGCGCGACGGATTTTCAGTATGTTGCCGACACAGCAGCCACATTTATAGCGTGTGCCGAGAATATGCTCGAAGGCGCGCATGTTTTTAACCTGCACGGCGAGACCATCACCGTCGAGCGCATCGCAGATTTCATCAACACTCTTTCGAGCAGTGAATTGATTACATTCGGTGGTCCACCGATTCCAATCGCCGCCGCAATGGACGACTCGGCCATCAGACGTGTTATGTCTGACTTGCCTTCAACACCATTCAAAACCGGCATACGCGAAACGATGGACCGCTTTGCTGCCCTGCGCGACGCAGAACGGCTCGACATGAGCGATTTAGTTTTATGAGAGCGGTACCAGGCCACACAATGAAGGCGAGCGTGCTGTGTGACGTGCATCGTCTCGAAGTGCGCGACATTCCGCGCCCGGCGATCTCGCCTTACGAAGTGTTGATTCGGGTGGGCGCTGTCGGACTATGCGGTACTGACGTTCACATCTTTGCAGGTCACGCAAATTACAACACAAACGAGTACGGCCAATCGATCCCGCTCGCGTTGCAGCCGCAGATCCTCGGGCACGAGATCACGGGCGTCATCGAGCAAGTCGGGAGTGCGGTCAGCGATCTGCGCGAAGGCGATCGTGTCGTGATCGATCAGGGTTTGAATTGCGTCAGCCGGCGTCGCGAAGTTCTTTGTGATTACTGTCGCACGGCGAATAGTCACCAGTGCGAGTTCTATCGCGAACACGGCATCACCGGTTTGCCTGGCGGCCTCGCCGAGTACATTGCGGTTCCGGCCGTGAACGCGATAAAGATTACCGCGCCGCTCGACGTGGCGACGGCGGCACTCGTCGAGCCGCTCGGTTGCATCATTCACTCGTCCGACACGGTCGCGAAGGCGCGCAGCGCGGAACGGCGCGTACGGAGCGTGTTAATATGCGGCGCCGGCCCGGCTGGATTGTTGTTCACTCAGTACCTGCGCAACGTGCTTTTGTACGAAGGCTTGCTCTTCGTCAGCGATCCGAATGAGCGTAAGCGGCAACTCGCGAAAAAATTCGGTGCTGATGAAGCGATCGATCCTGTCGGTGCAGATCTGGTCGAGTTGGTGCACGAGCACACCGGGGAAAAAGGTGTTGATTATCTGATCGAGGCGTCGGGCTCGGGCGACGTTTTTCGTTCGATGCCGGGACTCATCTGTAAGCAGGCCGTAGTCTTGTTGTACGGACACGGTCACGCCGGAACGGATCTCAGCGTGTTGAGCAGCATACTGTTCAAGGAGCCGGTGCTGGTGAGCTCTGTTGGCGCCTCCGGTGGGTTTGAGAGTGACGGGCGCCCGTCA